>JBEDUR010000113.1:0-27848 GCA_040414865.1 Acidimicrobiales bacterium
GCCGAGCGATCGGCCCGCTTCTACCGCGAGGTGCTCGGCTGGAACCAGATCCTTCCGGAAGATCCGGGCAAGGTCGGACCGGTGGCCGCCTTCTCCGGCGGCCGCACCCACCACGAGCTGCTGCTCATCGAGGTCGGCCCCGGCGCCGAGCCGATCCCGGCTGGTCGCCGGGTGGGGATGTACCACTTCGGCCTGCGGGTCGGGGACTCCGACGAGGAGCTCAAGGCCGCGGTCGAGCGGGTGGTGTCCGCCGGGGCGAAGGTGCTCGGCTCGTCCGACCACACCGTCACCCACAGCGTCTACATCGCCGACCCCGACGGCAACGAAGTCGAGCTCTACATCGACGTGCCCGGGGTTGACTGGAAGCGAGACCCGGCATTGATCGCTTCCCCGGTGAGGCCCCTGACACTCTGAGCGTCGAACAGGAAGTCACTGGTCGCTGCAGAGATCTGCCGGCTCCGTCGCTGGTCGACCTGACCCATCACGTTCTCCTCGGTGGACTGGGCTCCTTGGCAAGCCACACCACTGGGCGTATCGTCTGGTCGTCTGAGAAAGAGCGGTAGAGGAGGAGGTGATGCGCGATGACTGTGTCCGGGAGCCGGCGGTCGACTGCGCCCGCCTTTGTCCCCTGTCCGCCGCTCGCTCCCTGTTGACCGTCTAGCGCACCGGGAGCGAGCCTCCTCAAGGAGCCCTCCTGGTGTCAACCTTTTCTCCGGGCGCGCTCGCCGCCTTCGGTTTTAGCGACCGTGTCCTTGCGTTGTTCAGCGAATTTTCCCCGGCCCTCGCCCCGGCCCGGGTCGTCCGAGTCGAGCGTTCAGCCTGTGTGGCGGTATTCACCGACGGAGCCGAGCGCCTCGTACATGCGACGGTGCCGCCAGCCGTCGGCGATTGGATCGTCCTGAGGGGCGACATCGTGCACGCCGTGCTGCCGCGCTGGTCAGAGCTCAGTCGGGCCGACCCGTCCGGCACGACGGTACAGGTGTTGGCGGCCAACATCGACGTCGTGGTGACCACCGCGCCCGCCGATCGGCTCAGTCCGGCTCGTGTCGAGCGGGAGCTCGTCCTGGCTTGGGACAGCGGGGCTCAGCCCCTCGTCGTGGTGACCAAGTGTGACCTGGCAGACGAAGGCCTCGTGGAGTCCCTGGCCGAGCGTCTCGTCGGCGTGGATGTGCTCGCCACCAGCGCCATCACCGGGCAGGGGGTGGAGGAGGTTCGGGAGCGCCTCAGGCCGTCGCGCACCGCGGTCCTTCTCGGACCGTCGGGCGCTGGCAAATCAACCCTGGCCAATGCGCTGCTCGGCACCGAGGCGCTGGAGACCGCCGCCGTCCGAGACGGTGACCGCCGCGGTCGACACACCACGACCTTTCGCCAGCTGATCACCGTCCCTGGAGGAGGGGTCCTGATCGATACCCCGGGTCTCCGCAGTCTGGGCCTGGTCGGCGACGTTCCTGTCGAGCCGGTCTTCCCCGATGTCGAGACCCTGGCTGCTGGCTGTCGGTTCTCCGACTGCCGCCACCTCACAGAGCCTGGCTGCGCGGTGGTGGCCGCAGCGTCGAGCGGCGAGCTCGACTCCAGCCGCCTGGCGAGCTTCCGAAAGCTTCAGCGGGAGGCTGCGGCCGAAGCCCGCCGGACAGACCCACTGCTCCGCAAGGCCGAGCTGAGCGTGTGGAAGTCTCGGATGAAGTCGGCCAGGATCATCGCCAAGCGACGGGAGCGGTGATCGCCGTCCGCCAGCGCAAGCCCCGGGCGGTTGACGTCGCCGACGAGAAGGAACGGGCACCGTGGCCTTGCGGTGCCTGCAGGCGGACGGGCTCCACGGAGATTTGGGCGACTCGTGGCCGACGCTGGCAACGGCGCCGACCCGAGTGACTGGCAGAGCTCCACGAAACAGAACCTCGGGAACTCGGCAACACCCGCAGACCGACCAGGGCAAGAACGGCGCAGTGAGGAGCGGCGCCCTTCCGCGTTGACGCGCTGCCGCCGTCGCTTCGCGCAACGGAGAGAGTCATGGCGAACACCAGCGACCGGTGGATCAAGCCGACTCAAGCCTCCACGGGCACCTCGTTGATCACGACGGTCGTGCCGGGCTGCGCCCGCAGCGCGCCGACCGTCTGACGGGCCGCCTCGTCGACGTGGACCCGCGGCGGTTGCGGCTTGGCCGACTCGTGGTAGGTCCCGGGGCCATAGAGCTGCCCGTAGCGGACCACGACCCCACCGGCGGCGAGCACCGCACGCTCATGGTCGCGAATGGTCTTCCCTGCCTCGCCGGGCAGGTCCCACGAGACGCTCTGCGCGACGAACTGCGAGGCACCGGTCGCGTGCGCCACCTGCAGCAGATTGGCGGTGCCCTCGCTTCGGGCCCGCCGGTTGGCCTCGGCAAACTCCCCGATGCGCCTGGCGTCATCGGGGAGATCGGTCACCTGGTGCATGACCGCCTCGGGGGCGAACGAACGGACGAGCCGCGCGAGCCGGTCGGTGTCGTAGACGTCGCAGACCACCGGCTGGGCCCCCAGTGACGACAGGAGGGGCACCTTGGCCTCGCTGCGGGTCATGGCCACCACCTCGTGACCGTCGACCACGAACAGCGGGATGAGCCGGATCCCGAGGACGCCGCTGCCTCCGGCGAGGAACACACGCACCGGCCGAACGCTAGGCCCCGGCCACCCCTCGGTGTCAGCCCTCGCTGACGACGTCGCCTGGCGACTTGTCGGGTCGGAGACCCCGCCAGGAGGCCTGGCGGAGACGCCCCGACGCCGTCCAGTCGTTGAACTTGACCTCGCCAACGAGTACCGGCCGTACCCACGTGGCCCCAACCACGTCGGCTGGCGGCGGTGGGGTGGAGAACGGACTCGTCTTGCGCCGAAGCTTGGCCAGGCGGGTCGCGAGTTCCTTCAGGTGAGCGTCTGAGAACCCAGTGCCCACCTTGCCGGCGTACCGCAGCCCGCCGGCCTCGGGAATCCCGACGATCAACGCCCCGAGAGCGAGCGAACGGCCGCCCTTGCCCGGTGTGTAACCACCGATCACCACCTCCTGGATGTGCTCGGCCCGCACCTTGATCCAGTCCTCGGAGCGGCGGCCTGGCCGGTAGACGCTGTCGAGGCGTTTGCACACCACCCCTTCGAGCCCGGCCCCGAGCGCCGCCTCCATGACGGCTGCTGGACGGGTCCGGTGGTTGGCCGGGGTTGCCCAGTGGGCCCCGGACAGCTCGAGTGACTCGAGCAGGCGGCGGCGCTCACGGTAAGGGAGCTCGAGCGTCGAGCGCCCATCGAGGTGCAGCACGTCGAAGGCCAGGTAGCTCAGCGGAATACGCCGCGACAGGCGGCGCGCGGCGGCCGGGTCGCGCACGTGCATCCGCTGTTGAAGCAGTCCGAAGCTTGGGCGGCTCGACTCGTCGAAGGCCACGATCTCACCGTCGAGCACCGCTGGACGCGAGCCGAGGGCCCGGCCGAGGGGCTGGAGCTCCGGGTAGGCCGCGCTGACATCGAGGTCGTTGCGCGAGCGGATGCGGACCCTGCCGCCGTCGACGTAGACGACCGCCCGCACCCCGTCCCACTTGAACTCACAGGCCCAGCCGCGGCCGGTGGCCGGCGGGTCACCGGGCTGGCACAACATCGGCCGGATGAGCTCGGGCAGGTCTTCCCAGTCCTCTGGCGCCGGGTCCATGCGGTGGATCATCCAGCTCTTGTCGTCCGTCTTGAACAGCACATAGCGGCCGGTGACCCGGTTGCCGCGGAGGACCACCATCACCTCTCGCTCGGACCACTTCTCGGTGTCGTACGTACCGGAGTCCCAGATCGCCACGGAGCCTCCGCCGTACTCGCCGGCCGGGATGTCGCCCGAGAAGTCCTGGTACTCGAGCGGGTGATCTTCGGTCGGGACCGCCAGGTGGTTGCGCCGCGGGTTAAGGGGGATCCCCTTGGGCAGAGCCCAGGACACGAGCACGCCGTCGCGCTCCAAACGGAAGTCCCAGTGCAGAGCCCGGGCGTGGTGCTCTTGGATCACAAAAGACGGCCGAGGGGACCGGCGCTTGCGTGGCGAGCCCATCGGTTCGGGCGTACGGCCCGGATCCCGCTTGGCCTTGTACGTGTCGAGCTTCGATGGACACATCAGCGAGCCTCCAGCGACCCTTTGTACCCAGCGCGGCCACCCATCCTCGCACCGTGACCGGCGGGTCGCGCCGGCCTTCGTTCGCTCGGCCTCGCCTTTGCGAGCTCGACGTCCGGGGCTTCAGGGGTTCCGCCCGGACGTTCGGGATGGCCCCTTCGGCCCCGCCTGGACCCCCACGATCGCGACGCGGCTGCCGCCCCGAGCCGCCACACCGACGGCTGGTCTCGATGGTCCTCCGCGGTGAGGTCGGTCGTCGTGACCATCCCGTACTGGCTCGGGTCCAGCGCCGGGCCGCGGCTCGGCGCCGTGGCTGGTCCTGAACATCGCCTTGGGCTGGCGCTCAAGCGTGCGCATGCCGAACCACCAGGTCGCCACCCGAAGGGCTGGTCGGCCGCGCCGGCGCGCCAAGAAAACTGGCGCTCATGCCCGGTCTCGGTCTTGGGCCCGGGTGCGACGGTCGCCGCGCTCCGCCCCGACGCGCCATGCTGGGGCCATGCTGGACCGAGAGCGCCCGGCCGGGATTCTCCTGACCGGGGGTGCCAGCCGCCGCATGGGCTTCGACAAGACGATGCTCCTGGTGGAGGGCGTCCCCTGCGCACGACGGGCCGGCGCGGTCATGGCCAGGGTTCTCGATCCGGTGGTAGAGGTCGGTCCGGGCCGTAGCGGCCTGCTCGCAGTGCGCGAGCAGACGCCAAGCGCCGGACCGCTGGCCGCGGTGGTGGCCGGCGCCCACGCGCTAACGAGCGCGCTGGGCCGACGGACCCCCGTGGTCGTGGTGGCCGGAGACCAGCCGTTCCTGTCCGAGGCCGCCCTCCGCATGCTGGCCGAGTGGCCCGGGGTCGGGTCGGTTGTCCCCATGGTCGAGGACCGAGCCCAGCCTCTCTGCGCCCGGTGGTCGCCCGGGGCAATGGCGAAGGCCGAACGGGCGCTTGCCACCGGAGAGCGGTCGATGCAGGCGCTCGTCGCCTTCGACGACGTTGAGCTGGTGACCGAGGACCGCTGGCCGGTGGGCGTCACACCGAGCGCGTTTGGCGACGTCGACACTCCGGCCGATCTGGAACGACTGGGGCTGGGCCGGTGAGCTGGCGCCCCTTGGCCGCCAATGGCCCCGATAGCATCCCGGTGGATGCCTCCCGACCAGCGCACCTGGATCGACCGGTTCGCCGCGGTCCTGGGGGTCGAGCCGCTTTCGGACCCCGACGTGGACGCGCTCTTGGCGTTGGCCGGAACGGCGGCCCATGCGTCCGAGCGCACCGCCGCCCCGCTGTCATGCTGGCTAGCCGCGACCTCGGGCAAGACCCCGGCCGAGGCCCTGGAGGCCGCCGGCCGGCTGGCCGCCGAGCTCGGCAAGCCGACCTGAGGAGGGGGCGGCCGGGGGCGACCACCCCGCCAGAGCGCAGCCGGGATCGGCCCTGATGCGGCGGCGCCGGCTCGATGTGGAGCGCCTGGCCGAGGCCCAGCAGGCGGCCCGGGTGGCCGGCGCCTCCGCCGGTCGGTGGTGGCATCGACTCTCGACCGCGGCTGAGACCGTCACCACCGAGAAGTCGCTCGACGTGCTGCTGAGCGAGTCCATCGCGGCGATGCGCGACGCGCTCGAGGTCGACACGGTGGCGATCCTCTTGGCCAACGAGGCTGGCGATGAGTTGGTAGCTCGTTTCGCGCCCGGCCTCGGCCCCGGGGCCTCGTTCGGATCGCCGATCCGCGCTGGCGAGGGAGTGGCCGGTGTGGTCCTGGCGAACCGCCGCCCGCTCATCGTGGCCAACCTGGCCAAGGTGTCGGTGACCTCCTCTGAGCTTCGATCGAGTCGGCTGCGGTCGGTGGTGGCCGTGCCGATCATGACCGATGACCACCCCCTTGGTGTCCTCTATGCCGGCAGCTACGAGCTCAACCGGTTCAGCACCCAGGACTCGGCCGTTCTCGAGCTCTTGGCCGACCGCCTCGGGCTGGCCATCGAGCGGGTCCGGCTCTTCGAGACCGAGCACGCCGCCCGAACGGGGGCCGAGGCAGTCGCCATTCGGCTGGCACGGATACAGCGGATCACTGCCGGGCTGGCCGCGGCCACCACCGCGCAAGACGTGGCGACCACCTTGGTCAACGCCCTGACCGAGGATTCCGAACCCCCACTGGCGGGCGTCTGGGTCGCCCGCGGCGATGCGCTTGTACCCATGGCCGGACCGGCCTTCGACACGGGCCCGGTTCCCGCCATGTACGGAGATCACCCGTTGGCTCGGGCGGCCCGGTCGGGCGAGGCCCAGTACCACGAGGAGCCCGCCGCACCATGGCTCTTCGACTCGGCGTCGCAATCAAGCCTCGCGGTGGTGCCCATAATGCTCGGACCGAGCTGCCTGGGCGTGATTGCCCTCGCCTACCCGCCGGGCGCGATCGCGGCCGAAGAGCGCGGGCTCCTGGAAACCGTGGTCGGCCAGGCGGCCCTGGCCCTGGAGCGGGCACGGCTATCGGCAACCCAGGACCAGGCGGCACAGATCTCGGCCTTTTTTGCCCGGGCGGCCAAGGTGCTGGCCGAGGGAAGCGACTTGGCCGACACCCTCCAGCGCCTGGGCACCGTCGCCCTGCCGGCGCTCGGCGACATCTGCCTCATCGACGTGCTGGGTGAGGATGGGGGTATCGAGCGGATGGTGGCTCTTCACCGCGACCCAACCCGCCAGCACCTGCTTGACCAGCTGCGGACGCGCTACCCCCCGCAGATGGGTGGGCCCAACCCCGTAGCCTCGGTGATCGCGACCGGCAAGACCCGGTGGTCCGAGCACCTGACCGACAGCATGCTCGCCGAAACCACCCGGGACGCCGAGCACCTGGCCATCATGAGACAGCTCCGGGTCCGATCGTTCATCTCGGTTCCGTTGCGCTCAGGGGACGAGACGCTCGGCTGCATCACCCTGGTCTCTGCCTCCCGGACCTTCGATGCTGACGACGTCGCCTTCGCCGAGCAGCTGGCCGAGCAGGTCGCCGCGCTTGTCAACAAGGCCCGTCGCTACGACATCGCCGCGCGCACATCCCACATCCTGCAGTCGACCCTGCTCCCCCAGCGATTCGTCGAGATGCCGGGCCTCATCGTGCACACCCGCTACGTCGCCGCCTCCGAGGGGTTGGAGGTGGGTGGCGACTTCTTTGACGTCGTCCCAGTGTCGGAGCAGACGGTGGCGTTCATGATCGGCGACGTCGCCGGCCACGATCACGTCGCCGCCGGCATGATGGGGCAGCTGCGGAGCGCCGCCCGGACGCTTGCCGGCCGAGTCGCCTCCCCGGCCGAGCTCATCGCCGACCTGCAGGAGAGCTGGGCCACGCTCGACTTCGACCGCATCGCCACCGCGATCTTCGGGGAGCTCGAGGTGCCGACCGGTGCAGTGACCCTCGCCTCGGCCGGGCATCACCCCCCACTCGTGATCGACGCGGGCACGACCCGGTACCTCGAGCTCCTCCCCGGGAGCCCGCTCGGGGTCCTTGGCCAAAAGGCCGAGCCATGGAGAGGCGAACTCTCACCGGGTCAGGTGCTGCTCCTCTACACCGACGGGGCCCTCGACGAGCGACGGGTCGGGAGTGAAGCTGCCATGGCCGGGCTGGCCGCGGCCGTCGCCTCCGACTGGTACGGGCCTCTCGACGGGAACGCGCTGTGCGACCGCGTGGTCAGCCGCCTGAGCGCCAACCGGGTCGACGATGTGGCACTGCTCGCCCTACAACTGACGGCGTCCTGAGCTACGAACCTCCGGCCGACCTGGCCTCCGCTGCCCGTCGCCAGCCGGCGGTGATCTCGGCGAGCGCCTCCTCCCGGGGGCCGAAGCCATCAGTGGCAGCCCAGCGCCCCGTGTCGAGGTCCTTATAGACGGCGAAGAAGTGCTCCAGCTCGTCGAGGGTGCGCCGGGGCAAGTCGTTGAGCCCCTGTAAGTGATCGCGCTCTGCCCGCTCGGCCAGGACGCAGATGACCTTGGGGTCGGGACCGTGCTCGTCCCGGACTCGCAACAGGCCGAGGGGCTGCACCCGGACCACGCAGCCCGGCACCGCCGGCTCGTCGATCAGCACGAGCGCATCGACCGGGTCGCCGTCCTCGGCCAAGGTCTCTGGGAACAACCCGTAGTCCGCCGGGTAGACCATGTTGGCCGGGAGCTGACGCTCCAGCCGCAGCAGCCCGCTCGCGAGGTCGAGCTCGTACTTGTTGCGAGTGCCGGCTGGGATTTCGATGATGACGTCGAAGAGGTCGGCCCCTTCGCCGGTGTCGGCACCCGGCCCGTTGCTCTGGGTGACCGGATCCCCCGGCTGCTCGTCCGATGGCCCCGCGCCCGTCACCGCCGTCGATGCCAACCAGCCGGAGATCCCGACTCAGACCGCCCGCTCAGCCTCGGAAGGGGGCTCAGGGGTGGCAGCGGTCGGCTGTCCGGCCGCTACCGGGGTAGCGACCTCTTGATGGCGGTTGGCCCAACCCATGAAGAAAGCACCGCATGCCGCGATGATGATCCCGGGGCCCACCGCATACCCGACGACGTAGGCCAAGGAGCGCAGCGACGAGGCCTCCGCGAAGTACCTCGAGGTGTTGTCGACGACCGGCCACGCCCAGGGGCCGATGGCGAACCACGCGCCACAGGCCAACACGATGAGGCCAGCCCCAGCCAGGCTGAGCCGGCCCCGTCCGCCGACGAGCCCTCGCGACGACTCAAGGACCATCAACCCGATGACGAAGGCGACCGCTGCCGGCACCAGGGCCATGACCGCATGGGTCAGGCTCCAATGCCACGATCCAGAGCCATCGGCGCTGTAACCGAAGGCCGGCCCGACGAACGGGATGATCCCGCCCCAGGCCGAAACCAGAACCAGCAACAGTCCGACGCTGCCGATCCCGACGTGGCCGATCTTTGGCATGTGCGCCGCCGCGTCAACGCGTCGCCGCCTGAACAGTCGGCTCGGACCGGCGGTCGTGGTTGCCACCATGGAAATCACCTCCACAGTCCGCTCGGCGCGTCCCCCCAGGAGACGTGCTCACCATCAAGGATACCCACGTCAACAGGGTCGTAACCGACCACCCGGCAAAGGCGGGGGGTTTGCCGCTTCAACAACGGGGAACACTCAATCCTTCGACGGTCCGTCCAAGCCCGGACCGTTCTGGAGGTCTGATGCTGATTCTTCTCGCACTGCTGCTCGTCGTGCTGTTCTTTGGGCTGGGGTTCGCGCTCCATGCGCTATGGATCGTGGCCATCGTGCTGTTCGTCCTCTGGCTGATCGGCTTTGCCGTCGGGCGCGGCGCAAACGCCGGCTCGCGCCGCTTCTACCGGTGGTGAGCTCGCAGGACCCTCTTCCAGCAGCTGGCTCAACGGCCACCCGTCCGGGAAGCGCTGGTCAAAGGAACGCAAGTGACGGTCCGTGCGCCGTGGGGCAGAATGCCGCGAGGCGAGATCCGGGTCGAGTCAACGACCCATCGGGCAAGGGCCATCCGGACACGGAGGACGAAGTGAGTGAAGACGTCGCGATCGACGAGGAGGATGTCGGCTCGGCCAGCATCGTGACCGTCAAGGGTGAGATCGATGTGGCGTCGGCACCCGCATTGCGCAGCAAGCTCCACTCGGTCTTGGGCGACGGCAAGAGCTCGGTGACCGTCGACTTGCGAGAGGTGACCTTCTTGGACTCTTCGGCGCTCGGGGTGCTCGTCGGCGCCCTCCGACGGTGCCGGGAGTCCGACTGCCAGTTCAAGCTGATCATCGACTCTCCCCGGCTGCTCAAGATTTTCGAGATCACCGGGTTGAACTCGGTCTTCGACATCGCCGAGAGCCGCGCCTGAGTGACTGAGGAAACGAAGCCGGTCGCCACCGCCGAGCTCATCGAGCTGTCTATTCCCGCCATCCCCGAGCTGCTCTCGCTCCCCCGCCTGACGGCGGCTGCGGTCGCTGCACACATCGGCTTCGACCTGGAGGAGGTCGAAGACACCCGGTTGGCCATCGAGGAGCTCTGCCTGGCCGCCTTCGATGGGCGTGGCCCCGGTCGGCTCCGCATTCGGCTGAAGGCACTCCCCAACGCGCTCGAGGTGGCGTGCACCTTCCAGGCCTCCGACGGTTCGGCCGAGTCGCCGAACCCACGCGACAAGCTCGCGGCCGAGCTCACTGAACAGCTGTTGAGTGCCCTCGTCGATGACCACGGGACCGACGTCGAGTTGGGTTCGGCGAGGGCCTGGTTCAAAAAGGCGCGCGGCCGACAGGACGCATGACAGAGAGCAACGGGGATTCACGGTTCGAACGGGAAAAGTTCGTGCAGTTCGCGGCGACCCGGGATGAGGGTCTGCGCGACGAGCTGATCACTCAGCACCTTGGTCTGGCTCAGCATCTGGCCAGGAGGTTCGCCAACCGAGGTGAGCCATTGGACGACTTGGTGCAGGTCGCGTCGATCGGAGTCATGAAGTCCGTCGACCGGTTCGACCCCGATCGTGGCGTCGAATTCTCGACCTTTGCCGCGCGGACGGTCCTTGGCGAGCTAAAGCGGCACTTCCGGGACCGGGGCTGGGCAGTGCGGGCCCCACGGCGCATCCAGGAGCTCTACCTGGAGATCGGGCACACCAACGCTGAGCTGGCCCAAAAGCTGGGGAGAGCGCCCCTGATGGAGGAGCTGGCCGAAGCAACCGGCGCCACCGTCGAGGCGGTCATCGAGGCCACGGAGGCTGGCTCGGGTTACCGCACCGCCTCACTCGACGCCCCTTCGCGCACCGAGGGCGGTGGGTCCGAAGCCATCGGTACCGAAGAGAGCGGGTTCGAGGACGTGGACAACCGTGCCCTCATCACTCCGGCCTTCACTTTGCTCCCCGAACGCGAGCAGAACATCCTCCGGCTGCGCTTCGTCGTGGGGCTCACCCAGTCCGAGATCGCGACGCGCGTCGGCGTGAGCCAGATGCACGTCTCGCGGCTGCTCGCGGCCAGCCTTCGCAAGTTGCGCATGAACATCGAGGCCGGGCTGGAGAGCTGAGGGCGAGCAGACGGGTACGGATCCGTCGGCTCCTTCCAGGTCTGCCTGGCCAGCCTCGTCCGGAGCGAAGCGCGACCCGGTCGGTCAGAGAATGCGGGTGGTGTGGTCTGCCCAGTATCGATCGCGCAGCAGCCGCTTGTAGAGCTTGCCAGTCGGCAGGCGCGGCAGCTCGGCCTCGAAGTCGATCGAGCGCGGGCACTTGAAATGGGCGAGGTGTTCGCGGCAGAAGGCGATGAGCTCGCGCTCGAGTTCGGGGCTGGGCTCCACCCCATCGGCGGGCTGGACGACCGCCTTGACCGCCTCGCCCAGGTCATCGTCGGGGACGCCGATGACCGCGGCATCCATCACCTTGGGGTGGGTGACCAGCAGGTTCTCGGTTTCCTGCGGGTAGATGTTCACCCCGCCCGAGATGATCATGTAAGTCTTGCGGTCGGTGAGGTAGAGGTAGCCCTCCTCATCCAGGTAGCCGACGTCGCCGACGGTGCTCGTGTCCCCGGTCGCGTTGCGCGACTCGGCCGTCTTCTGTGGGTCATTGAAGTACTCGAAGTTGGTGGCTCCCTTGAACCACACCGTGCCGGGCATCCCCGTCGGGCACTCGTTCCCGTCCTCGTCGAGGATGAGCACCTGGGCGAGCAGGGCCCGACCCACGGTGCCCTTGTGGGCCATCCAGTCATTCGAATCGACGAAGGTGAAACCGTTGCCCTCCGTCGCCGCGTAGTACTCGAGGATGATCGGCCCGAACCAGTTGATCATCTGCTCTTTGACCGGCACCGGGCATGGCGCGGCTGCATGCACGATTACCTCGAGCGACGAGAGGTCGGCGGCCGTCCGGACCTCCTCGGGCAGCTTGAGCAGCCGGGAGAACATGGTGGGCACCACCTGGGAGTGGGTCACCCCGTAGCGTCCGACCAGGTCGAGGAACTGGGCCGGGTCGAAGTGCTCCATGATCACAGCGGTCGCCCCGAGTCGGATGGTGATGCTCACGCTGGCCAGCGGGGCGGAGTGGTACAGCGGCGCCGGGTTCAGGTACACCATGCCCTCCCTGAAACGCCACAAGGCACCGAGACCGCCCGACATTCGCTCCCCTCCGGGGGCGGTCTCGGGAAGAGATCGGATGATCCCCTTCGGGCGCCCGGTCGTACCCGAGGAATACAGCATCGCGATGCCCAGCTGCTCGTCGTCAATCGGGTGATCGGGGTACTCGGCCACGGCTGTGTCGAACGACTCGAACGGGCCGTCGGGAGCACCGTCCCCGACCATCAGCCAGCGCTCCACCTTCGGGCACAGCGCCGGCAGCTGGCTCGCTACTTCGGCCTTCGCCGCGCTGGTGACGACAACACGCGAGAGCGAGTCGTTGATGACGTAGGCGACTTCCTCGGGCGAGAGGTACGAGTTCACGCAGGTGTAGTAGAGCCCGGTGCGCTCGGCCGCCCCCTCGGTCATGAGCATCTTCGGGTCGTTCTCCATGAAGATGGCCATGTGGTCACCCCGAGTGAGCCCGGTGTCTCGGAACAGATGCGCCATTCGGTTGGCCATCGCCTCGTAGCCGGCGTAGCTGACGACCTCGCCGCTCGTCGCCATGATGATCGCCGGCTTTTCGGGGTTCCTTCGGGCGTGCTCAGCGGCGTACATGGGCGTGCTCCTGTCGGTGGAGGTTCGCGAGTGCAAGGGAGCGACGCTCCCCGTCGTGGGGGCGAATTCTGCCATAGGTCCCCTTACCGGTCCGGTCCAGGCCGGCGGGCCCGGGCGGGACACGGACGACAACCGGTGAGGGAAGGTGCGTGAATCTCCAGGTGGACGCCGACGGACGGACAGCTCAGACCTCACCCGACGGGTGGCGCTCGCCCGATGGGACCATGTCGTGCCGCGGGGGCGCCGAGGGACTAGGACTGATCCGTGCCTCAGCGCACCGTCGCCAGGAGGAAGTCGCCGGGGACGAGCACATGACGGTCGAAGACCAGGGATCCGGCCTCGGCCCCGAGCAGACCGAGCAGCTCGTGGTGGTGCACGACCGGGATTCGGGGCTGGGAGGCGCGATCGCAGTCGATGACAGCACGCTCGGACCCGCCATCGGGGGCGTGCGCTGGCGAAGGTATCCCGACGAGGCGGAGGCGATCATCGAGGCCCGGCGCCTTGCCCGGGTGATGACCCTGAAGAGCGCCTTGGCCGGGATCCCGAGCGGAGGAGGCAAGTCGGTGGTGTTCCGGCCGGCGCCCGGGCTCGAAGGAGAAGCGCGCCGACGGGTCATGGAAGCCTTCGGCCGGGTCGTTTCCGGACTGGACGGCCGGTACGTCCCGGGGCTGGATATGGGCACCGAGCTCGACGACCTGCGCACGATGGCCACCCAGGCCCCGGAGATCTGCATTCTCGAGCCCTCCGAGCCGACCACAGTCGGGCTGTTCTGCGGGATAGCCGCCGCCGCCCGGCGGCGCTGGCCTGGGGGTGTCGTCGGGCGCCGCGTGCTGGTCCAGGGCGTCGGCCACGTCGGGTCCTCGCTGGCGGCCAAGCTGGTCGAGGCCGGTGCCACGGTGGCCGTGAGCGACATCGACCCTGAGCGGGCGGCGAGGGTGGCCGCCCAGGTCGGAGGGCCGATGGTTGCCCCCGAGGCGGTGGTCGGCTGGGCGTGCGACATCTTCGCTCCCTGCGCCGTCGGCCGGCTCATCGATGCGGACACCGCCGACGCGTTCGACTGTTCAGTGATCGCCGGGGCGGCCAACGACGTACTCGCACACCGAGGGGCGGCAGAGCTGCTGTTGAAGAGGGGCATCGACTACGTGCCGGACTTCGCCGTCAACTCGGGCGGAGTGATCGCGATCTACGGGGCGCGTGCCGGCTGGGACGAGAAGAAAACGGCCGCGGCGGTACGCGCGATTGGCAAGCTCGTGCGCGAGCTCCTCGAGAGCGCCGAGGACAGCGGTCGCACCCCGCTCGCTATCGCCGAGGAGCGGGCATCGGCGCGGCTCGGTCGCTCGGTCGCGCTGCCGGAATGAGCCCTCGGATGCGGACGATCCCTCGAGCTCACCAGCCTCTTGGCCAGGGCGGGCACCTCCGAAAGGTCACGCTTTCGGACAAGTTCACGGCGAGCTCGGGCACGGTATTCATCTCGGGCATCGAGGCCCTCGTCCGCTTGTTCTTGGACCAGCGACGGCTGGACACAGACCGCGGACTCAACACTGCCGCCTTCATCTGCGGCTACGAAGGCTCTCCGCTCGGCGGCCTCGACCTCGAGCTGCAACGCAACCGCGCGCTGCTCCACGAGGCTGGGGTCGTCTTCACCCCGGCTCTCAACGAGGAGCTCGGCGCCACCGCCGTTGCCGGTACCCAGCTGCTCGGGCAGGTGCCCGGAAGGCGCCACGACGGGGTGGCCGGCTTCTGGTTCGGCAAGAACCCTGGCTTCGACCGGGCCGCCGACGCCATCCGGCACGGGAACCTGTCGGGGACCGCACCCCTGGGCGGGGCGGTGGCGATCGTGGGTGACGACCCGATGTGCAAGTCCTCGACCCTCCCCTCGTCGTGCGAACAGATGGCCAAGAGCCTGCTCGTCCCGCTCCTCACCCCCTCCTCGGTGAGCGACATCCTCACGCTCGGGCTGCACGCTGTCGCGCTCTCCCGCTATGCCGGCACATGGGTCGCGGTGAAGATCGTCTCGGACATTGCCGACGCCTCATCCACCGTGACCCTGGGGGACCCGGCCAGCTTCGTCCCTGTACCCGACCCACGGCGCGAAATGCACGAACCGCTCCTTGTCGGGCCTCAATCGCTTGACGCCGAGCGCCGTCTCCACGCCTTTCGCCTGCCCCGGGTTGGCGAGTACGCCCACCATGGCGCGCTCAACGTCGTCCACTTCGAGCCGCAGCGGGCCCGCGTGGCCATCGTGGCCCCCGGGCTGCCGTTCGCCACCGTGCAGCGGGCGCTCCAGGACCTCGGGCTTGACGACGCCGACCTCGACGAGCTCGGCGTCCGCCTGGTGCGGATCGGGTTGGCCTGGCCGATCGAGCCCTTGGTGCTGCGCGAGCTCGTCGCCGGGGTGGAGGAAGTGCTGGTCGTCGAAGACAAGTCGGCCTTCGTCGAGGCGCAGCTGAAGGAGGCCCTCTACGGCCAGCCCCACCAGCCGAGGATCGTGGGCCGGACCGACGAGGTCGGTCGCCCGCTCCTGCCCGCCTTCGGCGCCGTCACCGCCGAAATGGTCTCCCGAACTCTCGGGCGCCGACTCGCACTGCCCGAGCAGTCGCGTCAATGGCTCCGGCGGATCGAGGCCCGCGAACGCCTCACGCTGCACGTCGCGGCCAGTGACGAGACCGCAGCTCCCCCGGCGCGAGCGCCGTTTTTCTGCTCGGGCTGCCCGCACAACATCTCAACCCGGGCGGACGACGACCAGCTGGTCGGCCTGGGGATCGGCTGCCACATCATGGTGGCCCTCCATGACGAAGGGCGTGGACATCAGGTCGGGATGACCCAGATGGGCGGCGAGGGCGCCCAGTGGATCGGCATCGCCCCGTTCACCGACGACACCCATTACTTCCAGAACCTCGGCGACGGCACCTTCTTCCACTCCGGGTCGCTCGCGCTGCGCGCTTCGGTGGCTGCCGGAGCCGAGATCACATACAAGCTGCTGTTCAACCACGCGGTGGCGATGACCGGCGGGCAACGTCCCGTGGGAGCCCTCCAGGTCGCCGGCGTCGTCGACCTGCTGGCCGCCGAGGGGGTGACCAAGGTGGTGGTGACCACCCCGGACCCCGCCGCCTACCGCGGAGTCCGGCTCAACCGGGTCGCCACCGTGCACCACCGAGATGACCTGCCAGCGCTGCAGCGAGAACTGGCCACCGTGCCGGGGGTGAGCGTGCTCATCCACGACGACTGGTGTGCCGCCGAGGAACGGCGCCTGCGCCATCGGGGTGCCCTCGAGACGCCCAGCCGTCGGTTCTGGATCAACCAACGGGTCTGCGAGGGCTGCGGGGACTGCGTGGCCAAGGCGACGTGCGTCTCGCTCGTCCCGGTCGAGACCGAGTACGGGCGCAAGACCGCGATCGAGCAGGGCAGCTGCAACCTCGACTACTCGTGCGTGCGCGGTGACTGTCCGTCGTTCGTGGAGGTGCTGGGGCCGCCCAGACCGGCCCAGGTCCTCGACCCACCACTCGAGCCACCCGAGCCGGTGGGTGTCCCTGAGTCCGTGCTCATCCGGATGCCCGGGGTGGGCGGCACCGGCGTGGTCACCGTGTCGAGAATCGTCCAAATGGCCGCCCACCTCGCCGGATGCTTCGCCACCGGCGTCGAACAGACGGGTCTCGCCCAGAAGGGTGGCCCAGTGGTCTCCGACGTCCGGATCTCCCCCACCCAGATCGTCGGAACCCCGCGTGCCTCCGACCGGACGGCCGACGTCCTCCTCGGATTCGACCTCTTCGGTGCCGCCGCCGCATCCAACCTCTCGGTGTGCGACCGAGGCCGAACGGTGCCGGTCGTGAACACCGCGCCCGTCGCCACGGTGCCGCTCGCCCAGGACCCCTTCAGCCGGCTCCCCAACACCACATCGCTCGTCACCCGCATCGAGCGGGAGGCGACCCCGGGCAGCGGGTTGTTCCTCGATGCCGACTGGATCGCTGGCCGCTTGCACCTGGCCGCGAACATGATCCTGCTCGGAGCCGCCTTCCAGCACGGCTGCCTCCCCGTCCCGGCTGCGGCGATCGAAGCGGCCATCGAGCTCAACGGGGTCACCCCGGCTGACAACGTGCGGGCCTTCCGTTGGGGACGGGCGGCCGCCGTCGACCTGGATGCGGTGCATGACGCGCTCGCCCCCCGCTCGGCCCCGCCGGAGCCCCCGAAGGACCTGAGCGAGCTGGTCGAGACACGGGCCGCCGACCTTGTCGCCTACCAGGGTCCCCGCTACGCCGGGACCTTTCGGGATGCGGTCGAGCACGTCCGGACGCTCGAGCGGGCACGGACCAGTGCCACCGATGCGCCCGTCACGCGGGCATTCGCCAACGGGCTCTACAAGCTGATGGCCTACAAGGACGAGTACGAGGTGGCGCGCCTTCACCTGGACCACTTCGAGCAGACGCGGCTGGCGGATCAGTTCGGTCCAGAGGTTCGGACCAGGGTCCTCCTGCATCCGCCGCTCCTGCGCTCCCTCGGCCTCAAGCACAAGATCAAGCTCGGCCGGTCCGCCAGACCAGCCTTCCGGATCCTGCACTGGGCGCGACGGCTGCGAGGAAGCCCCTTGGACCCATTTGGCCACAGTGCGTTGCGGCACCTTGAGCGCCACCTGGCACCCGAGTACCGGTCCATGATGGAGTCCGCCCTCGACCACCTGGACGACGTGACCGCCCCGGTGGTGATGGCACTGGCCGAACTCCCAGACCTCGTACGCGGCTACGAGTCGATCAAGTTGGCGAGCGTCGAGCACTACCGGGCCCGCGCCGAGGAGCTGACGGCCGAGTTGGCCCGGGCGGCGGGCTGATCGGGCCTCCACCGCTGGGCGGACTTCTCATGGCTCGATCGCCGACAAGCACACTGGACGGGTGACCGACTCGGACACGGTCGTCAGACAGCGCCTTCCCCGGCGAGGTCCCGCTCGAGTACGCCACCTGGGGCTGGAACGTGATTGACATGGTGGTGCTGACCATCGGCGCCGGCTACATGATCGTCTCGTACGGCATCAAAGGGCCGTGGTGCTCTGTCGGAGCCCCAGCGCATCGATAAACATCAACCGATCACGAGCACCGACCGACCCTCGCGAACACCAACGACCTACGAGCAAAGGAGCCGTCATGCCCACCGTCGACGAGATCGCCTCGACCTACATCGAGGAGATGGCGGCCGCAGATCCGACCGTTGCGACCGCCTGGGGTGTACGCGGCCACGACCAGCGGCTTCCCGACCTGTCTCCGGACGGGATCGAGGCCCGGACGGCGTTGGTGCGGGCCACCCTGGCCGCCCTGTCCGAAGCGGTGGCCGGTTCCGAGGCGCACCGGGTCGCCGCAACGGTCATGGCCGAGCGCCTGCAGGCGCGCCTCGAGATGCACGACTCCGGTGACGACCTGCGGCCACTGCGAGTCAGCTCAAGCCCACAGGGCCAGGTCCGGCGGAGCTTCGACCTCATGGCCCTCGAGGACGAGGAGGACTGGGAAATCGTCGCGGCGCGACTCGAGGCGGTGCCGGCCGCGCTCGACCAGCTCAAGGTCACCCTGGCCGAAGGGCTACGGCAGGGGCTGGTCAACGCCCGGCGCCAGGTGCTCGCCTGTGCCAAGCAGTGCAACACCTGGGGCGGCGCCGAGGGCACCTCGTTCTTCGCCGACCTCGTGAACCGGTACCCGGGTGGGCTCAGCGCGGCGGCGCTCCAGCGCGGCGCGCTGGCATCGGGACAGGCCTACCTCGAGCTCGGCAGCTGGTTGCGCAAGCAGTACCTCCCGGGGGCCGACGAGCGGGACCCGGTCGGGCGGGACCGGTACGCGCTGGCCGCCCGCTATTTCACCGGGGCCGATCTCGATCTCGAGGACACCTACCGGTTCGGCTGGGACGAATTGCACCGGATCGAGGCCGAGATGGCCGCCGTCGCCAATCGCATCCGGCCCGGCGCGTCGGTCGCGCAGGTCGTCTCCGAGCTGGAGTCCGACCGCGGCCCCGTCATCGAGGGAGTCGACAACTTCCAGCGATGGAACCAGCACCTGATCGATGCGACCGTCGCTTCGCTCAACGGGGCCCACTTCGACATCGCCGAGCCCATCCGGCGGTGCGAGGCGATGATCGCCCCGCCCGGGGGTGCGGCCGCCATGTATTACACCGGGCCGAGCGAGGACTTCTCCCGTCCCGGCCGGACCTGGTACCCGACGCTGGGCAAGACCCGCTTCCCGCTGTGGCGGGAAGTCTCGATCTGCTACCACGAGGGCGTCCCCGGCCACCACCTCCAGGTCGCCCAGGTCCGTTACCGGACCGACCGGCTAAACCGGTTCCAGCGACTGGCCGGCGGGACCTCGGGGCACGGCGAGGGGTGGGCCCTCTACGCCGAGCGGCTCATGAGGGAGCTGGGCTTCCTGGAGGACCCGGCGTTCGAGCTCGGCATGCTGTCGGCCCAGGCCATGCGAGCGGTGCGGGTGATCGTCGACATCGGGATGCACCTCGAGCTGGCGATCCCGGCCGACGAGCCGTACCACACTGGCGAGCAGTGGACGCCGGAGCTGGCCCTTCCCTTCGTGATCGAGCGGTCGTGCTTCCCGGCGGACTTCATGGCGTCGGAAGTGGACCGCTACCTGGGCACGCCCGGCCAGGCCATCTCTTACAAGGTTGGTGAGCGGGTCTGGCTGGAGAGCCGAGAGCGAGCAAAGAAGCGCAAGGGGGCGGCGTTCGACTTGAAGGACTTCCACCGCTTCGCCCTCGACCTCGGCGGTATGGGGCTGGACCAGCTGGCGACCGAGCTCGACCGCTACTGAACTGACAACTCAGAGGTGCTGATCAGGCCTTGGCAGCGCTGCTCGGACTGACCCAGATGAGGCGGGCGACCGATGTCGCGATCGTCACCGTTTGATCGCCGATCACGATGTCGAGGAACCCCGAGGGTTTCGGGTTCTCAGCCATCGTGATCCGTGTTCCGGTGGATACGCCATGCTCGCCCAGGTTGCGGAGAAGTGGTCGAGCTTCGTGCTCGGCAATCTCCGAGATGCGTTCGACTCGCCCGGATTCTCCAGGGGCGAGGTCTGCGAGAGGAACGAGATCCCCATAGCCGGGGGACCGACCCGGGATGGGGTTTCCGTGGGGACAGGTCGTCGGCTCGCCCATCATCTGATCGAGACGCTCGAGCACCTCGTCCGACACCGCGTGGGCAAGTCGCCCGGCCTCGATGTCAGCGGTCGCCCAATCGAAATCGAGAACGTCTGTCAGCCATCGCTCCACTAGTCGATGCCGACGGATGATTCCGGCCGCCGCTGACTCCCCCGTCTCGGTGAGTGACACACTCCGGTCGCTCCCAACGTCGACCCAGCCGTCGCGCGCGAGGCGCTGAATGGCAACGCTTACGGTGGGAGGACTCACATTGAGCCAATCAGCAATTCTGCTTGGTCGAACTTGCTCGCCCTCGGCAGCGATGCAGTAAATCACCTCGAGATATCGATCGACGGTTTCGCTGCGCTGCACGGGCGCATCGCCGTGGTCAGTGCCTGGCAGCGTCATGAACTGCCCCCGCTTGCCCGAGCGCTGGCGCCCGAAGCTTTCGCCTCACGCCTCGGCTTGACGAAGAACAGTGTGACGCTTCCGGCCAGGAAGAGGAGCCAAACTCCAACCTGAAGCAAGGTCGGCCTCGCCGCATAGCCGACTAATCCGTGAAGGACGTCGCCCACACCTGCATTGTCGGGAAGAGCCTTGGTGATGTTCCAAACCGTCATCGAGCGTCCGGGGAGGACTCCTAGTTGCTGCAGGTTCTGTACCACATCGGCCAGCAGCCCTGCCGCCACCACCATGAGCAGCGTTCCCATGATCGTGAAGAACCGTCCAAGGTTGATGTGACGTCCAAGCTTGTATATCGACAAGCTGATCGTGATGGCCACGGCCAACCCCAGCGCCGCGCCGATGGAGAGCTGCAAGGGCGAACTTCGATAGGCAATCGCCAAAAGAAAGATCGCTGTCTCCACCGCCTCGCGGCCCACGGTTACAAAGGCCACGAGTGCGAGGGCTGATCCAGATCCGCTGGCGACCGCGCCCGAAACTTTCTCACGCAGCTCGCGTCCCATATTGGGGCTGTGGCGGCGCATCCAGACCGTCATGCTCGTCAACACCGCAACGGCGACCATGAACACGCCGGTTTCGAACCACGTCTGTGCATCGGAGCCGATGAACGCATCACGACTAACCATCCACAGGACGACCCCGCCGGCCGTGGCGACGACGACGGCCGCGGCGGCACCGAAGAAGACCCACTTGAAGAGGTCGCGTCTATCGGCGGATGCGAGAAAGGTGAGGAGGATCGAGCAGATGAGAGTCCCCTCGATCCCTTCTCTGGCAAAGATCAGAAAAGTGCCGAGCATGACTCCCTCATCGGCCTCGGAGCTCTTAGCTTAGCCTAAGCTAAGAGCTCCGGGTCGAGACCAGGCTGGGCGCGGCCGTGCCCGGTCGCCGTAACCTGCCCGCCCAGGATGGGAAGCGATCGAAACGAAGAACGCGTTCGAGCGATCTGCCTCGCACTGCCGGAGGTGACCGAACGGCTCAGCCACGGGGCACCGGCCTTCTTCGTAGGCCGCCAGTTCGTGATGCTCTGGCCCGACGGGCATCACGACCACCAGTTCCCGCACCTGTGGTGTGCGGCGCCCCCCGGTGCCCAGGACGGCCGGGTCGCCGCCGATCCGGCCCGCTACTTCATTCCGCCCTATGTCGGCGGCCGGGGCTGGATCGGGGTGCGGCTCGACCGGCAGATCTCTGGTGCCGAACTAGCGGGACTGTGCGAAGACGCGTATTGCACGGTCGCCCCCCGGCGTCTCCTTGCCGAGCTTGAACGCTCGTCGAGCACCCGGGGCCGGGGGCGGCGACCCCCGGCTGCCCCGAGGAGCCGCTAGCCCAGGGGAGCCATTCCCCGGGCGCGACGCGCGCTGGCCCCTCTTTCTCGGCTGATCTTGGCCCGCAAGATCTGGCGCTGGCTCGCTGCACGTCATGACCCGGCGAACCGCACATCACCGGCGGTCGGCGTACGGGTGGTCTCGACGCCATGCCGTAGCCCCGCCAGAGCGAGCTGGCGGGCGTCCCGTACGGCACAGCCTCGTTCGTCGTTGTTGAAGTAGCAGTAGACGTCGTCTTCGCCGAACAGTCCGACCAATCGTCCCGCCCAGTTGGCGATCGCGGCGCGTCCGTAGCAAGGAGTCGGCGAGGCACGTCCACGGTGGAAGCGCACGTACCCGAAGTCGGCCGTGCGCCACAGCGGCGGAAGCCGTCCAGCCGTGTCGGTCAGGCACCAAGCCGCGTGCCGCGCCTCGAGGAGCCGCCGCGTCGAGTCGTCGAACCACGAGGCATGCCGTGCCTCGACGGCCAGCCGCCAGCCACGCCCGAACGCCCGCAACGTCTGGTCGAGCGCGTCGTGTGCGGCAGTGAGGTTCGGCGGGAGCTGGAGGAGGACCGGACCGCACTTGCCCCCCAGACCCTCGAGGCGCTCGACCAGGCGCCGAACCGGTTCGGCCGGCTCTCGAAGGCGCCGTACATGCGTCAGGTAGCGGCTGGCCTTGACCGCGACCTCGAAGTCCGTCGGTGTGCGAGCGGCCCAGTCGGCGAAGGTGTCTCTCTCGGGCAGCCGATAGAAGGCGCTGTTCGACTCGACGGTGGCAAACCGCGCCGCGTAGTGCTCAAGCCAACGGGCCTTGGGCAGGTCGTGGGGGTAGAAGCGGTCACGCCAGTCGTCGTACTGCCAGCCCGACGTTCCGATCCTCCACACCGCGCGGTGCTCCCTGCATCGTGACGGGCCCTTACCGCTGGGGGCCCGCACCGAAGCCTACGGGTGCAACCTCTTCCTCCCGGGCAGCACCGTTCGCTCCCTCACAGCCGCGCCTGGAGGGTCGCCACTCCCTCCCCGGTCAGGTCCCTCACTGCAGCAGGGCGGCCGCACATGGCGAGCACGAGCGACACCATGGGGCCCTCGATCTCCGGACCCGAGCCCGATGTCCAACCCAGATCGTTGGCCCGGAGCCGGAGGCCGGCGATCCGCCGCCTGGCCCCGATCACCGCGTTCGAGGAGAGGAAGACCCGGGCGGCGCCGATCATCGCCTCGGCGGACGAATGCGTCCCGATCCCGAGGGGGCGCCGAACGTCGGCAGAGTGGACGACGATCTCGCCCAGCATCGCACCGGCCGGGCCCGGCGGGTGGGTGGTCGTCTCGATGGTCGCACAGAAGTTTGCCAGCGTGTCCTCGGGACTCGCCCCGAGCTCTTCGGCGAGCTTCTGCGCACCCAGGGTGTTGAACCGGAACCCCGAAGTGATCAGCGCCGAGAAAAAGCGACCCGGCGTGAGCTTGGTCGAGGCCGCGAGGTGGGCCACCACGTCGCGCACCGACCAGCCATCACACAGTGAGGGGTACGCCCACTGCTCGAAGGTGAGGGCGGCGAGGTCTGCCGCGAGCGCCCGCCGCTCGGCGTGGATCTGTGCCCACAGATCGGGCATGTCGGCTCCCCCCACCCGGGCCGGCGGGCTCCGTCGAAGACGAGACGCCCTACCCGAGGGCCCAGGATCGGCGGCCGGACCCGAACAGCAGCCGGCCAAACCTGAGCCCGGGGAAGTGGGCGGCCGCCACCGGCGTCTCGGTCCCCTCGAGCTCCTTCACCAAGGCGATCCGGGTGCGTCGCGCAAGATCCGGGTCGACGTCGCTCATGCCGGACCACTCGTCGTCGAGCAGCTCGACCGGACAGTGCACGACGTCGCCGAGCAGCATCGCCCTGGCCGTCCCCGACGACACCACCACGATGGTGCTCCCGGGGGTGTGTCCGGGCGCCGACATGGCGTCGATCCCGCGCAGCAGTGGGCCGGACCGCTGCCAGACCTCGAGCCGGTCCTCCAAGGGCCGGAGCTTCTTGGTCGCCCCCGGGTCGGGTCCGACGAAATGCTCCCAGTCCCGGGCGTCGCAGCGGTACGTGGCGTTGGGGAAGACGATCTCCCCGTGGCGGGTGGTCCAACCGACGTGATCGAAATGGAGGTGGGTGAGGACGACGTCGGTAACGTCGTCCGGCGCGACCCCGAGGTCGGCCAACCCGGTCAGGAACTGCCCGCCGTGGAACACGCCCCGGTCGAGCTCGCCGACCCCGGTGTCGACCAGCACGACCCGATCGCCGCTACGCACGAGGAATCCGCCAAGGCCGATCTCGAGCATCCCGTCGTCGCCCAGGAGCCCCTGGTGAGGCGCCCAGTCCTTCTCGCTCGAGCCCCTGGCGCCCGTCGCGGCCCCCATCCCGCCGTAGGCGGCGGTCGGCGGCAAACGGACCACGCCGTCGAGGACCGGCTCGATGGTGATGTCCCCCACGTCCATCCGGCCACCTTACCGATCCAAGCTCCCGAGTACCTTGGGAGCTCTGAACATCGGAGGCCCATCGTGAGTGGGGCATGCATCGCGCCGGCGCTCGTCGCGTCGAGCGGCAGGGTGTCGAGCCCCGCGTTCGGGCGGCGCTGAGGTGGAACATGGCTCGCTCCTCCCCGCACAGGCCGCGCCCGAGGTCGGCGAGCGGGTGTTCCAGCTGAGCTCGGGTGAGGGCTGGCGGGTCGAACAGATCTTGAGCGGCGCCTTGCCCGAGCCGGTGGACGATCTCCTGGACCACGACGAGTGGGTCCTCGTCGTGGAGGGGTCCGCCGTCCTAGAGGTCGACGGGACCCGCGTCGACCTGGATCGCGGTGACTGGCTCCGGCTCGGCCGGGGAATCCCGCACCGGGTGCTCACCGCACGGCCGGGGACCAGCTGGCTGGCCGTCCATGTGCCACCCGAGACCGCGAGGGGGCCAACGTGATCGGGTTCTTCCTCCAGCCCGAGACTGATGGGACCTGCACGACCTTGTGGCGCAATGACCTCGGCGGCGACGCCGAAGCCATGGAGGCGGCGATCAAGTTCGAAATCGAGGTGCTGGAGGAGGACCTCCGGATCCAGGAGGCCTACAACGAGCTGGTGCTGCCACTCGATCCGACGACCGAGATCGACACCCGTGCGGATCGCTCGAGGCTGGAGCTACGGCGGCTCCTCGGCGACCTCGTCGCTGCAACCGAGTCGGCACCGCGTTAGGTCCAGTCCGCTTCGAGGTGCTCCGGGCCGGATCCCGCGGCCCGACGGACGAACTTGCACCGATGGGCCGGGCGAGTGTCAGGTCGCCCGGACCCTGGTGGTCAGCTCGGCCCACACGATCTTTCCGAACGGGGTGGGCCTCGCGCCCCAGGCCGCAGCGATCGCCCGCACCATCATCAAGCCGCGACCGCCCGGCTCGTCGGGCGGAACCGCACCGGCGAGGACCGGCATCCGAGACGACTGGTCCTCCACCTGGATCTCCAGGAGCGAGTCCACACAGCTCAGCGAGACGGTGAACGCGCTACGGGCATGGACGTAGGCGTTGGCCGCCAGTTCCCCGACGATCGTCTCGATCTCAGCAGGGTCGACGCCCCACCGGGCCGCCGTCGTGGCTGCGAAGTTGCGAGCCGCCCGAACGGCGCTCGCGCTTGGGGCAAAGTCGCGAATCACCGTCACCCGATCGTTCACAGCCCCACCCGACACACGCCGATTCCGAGGCTTGGACGACCCCCGGCCCCGCCTCGCATCATGTGCCTCGCCCCGCCCCCGGCGCCAAAACGGAGCAGAACTGGATGTGGCCCGGCCCCGCCGCGAGCCGGCAGCCTCGGGCCGGTGACGCTGGATCGGACCGTCCAGCAGAGCATCCAGGCGAGCGAGCTGGGCCGGGCGAAATGAGCGGGCTCACGTGGTCCTTCGTCGAGGTGGTGCGGTGATGTGATCGGGTGCTGCGGCCTCCCTGGCGCGCCCCACGAGCTCTCATCTCTTCGCCTCTTCGTCACGCTGGCTCAGCCCATACCCGGCCCCACCGATCCGCCAACCTCGCGACGGTGGACGCCAAAGTCCCTGGCGGAGATGGCAGGACGCCGGACGGACGCCGCCCGCCGAAATTCGGCTTGACATGCAACCAATAGGTTGCTCAAATGGTTTATGCAACCTCTGGGTTGCCTGATTGACGATGGAGAAGATGGACACGGTCTTCAGGGCCCTCGGGGACCCCAACCGGCGGCGGTTGCTTGACCGCCTGAACACCGACAACGGCCAGACGCTCAAGGAGCTGGGCCGCGGGCTGGCCATGACCCGGCAGTCGGTGGCCAAGCATCTCTCGGTGCTCGAGGCGGCCAATCTGGTCACGACCGTGCGACGGGGAAGAGAGAAGCTCCACTACCTGAATGCCGCGCCCATCGGCGAGATCGCCGATCGTTGGATCAGCCGGTACGACCGAGCGCGGGTGGCTGCGCTCGGCGACCTCAAGCGAGCCTTGGAGGAGAACCCCGTGAACAAGCCCATGTTCGTCTACGTGACCTATATCCAGACGACCCCTGAGCGCTGCTGGCAGGCGTTGACCGACCCCGGGTTCACCGCCCGCTACTGGGGCGACGGTCCGAGTTCGGACTGGGTACAAGGCTCCCCGGTCCTGTGGCGCTCTGGCGCCGACGGCGAGTTCCGGGACCTCGGTCAGCGGGTGCTCGAGTCCGATCCCTACCGCTACCTCTCGTATACGTGGCACAACTACCAGCCCGAGCACGCCTCGCACTTCGGGTGGTCCGACGAGCAGATGGCCGAGCTGACGAAGGAACCGATCTCGAAGGTCTCATTCCAGATCGAGGCCAACGGACCGATGGTGAAGCTGACCGTGACGCACGACGGCTTCGACCAGGAGACTGAAATGCTGCGGGCGGTCAGCGGTGGTTGGCCCCAGCTGCTGTCCAGGATGAAGACGCTGCTCGAGACCGGCTCCTCGCCGGGGTGGTCAGGCGAGCGTCGGAGCGCCTGAGGCGGAGGCGGGCCTCGGCCGAGCGAGGGTCACGCCTCAGCGCCGGTTGTCCGTCGGCTGCCGGTACCGGGCTACCACCCTCCCCTGGACCGGCACCGCGGCCATTGAACGCTCCGACGGCTCGTCCGCGCCGGTGGCCGCCAGGTAGGCAACCAGGATCACGATCGCAGCCGCAAAGATCAGGGCGACCCAGCCGGCGCCTATGCCCAACCCGCTCACGTTGGTGGGCTTGCCGAGGCCGTCGGCGATGGACGCCCCGAGGGGTCGGGTCATCACGTAGGCGAACCAGAACGAGAAGATCCCGTTCCAGCCCAAGAACCGGTATCCGAAGGCCGGGATGGCAATGATGCAGGCGAAGAGGACCGCCGACGGGAAGTAGCCGAGGCCGAGGGTGGTGGCGGTGAGGTCGCCAAGCGCGGTCCCCATGGCAAAGGTGGCTACGACCGCAGCCCAGTAGAAGGCCTCGCGCCGTGGCGTATCGATGCTGTGGATCGACAATGTTCCCTCGACGCGCTGCCAGGTCACGAACACCGCGACCAGCAGGACGGCATAGAGCACCGTCGAGGCCGCGTACGGGACGCCCAACGCCACATGCAACACGTCGGCCGCCATCGTCCCAAAGGTGCCGACCATGGCCACGGCGAACCAATAGTTCCAGGGCGCGTAGCGGGCCCGGCGGAACTGGAGCACGAGCGCCAAGACGAAGGCTCCAAACCCCAAGAGCACCGCCACCACCGGAGCGATCGTGTGCACGAGGAAGTCCGAGGTTGCCTCGCCCATGGCGGTCGAGAGCCCCTTGATCGTCCAGAACAGCACCGTGATCTCCGGTACACGGCGGGGACCACGACGTGTCAGCCACGCGCCGATCGGCGAAGCCTTTCCGTGCGCAGCCACCCTGGCACCATAGGAGATCGACCGCGGGCCGGCGGGTCGCCGGCCGAAGCTCGGCCGGCGACTCGATGGAGCACCAGGCCATGATCAAACATCGAGGCGCATGCCAGGCGCAGCCACGCTGCCCTGGTCGATGAGGAGTTGACTCGGGTCACACCGTCGATGACCATGGCGAGCCGGTTCTCGTCCGCCACTTCGGGCGTTTCCCCGGAGCAACGCACCGGACCGACACGACCTCGACCCCGAGACGGAGGGCTCGACGTGACCGACGTCGCGAGCTTCACCATCGACATCGCCGACGAGGTGCTCGACGATCTGGCCCAACGATTGGCCCGGACGCGCTGGCCCGAGCCCGAGCTCGTCGAGGACTGGACGCAGGGCGTGCCCATCGCCTAC
>JBEDUR010000114.1:0-9854 GCA_040414865.1 Acidimicrobiales bacterium
GATACCCGCTCAGGATGCCGGTTGCGCAGCTCGGTCAGGGCGCAGAACCGCTGCTCCACCTCCACCGCAGTCACGTTGAAGCCGGTGGCCGCCAGGTCCAGCGTCAGGTTGCCCCACCCCGAGCCGAACTCGACGACCCTGGCCGGCGGGGCGAGGCCGAGGGTCGCGACGATGAAGCCCCGGGCGACGAGCTCCTCGCCGACCACTGTGGTCGAGCGGGTCGAGTACGGGTACGGGGTCGCCACCGCCTCCTCCAGGTCGAAGGGGCTCGCCTCGTTTGCCGTCGAGTACTCGGCTCGACCGGACACCTCGTGGTAGAGGGACCAAACCCAGGAACGGTAGGCGTCCGAGAAGGGATCGGGTGGACGGCCCGACGGCGGCGCTATGCGGAAGCCCCCCAGGAACTGTCGGGCGGCGTCTTCTGAAACCTCGAACAGCCGGGCGGCCTCCCGCAGCCTGGAGTCGAGCTCTTCCAATGTGACCACCTGCGGCGGAGGGTGTCCCCGCAGGGTCTGCACGCGGCCGAGCACCGGCTCGGGCAGGGCGTCCGCCACCATCCGGCGGAGTCGACCGATTCGCGATTCTGGGAGAGCGAGGGAGGAGGGCCGGGACATTGCCCGTGCAGCCCACCATGAACGCTGGGGCGATGCAACGAAGCGGGCCGCGGATTCCGCCTAGTTCGGTGATGGGCAGCCCTGGCCGAACCGCCCGACGAAGGGCTTGCACGGCCCTTCTCGTCCATCCGACCCCCTGCTCACCCACCCCCAGGCCGGGCGGCCCTGAAACGACAACGCAGCGTCACGCTCGCCCAGCTCAGAGCGTGGAATCCGTCGGCCAGATCTGTTGTTTTCATTGTGCTTGGAAGTTTGAACGAAAGGCACCAGCATGCAGTCCGAGAGCTTGGACGGACACCTCGCGGCATCCCCCGACCGGGAGGCCCTCGACGCCTATTCGGAGGTAGTCAGCGGGGTGGCGGCCGCCCTGACGCCGAGCGTGGCCGCCTTGCAGATGAGCCACCGCCGACGGGACGGGCGGTGGGCAGCCAGTGCGGGCTCGGCCGTGGTGTTCACCGAGGATGGGTTCCTCCTCACCAACGCCCATGTCGTCGGCCAAGAGGGCTCAGGAGTAGCCGCCTTCGCCGACGGCACGACGGTGGCCTTCCGGGTAATTGGGACCGACCCGCTCTCCGACCTGGCGGTCGTGCGGGGCGACGGACCCACCCCGCCACCGGCCCACTTCGGCGACGCGTCGCACCTGCGAGTTGGTCAGCTGGTCGTGGCAGTGGGCAATCCACTCGGCTTGGCGGGCAGTGTCACCGCTGGCGTGGTCAGCGCGCTCGGCCGGTCACTCCCCACGAGGTCGGGCGGGGCCACTCGCATCATCGATGACGTGATCCAGACCGACGCCGCTCTGAACCCGGGGAACTCCGGGGGCGCCCTGGCAATCTCGTCCGGTGAGGTGGTGGGCATCAACACCGCGGTAGCCGGGATGGGCCTCGGGCTGGCCGTACCGATCAACGACACGACCCTGCGGATCGTCGGTGCCCTCGTCGCCGAGGGCCGGGTACGCCGTGGCTACATCGGCCTTGGCGGGATGCCCGCCGCCGTGCCACCGGCCCTGGCCGAACGACTGGGCCAGCCGGCCGGCCTTCGCATCGTGGAGGTGGTCCCGGACGGGCCTGCAGCCCGGGCCGGTTTGCAGATCGGTGACCTGGTGCTCACCGCCGGCAGTCAGCCGGTCAGCAGCTCCCAGGTGCTCCAGCGCCTCATGCTCGGTGACGCCATCGGTCGAGCGCTCTCGATGACCGTCCTACGCAACGGCGCGCTGGTCGATGTGCTGGTCACGCCGGTCGAGCTCGTCACCGGTCCCCCCGCTGCCGGCCCGGGCCCGACATACCGACGACCGGCCGCCTCGGCTACGGGCGGTTGAGGGCCACCCGCCGATGGGTAAGCCATAGGGCAGAGGTGCGTTCCTGAAGAGCAGGAACGGAGTCGTTGACGAGGAAGGACGGCGGTGGTCATCCTGCGCTGGGGCGAGGCTCCTTCGCCAATAGATACCCACCCGACCAGCGATCGTCGAAGGAAGAAAGACGATGGAAGAATCTATGGCCCGGGAGCTGCTCCAGGCCGAACGAGCCCGGCTCCAGCAGCTCTTGGCCGACCGCGATCAGAGCGCTCGAGCCGATCGGGTCGCTGAAGACGAGTCCGCCCGGTTCAGCGACGGAGCGGAACCGCTCACAGCCGAGGCCGCAGACGACGCCATCATCGCCGGCATCCGGGAACGCTTGGCCGCCGTCGGCCGCGCCGAGGAGCGCCTTGCCGCCGGCACGTTCGGTAGGTCGGTCCGGAGCGGCACACCGATCCCGGACGAACGGCTGGAGGCGGACCCGGCGGCAGAGTTGACTGTCGAGGAAGCCGCCCAGACCCCCAACGGCTGACTTCGCTGACGCACCCACAGACCGCGATACCCACGTCAAAGGAGGCGGGTCATGGCCGCGAAAGGATCTGCTGAGTGGAGAGGTGATCTCCCAACTGGCGCGGGAACGTTCACGGCTGGAGACAGCATTGCCGGGGGTTACACATACAAGAGCCGCTTCGAGGACGGCCCAGGCTCCAACCCGGAGCAGCTGATCGCCGCGGCCCACGCCGCGTGCTTCTCGATGGCTCTGGCCAACCTCCTCGCAGAGGAGGGGACCCCGGTGGAGTCAATCAACACCGACGCCGAGGTGACACTGAGGCGCGTCGATGGAGCCCCGACAATCACCAGGATCCAGCTGGTGACGGTGGGACGGGTCCCAGGGGTTGACCCAGCCAAGTTTGCCGAGCTCGCCGCTACCGCCAAAGCCGGATGCCCAGTCAGCCGCGCGCTGGCCGGGGTGCCCGAAATCACCATGCAGGCTTCGCTCGACTGAGGACTCGGAGAGCTCCGCCAGCCAGCTCGAGGCCCGGGGTCTTGTGGCATTCGCCCTGACGGCGACCAACCGGCCCTCAGCAAGGGCCTAACGACCTGGGCGCCTGGTCGACCCCGCTGGTGGCGATCCATTGGACGTCGCCGTCGGCCGTCGCCTCACGGGACTCGTCGGAACGAGCGAAGCTGCCTTCGCACTCCATGAGAGCGCGACATTTCGGCGCTCGTGCAGCTCTGGCTGACCAGCGACCTGGCTCGAGGGCAAACACGACTGCGGCGAGGATCGGGCCCACGTAGGGTGGCCCGATGGGGCGGGGAACAAGACGGCCCGCCGGCGGGTTCACCGTCGAGCTGTTCTCGCCACTGGCCGGCCGCTACGACACACTCTGCGAGGTGCTCTCGATGGGCCAGAACCGGCGCTGGCGTCGGCGCATGGTGGACCGCATCGCCCCGGGACGCCCGAACACCGTGCTCGACGTGGCGTCGGGAACCGCTGGCGTGGCCATCCAGCTCGCCCGTCGTACTGGGGCCCGGGTGATCGGCTTTGACCTGACACTGCCGATGCTGCACGAGGGAAGGCGGCGCATCGAAGCCGCCGCGCTGGGCGATCGAATCGACCTGGTAGGCGGCCGGGCAGAGCAGCTCCCGTTTCCCGACGGGGCCTTCGATGCGCTCACCTTCACTTACCTGTTGCGCTACGTCGACGACCCGGAGACGACCCTCGCCGAGCTTGCCCGGGTACTCAGGCCGGGAGCACCGATGGCCAGCCTCGAGTTCCTGGCTCCGCCCAACCCGATCCTTCGGGCGGCCTGGTGGGGTTACACCCGGTTGGTGCTCCCGGTCGCCGGGTGGCTGGCTGGAGGAGCGTCCTGGTGGAAGGTCGGGAAGTTCCTTGGGCCGAGCATCACCGGTCACTACCGCCGGTATCCGGTCTCCTGGACCACGGAGGCCTGGGAGTCAGCCGGATTCGTCAATGTCGGAGTGCGCCAGATGAGCCTGGGAGGTGGACTCGTCATGTGGGGACGCCGGAGCGGTGGCTGAACGAACTCGGCCGACGCGCCCCACCCAGACCCTTCGTCCCGCCTTCTACGCCGCACGTTCTGGCCGCTGGCGCGACTGGTGGACCCTGCTCCACCCCCCGTACACCGCGTGGCACCTCTCCTACGTCGTGATCGGCGCGTGCTTGGCGCCCCGGGTCCGAACCGATCGGCTGGTCGCCACTCTCCTGGCGTTCTTCCTCGCCGTCGGCGTGGCCGCCCATGCGCTCGACGAGGTCAACGGTCGGCCGCTGCGAACCCGTATCCCGACTCGCTGGCTCATCGCCAGCGCGGTCCTGGGCATCGGCGGCGCGGTGACGTTGGGCGCGTTCGGTATTTACCAAGTCGGCTGGGCGCTCGTTCCCTTCGTCATGATCGGACCGATTCTCGTGGTCACCTACAACCTCGATGTCCGGCCGATCCACAAGGACTTGTTCTTCGCGGCGTCATGGGGGGCGTTCCCGTTGCTCACGGCCTACGTGGCGCAGTCGGGCGGGATCTCATGGGCGGCCGTGATCGCCGCGCTCGGCGCCCTCGCCTTCTCGCTCGCGCAGCGGACTCTGTCGACCCCAGCTCGCCTGCTCAGACGACGAAGCGTGGGCGCCTCTGGCGCCATCCAGATGGACGGTGAGCCCGATCGCGTGATCGACCGCTCGGCGCTGCTCGAGCCACTGGAGCGCACACTGCATTTCCTGAGCGCCACGGCCGTGCTGCTCGCGACTGCGCTCGCGCTGGCCAGGCTGACCTGAGGAACAGGAGGCGACCATGATCGGGTGCATCGCGGTAGTGAGTCCAGGCACGATGGGATCGGCGCTCGGGCAGACCCTAGCGAGCCTCGGTTCGCGGGTGGTGGTCGCGCTCGACGATCGCAGCGAACGGACCTCGGCGCGCGCTGGGCGGTCGAGTCTGGAGAATGTCGGGGACCTGTCCACTCTCGTCGCCGAGAGCGACTTGATCATCTCGGTTGTCCCGCCGCAGGCCGCGGTCGAGGTCGCCACGAGATTGGGCGGGATCATGGCCACCGACCGAGCACCCCGGTCGGTGATCGACGCCAATGCGATCTCCCCGCCTCGGGCTCGGGAAGTTTGCGATCTCATCGAAAAGGCCGGTGGCAGGTACGTCGACGGTGGCATCGTCGGTGGGCCACCTCATCCGGGCGGACACACGGAGCTCTTGCTCTCCGGCCAAGGAGCAACCGAGCTCGCCGCTGAGCTCACCACCGGCGAGTTGATCGCCACGAGCATCGGTGACGATATGACCGCCGCCTCCACGCTCAAGATGTGCTACGCCGCCTGGACCAAGGGGACCTCGGCGCTCGCGATCACGATCCGATCGGCGGCCAAACGCCATGGGGTCGACGACAATCTCGTGGAGCTTTGGCGCCGGACCCAGCCCGAGCTGCTCACCCGTTCCGAGAATGAGGGGGCAATAGCCGGTCGCGCCTGGCGCTGGGTCGACGAGATGCTCGAGATCGCGCGCACCTTCGAGGACGCCGGTCTTCCGGGCGGGTTCGCCGTTGCGGCTGCCCAACTCTTCGGTCGCCTCGGGGGCTTCAAGGACGTCGAGTCGGTCCCCTCGCTCGACGAGTTGGTGGCCGCCGCCTTGTCACCGGACCTGCGTCAGCCCCGGTGAGCGCCCGCTAGACGCGGATCACAACCCTGAGCACGTAGTTGACCTAAACGTCCTGTTCAGACGGCAACTTTGTGGCCCCTGGACAGCCCGGTATCCCTGGCTATAGTGGGCGTGCCGCCAGCGAGACGACGTCGGGCGGGGGTATAGGAGCCGCCCGACTGGTCGCTGCGAGGTGGACCCGACGATGCTTCAACGCTCGTGGCGGGCTCGCTGGTCGGCGAACCTGACGGCCCAACGACAAAATGAGCACGATCTCCTGTAGTCGGCTGCCCGCTGACAGCTCGCAGTTTCGCCCTCCGCTACGCCGGAGGCACGCCTTCACGGCTGCCCCTCGGCTCGCGCCCCGAGGCTGCGCTCTAGGACAACCATCGGGACGAGCTCCATGCCTGGAGGTGCCACTGAGCTAGCACTTCGGGCTCCTGCACATCTCCGCCCCCCGTAACCGGCACGGCAACTCGGATTGCCCCGGCGCCCTCCTTCGTCCCGAGGGTTCACGACCGGCGAGCGAAGTACACGCGGCGATTAGCCCACGAAGCACCCGATCAGCCCTTCGGGGCGAGGAAAGGATTCGACGTGGACAACCGCCGCTTCTACCTGTCGCGCCGCGCCATCGCTGGTGTCCTGAAACGCGTCTCACAGCGAGCCGCTGACGGCGGGCAACTACTTCTCTTTTACTTGGCGCGCCGTGCCATCGCTGGTGCCGTGAAACGCGCCTCACAGCGAGCGGCTGTCGGCGGGCAACCACTCCTTCCAGGCCGCCACTTAGCGGCCACGGCAACGACACCGCCGACTCGCCCAGCGTGGTGGCGAGCCCGTCACCGACCACTCCACCGTCGATTGTCGAACCGTGGTCGGCCTGAAGAACCGTTTCGACCCAAGATCCGAAGGGAACCGGTATTGGTCTTCACGGCCCTCTCGGTCGTGGTGACCCTGCTGTACGTCACATTGGCCGCCCCGGCAGCCGTCCCAGCGGCCAGAGCGGGCTTCGCCCCGATGAAATTCACCGGCAGCAGCCGCGGTGGACCCACGGTCGACGCCAACCAGCCACCGCCCCCTACGGCGGTGCTCGCGATGGCGCAACTGACAGCGGCCCTGACCGCACCGCCACCGCCACCACCGCCGCCACCACCACCGCCGCCACCACCACCGCCTCCGCCACCACCACCGCCGCCACCGCCGCCACCGCCGCCGCCACCGCCGCCTGCGCCTGCGGTTAGCGAGTCTTCGGGCGCCGCTGCATGGGCCTCCAGCTCCGCGGTCGTGTGTATCCGCCAGCACGAGTCCGGCGACAACTACTCGGAGAACACCGGAAACGGCTACTACGGCGCGTATCAGGACCTGCTCTCCACCTGGGAGGCTTACGGAGGCAGTGGCCTCCCGAGCAACGCCTCACCGGCGGAGCAGGACGCGATCAACTACCAGATCTACCTCAGCGGGGGATGGGGGGAGTGGCCGGTGTCGTCGCGCTTGTGCGGCGTATGAGCATCACAAGACGACGACCGAGCGGAGCACCTCGCCCCGATCCATCTTGTGGAACGTCTCCTCCACGTCTTGAAGGGCGATCCTCTCGGAGACGAACCGCTCCAGCGGAAGTCGGCCTTGCAGGTGGAGCTCGACGAGCATCGGGAAGTCGCGGCTCGGCAGACAGTCCCCATACCAGCTGGGCTTGATCCGGCCTCCGCGCCCGAACAACTCGATAAAGGGCAGATCGATCCGCATCTGCGGACTCGGCACCCCGACCTGCACGAGCGTCCCGGCTAGGTCGCGAGCAAAGAAGGCCTGCTCGAAGACATTCGGGTCGCCGACCGCCTCGATGCACACGTCGGCGCCATAACCGCCGGTTGCCTCCCGGACCTGCTCGACTGGGTCCTGGCTGGACGCGTCGACGAGATGGGTGGCCCCGAAGTCACGGGCCCAGTCGAGCTTGGCCGGGTTGCGGTCCACGGCCACGATCGTGGTCGCACCGGCCAGCTTGGCCCCGGCGATGGCGGCGTCGCCGACTCCGCCGCACCCGAACACGGCGACGCTGTCACCGGGACCGATCTCGCCAGTCCACAGGGCCGCTCCAAGCCCCGCCATCACCCCACAGCCGAGCAACCCGGCCACCTCCGGGGCGATTGAAGGGTTGACCTTCGTGCACTGACCGTCGGCGACCAAGGTTCTCTCGGCGAAGGCACCGATGCCGAGCGCAGGCGAGAGCGGCACGCCCTCGAGCGTCATCTTCTGCGTCGCGTTGTGCGTTGCGAAGCAATACCACGGGCGACCACGCCGGCAGGCCCGGCACTGGCCACACACCGCACGCCAGTTGAGGATCACAAGGTCCCCGGGGGCCACCGAGACGACCCCCTCGCCCACCGCCTCGACGACGCCGGACGCTTCGTGACCCAAGAGGAACGGGAACTCATCGTTGATTCCGCCCTCCCGGTAGTGCAGGTCAGTGCGGCACACCCCGCATGCCAGGACCCGCACGAGCGCCTCCCCCGGCCCCGGGTCCGGAACCTCGATGGTGAGGATCTCGACCGGCTCACGAACCCGCTTGGCCACGACCGCTCGAACGCTGTGCGACACTGCTCCTCCCTTTCGATCGAAGGACGGGGCTAGTTTCGTCGATCGACACGATCCTCGACGCGGTGGCCCACCAACACCTGGTGGCTTAGGCACGCTCCCGGTTGTGGCGTTGTCCGCGACGCCCGATGACTACCCGAGGCGCCGCTCCTCTTCGAGGGGCCGGCTTACGGTGAGGGGGCGTTGGCGATCCGACAGGGAATATCGGCGTCCTCGTTGATGTGGTAGCTGGCGCAGATCCGGTGATACCCGTCGGCCACCGTGAGAGCCAGCTCCTTTCCGGCGTTCCCCCGCAAGAGCAGCACCGGCGAGAGAAGCTGACCTCGGCGGACTTTCGCCAGGTCGCCGGCAACGTGCACGTTGTCTGCCGGGAGCAGCTCGAGGCTGCTGGCCCGGAGGAGGTCCTTGGCCTTGCGGTGGGTGAGCGGCGCCCGTTTGAGGGCGGTGACGGCCGCTTTCACCTTCGCGTCAACCATCAGCAGGCTCAGGTAGTCGCCGGCGGCCGGGTAGTCGTGGTCGTCGGGCTCCCTCTTCCAGTGCTCGGAGGGCAGCTTCTGAGCTTTCCTTCCCGAGTTTTTCTTCCCGGACTTGGGCATAAGGCCTCCTCAGTCGTTTCCCTCATTGGAGGAGCTGGCTGGGTGGACGACGAGCGTACCCAGGGTGCCCTGCGCCGCCCGGGCGGCGGCAGGGTCTACTCGACTACCTCGCAGGACCGTGGCGATCCCGACCCCGACGAGCATCCCGATGGTCGGCCCGACCAGGTACAGCCACAGATAGGCGAAGTTTGTTGAGACGACGTCGGGGGCGAAGGAGCGGACCGGGTTCATTGAAGCCCCACTGATCGGACTGGCCCAGAGCCCGGCCAGCGCGATGTACGCAGAGACCCCGATAGCCGAGAAGGTGCCGACGTTCTGCGCCCCCGAGGAAGTCCCAAGATGGTGCTCACCAAGCCGCAGGTGAGGGCGACCTCGATCAGGAGCGCCTGGACGTCAGTGACATGCGGACCCGGCATGGTCGCGCCCAGGCCGGCCACGTTCCCGAACAGCCCACGAAGGAAAACGCAGGCGAGCAGGCCCCCCACGGTCTGGGCCACCACGTACAACGGCACCCGCGACCAGGGGAAGTCGCGACGGAGGGCGAAGGCGATCGACACGACGGGGTTGAGATGGGCGCCCGACACCCCGCCGATCGCCAGGATCACCGCCAAGACCATGAGCGCCGGGGCAATCACGGCTGCATTCCGGCTCACCGAACCATTGGTCACAGCACTCACGACGATCGCTCCGGCTGCCACCAACACCAAGAAGAACGTGCCCACGAGCTCGGCGAACAGGCGCCGCCACTCGTAGGTCAGGTCGGTGAAATCGCGAGCCCACTCCGGGATCGGCGGGGCGAGGACCAGGTGCCCAGCCCGGATCTCGATCGACCGCCCGGCCGCCGGCGCTGCCGAGTGATCGGATGACGCCTGCTCGCTGCCGAGGGTCACCCCGGAAACGGTAGCGAAGAGCCTCTTTGGACCGCACGCCACCGCTGGCCCCGCTCCGGGGAACGTCCCCGTTGGCGGCGGCTCGACCCCCGGGCTGGGCCCTGGGAGCGCCCCCCGCCGGGCCCCTACAGTGGGTCCCGCGACACCGGACGAGCGCACTCTGGAGGCACGTTGAGATCCACGGCCGATCGCCGATGACTGGCGACGCGCTCGAACCGTCGGGCTCC
>JBEDUR010000115.1:0-6572 GCA_040414865.1 Acidimicrobiales bacterium
TGATCTCGAGTTTTGATCCGAGCGTCGTCGAGGCCAACCCACACTGACGGGCTTGTGCAGTTGCGAGCGTTCGTTCGCGGACGAAACGGACACTCGAGGTGTCCGGCCCCATAACCCCCACCAAAAAATGGGGTATCCCGAACGGCGGGACTGGGACCACCCGGCCCCAGGAAGGGGGAAATGGCGGCGGGAGGCTGTTTCATACCGACCCCAACTTTTGATTGTCCGTTCGGCTGCGGTTGCGGGTCCCGACCGGTGGCAGCAGGTTTTGAACATCCGGGGACATTCCGCGGCCTCAGATCAAGACCGGACTGCCCTCGGCATCATCGGCCTCTTCAGCACGAACGCGGACGATGGCTACACCTTGGTCGAGGCGAACGGCACGGGCCACCCGTTCTGACGAAAGTCGCCGCGCGCATCTAAACGACCGAGGGCGGGGCGCCATGCCTGGCCACCCCACCCCCGGCGAACCGCCTCGCGTTGGCTCGACCTGGGCGGAAGAGGACCAGCGAGCGGACGCTTGGCGGCGAATGTGTTGTTTGCCGGGGGCGAGAGAAACCGAAACCCCCGCCCCCGGACTGCGCGCATCGGCCACCTACCCCCACAGGTAGCGGCGGACGCAACCTGGGGGCGACTTGCATCAGGGGCGTCCCGGAACGCCGGGTCCGTGAGCGTTTATTTCCTCCAGCGGCATGAAATCGCCGCGTCCAGCAACACCGGTAGCTAACGAGGGATGGAGAGTCGATCCCCAAAGGCCCAGTTAGGGCCGCCTCCCGACGCCAGCGAGGGCGATGGAAGTCGTCGGCGATGCGGGATCAGTCATTCCGGTCGAAACGGAGGCGCAGCATTACCTCAGTCGGATGGCTCGCGACCGCTGTCCAAGACCACCCACTGTCGGCTGTCCAACAACTCGCGCGCAGCGTCCAAGTGACCCGAATGGCAGGCGGTCTCTCGTATGACATGCAGGATGATCTCTCGCAGATTGTTGAACCTCCACGAACCGAACTGATCCTCCGGCCACGCGGACGGAGCACTCTCCAGGGGAGTTCGAGCAATGATCTCGTCCGCTTGTCGAGCTTCATCCTGGTAGAGCCTCAACACAGCTGCGGACGAGACGCTCTCGCCCACGTCCCAGGCCGACCCGCCCTCGGATTCAAGCGAATCCCAAGCGCTTTGGTCGCCGGCCATGACAGCTCGAAACCAGAACCGCTCGACGTCGACCGCCAGGTGGTTCACCAACCCCACGCAGGACCATCCCGAAGGCAGAACGCGCTCGCGCAACTGTTCGTCCGATAACCCATCGATGATGCCCAGCACATGTCGGCGGGCCTCGGACAAAGCGCGTGCCAGGACCGGCCGATCAGCACTCATACTGTCCAGTGTAGATATACCCGCTATCCGGCGTTCGGGGACGGTCAAGCCATGAATCGACTCTGAATCCGGGCCATAGCGAGTGCGAGTTGACTTAGGTCTGACGCAACGAGAAGCATCGAGGCTTCCTCGTCGAGGCCAGCCCGCTGCACGATGCCCTTCTCGTTGAGAACCCACTGCTTGGCCTCGGCCAAAATGCCGTGCGATGCCTCCACCAGGGCCCGAGAGGTATTGGCTAGGGCAACCACGTCATCTCCGCGGGATCGCAGCGCAGCCTGGCCGTAGGACAAGCTGGCGATGGCATCTCCCTTCCAACGCCGTGCGGCCTCGTCCGCCAAGGCGTCCGGGTACTCGGGACGGGGGAGATCCCCGACGAGAACCTCGTTGAGGGCCAGCTCCGCCATCACCACATAGGTGGGGATTCCGGCCACGTAGAAGAGCAACAGCTCCTTGTCGAAGCGGCCATGCTCGGCCTCGGCGCACCAGTGCTTCACTTCAGCGAGGTCGCGGTAGTGCACGTCCACCCGTCGATCCTCGACTTGTAGCCAGGCCCCGCCGTTCATGACGCCCCCACCCCAGCCGCCGAGCTCACTAACGTCACCCTCCCAGCCCTTGGCTCGTAGGTCTGCGGGGTCAAACCGCTCTCGGTAGTAGATCGCGAAGTCCCAGTCGCTGTCGGGACGGTTCTGACCCAGCGCCCTGGATCCGCCCAGCGCAACTGCTTCCACGGCTGGCAGTAGTGCGAGTTCTCCCCCGAGCCAAATCAGGAACTCATGATCGTCCTTCATGCGGTCCCAATCATTGTGGCTCGAATCGGTGGAGGCGAGGTGTCTCACCTACCCGGCGTTCGGGGGATACCTTCGAGCGACGTGCCTCGGGCAGGATCCCCGTACGCCTACGGGCAGCAGCGCCGGGCACTGCTCGACAAGCCGCAGGTGTGCCACCTCTGCGGCAGCGCACCAGCGACGAGCGCCGACCACGATCCGCCGTTGAGCCGACACGTCCACGTCCCCGGCACCGGGTGCTGCACACTCATCCCGAGCGGCCTGCGCCAACGCAGGCAAGGTGGGCGGCTGATGCGGCAACACGAGCCCGAACGCAAGCGCTCAATACCTCCGCCGTCGAGGCGATGGTGACGGCTACGTACACGAGCCGGAGGAACTTGAGATGCAACTGACGGACCTCGGCTGGATCGCCGAGATCAGGGCGACTCGCTGGTTACTGTTCGGTTCAGCTCGTCCAAGCTAGGGGAACGCTGCCCCTGGGTCGCCGGCTCGGTGCGCACCCGAACGGCAGACCCTGTCCTTCGCGGCAACACTGATGCCCATGCCACTCGATTCGTGGGACAAGCGGGCCGACCAGTGGATCGCCTGGGCGAGAGAACCCGGTCACGACACCTACTGGCGGTTCCACCAGGACGCCTTTCTGCGTCTGGTTCCACAACCGAAGGGTCTGACGTTGGAGTTCGGCTGCGGCGAAGGCCGGCTTCTTCGCGACCTCGTCCGGGGCGGTCACACCGCTCTTGGCGTTGAACCCTCGCCCGGACTCGCCCTCGCTGCGACCTCCCATCCAGAAGGCGCTGGAGAGGTCGTGGTGGCTGATGCGACGTCGCTCCCGTTCCCTGACGGGATTGTGGACTGCGTGATCGCCTTCATGAGTCTCCAGGACATGAACGATTTTGAACTCGCAATAGCGGAGGCGCATCGAGTCTTGGTCTCAGAGGGTTGCTTGGTCTTGGCGATCACCCACCCACTCAATACAGCGGGAACATTCGGCCCAGCCCCGCAGGAGCGAAATCGTCCGTTCCTTGTCCACGACTGGTTCGAGCGGCGTACTCTCGTCCGTGAGGCTGAGCGCAATGGGCTGTCGATGACATTTGTATTGGAACACCGTCCGCTTCAGGCTTACACCGATGCCCTGTTTGCGGCCGGGTTCTTGATTGACCAACTCCAAGAGGTGGGGGAACCCGACCCCCAGGACAAATGGAGCCGCATTCCTCTCTTTCTCCACATGCGTGCCTTGGTTAGGCAGTAGCGGAACACCCAGTTTTTGGTGGGGCCGCATCCGGAGTCCCAAGCGTCATGGGTCACCGGTGTATGTGGTGGGAGTTGAGGTGGGTCGTCCGCCACCGAAATGCAGCGACATGAAACCCGACGCCGTCTGGCAGCCCCTTGTCCAATCCGAGCGTGACGAGACTCCTCGCGGAACTGCGTTGCAGTCAGTCCCTACCTCGGTCACAGCCTTGTCCCAACCTTGCCTGTACGACAGGGAAAGACCGGATGATCCACACGCCGCCAGACTGAACATCAAGCCGACGCAACCGCACGCTGCTGTGAGGCGCGTTATTTGCATCCCGGACTTCCTCCGGCGTCATGCTATAGCGGGCTGTAGGCGATGCACTGCCCCCTATCACCGGGAGTGTGACGCCTATATCAAGCCATCCAAGATGGTAAGGACCTCAGGCCACCCTCTTTGGTCCGGAGAGCCGATCAGGTAGTCGGCGACATCGAGCAGCTCTTCGTTGCCCCCACGGACCCCGATTCGCACGCTGGACTGGCGCAGCATCTCGACGTCATTGAGACCGTCCCCGACGGCCGCCACTTCGTGAGCTGAGATCTCGTGTTGATGGCAGTACGACTCGACTCCGGACCACTTCGATACCCCGGGTGCACTGACGATGAGCCCAGACTGGCCGTAAACGGACTCGGGGTAGAGGAACACTGAGGTGCGGTCATCACGTGATAGATCGATGGCGAGTGGGCCCAATACGTCCCGACTGAGGCCAAGTACAGCGAAGGCGTAGATTGGAATGGCTGCCGCCGTCGTTTCCAGGTCTCGTATAGCCGCACTGGTGCCCAGGTAGGAAAGGTGAGCCGGGCACGTCGAGGGGGTAGTGGAGACGACGATGTCGACCTCGGGATCATCCACGTTTATGCATGGGTCGAGGCCGTGGTTCCGAAACGAGGCCAGTGTCTCGAGGGCAGCAGACCGTGCGAACGGCACCTCGTGAAAGCGCTCACCGGTGCGAAAGTCGATCCCAATCGCACCGTCCACGAGGACTGCAGGTAAGCGCAGCCCAGCGTCACCGAGGTGCTTCTCTGCCACTTTCGGGCGCCTCGACGTCGCTGCCAGCACCGTCACACCTCGGTCTGCCAGAACAGACACAGCGTCCACGTGCTCCTTCGGGGGCACCAGGTCCGGTCCCCAAAAGGTTGCGTCGAGATCGGTCGCCAAGAGACGGATCACCGTTCAAGTATGCCGAAGGCTGTCTCAGACCACCGGGTAGGTGGCATCTCCTAGGGTGCGGGCGGTGCCCGGGGAGGTCGATCCATTCGCACCTAGCCAGGAATAATTCGTCGCGGTGAGGTAGTGCCACCGAGCCGGACGTTCTCGGGGCACCGTAGGCCCAGCCAACTATTCCTTTAGGACAACTACCCTCCCCGAGGTGCCCGAGGTGCCCCGATCACAGGGACTGTGGGACAAGTCCTGCACCTGCTGCACAATATGCCTGTGGCGCTGGCAGCCTTGGTGTTGGTTACGGGATCGGGTCCTGGTCTAGGGAAATCGACCCTGGCTCGGTCGCTGGCCGAACATCATCGAGCCAATGGCCGCTCGGTCGCGCTCTTTGCCGAAGAGGACATCTATACCGACCCGGCCTTCCGCTGCGTCGTGGCGGAGTTCAAGGCGTCGGGACGTGTCGATCTCTCGACACTGCTAGAGGCATCGTCGAGTTACGTCAATGACATCGACGATGGCGGTTCAGCGCAGGTCGTTGTCTTCGATGCGCTGTTCGCCTATGTGCCGTCGCTGCTGGCCTGGGGATACACGGATCACGAGATTGCGGAGTTCATGCAGTGCACGGCTCAGATTTTCGGCGGGCATCCGGTTGTCGAACTACATCTTGTCGGTGACCTCGTGGGAGGCCTTAGACGTGCAGGAGCCAGGGAGGGAACCGGCTGGCTCGATCGACATGTCCTCAAGGTGTCGTCGTACAAGGCGGCGCCTCATGTTTCGGCCCTCGGAATGGCTGCCGCCTATTTGGACGAGCTTGAGAGCAGAGCTGCGGAGTTGCTTATTAGCGCGCCGTGGAAAGTCGAATTCCTAGACGTGGACACTGGATTCTCCTCGGTGACCGCCAACGCTCTCACCATCTTGGAAGCCCTGTTCGATTCGTGAATCCATTCTGTGCCGGAGCGACCGAACTCCTGTCCCCTAACACCGGGTCGGTGGCCTTATCAGACAAAGTCGTTCGTCACTGCCGCCAGATGGACTAGGACTGTCAGCTCGAGTTCATCCATTGAGTGTTGCCAAGCGTTAGCAATGTCAGATGCCCCTCTTCCTGGACGATTTCCGTGATGGAGCACGGCGGCAGACCAATGTCGATCGCGTGTGGCGCCACACGCTCCACAACCTGGTCCCCGACCAAGTTGCGAGCCATATCTACGGTCACTCCACCATGGCAAACTGCCACGACGGTTAAGCCCGCGTGCGATCTGCCGATGTCATGAAGAGCCTCTTCGAGACGCTGACCAGCGGAACACGAGCTTTGGCCACACCGAGGTTCAAAGTCACGGTCATGGTTCGCCAATGTCCACTCCGCCTGGAACTCCTGAAGGGATTGCTCTCCGCTCCAGTTCATTCGCTCGCGTAGGCGTTCATCAGTGACCACGGTCGATCCGATTCGTTCTGCTATCGGTCTCGCAGTCTCAAGGGCTCGCCTCAATGGACTGCTCCATACCGCAGCCACCTTGAGTTGTTCGAAATAAGGCGAGAGTGCTAGCGCCTGTTCGCTGCCGAGGCCGGACAATCCGGGATCCCCGGGGTGGGGTTGCTTCTCGGCGTGCTGGACGACCAGGAGTCGTGTTCTCACTCGAACCAGTCTTGCCCGAAGGGTCTGAGGATTGCCGATGGCCGGGTCAGGTGGAGGACTCCACGCGGCAGCGCCTGCCTCCGATCACCGGTTCAGGGACCGTTGAACTGATCGGCCGGGCAGCCACACCGATCGAAGATGGGACCTCTCCAAAGGAATAGCTACGGCTGGTTGGCTTCGGGGCTGGCGTAGCGAGCGAGCAGGGGGACGAGCACTTGGGCGTTGGGGCTGCCCCAGCCGGTTGCCGGGTCCCAGCCGGGCGCGGCCCGGTAACCGGTGACGGTGAAGCCCGGGAAGTGCACGGTGTTGGTTCCGGTGGTGACGTCGTGGA
>JBEDUR010000116.1:0-4633 GCA_040414865.1 Acidimicrobiales bacterium
ACCGAGATCGCGTTCGCTCTCGGCCTTGGCGATCAGCTGGCGGGCCGGAGCTTCGAGTGCGAGTACCCGCCGGCTGCCTGTGCGATCCCAGTGGTGTCGGGTACGGCGCTGCTCACTTCGGAGTCGCTCAGCGCCCAGGAGCTCGACGCCGAGGTGAGTGCCCGGGTGGCGGCAGGGGAGTCCATCTACACCCTTGACGACGCCCAGATCCGGGCCATCGACCCAGACGTCATCCTGGCCCAGGACCTCTGTCGCGTGTGCGCTGTGCCCTCGGGTGCGGTCGAAGAGGCGCTTGCGGTCATCGGCTGCCACGCCGAGGTGGTCTCGTTGGACCCCGGCCGCTTGGACGAGGTGATCGGCTGCGTCGGCCAGGTCGGCAGGGCGACCGGTCGAGAGCAGGCTGCGGAGGCGTTGATGGGCGATCTCCGCGCAAGGGTGGCCGCTGTCCGTCGACGCGTGAGAGGCTCCCCGCGTCCTCGGGTGTTCGTGCTGGAGTGGCCCGACCCGCCGTTCAATTCAGGTCACTGGGTTCCCGACATGGTGGAGGTTGCGGGCGGGCAGCCGGTCCTCGCCGCTCCCGGTGAGCGATCCCGCCGGATCACTTGGGACGAGATCGCCACCCAGTCGATCGACGTGACGGTCTTCAGCCCCTGCGGCTTCGACCTCGAAGGTGCGGTTTCCCAAGCAGCGTCGTTCCTCGGCCGCCCTGAAGCGGCCACCCTCGGTCGGGTGGTGGCAGTCGACGCCAACGCCTACTTCGCCTGTCCCGGGCCTCGTGTCGTCGACGGCGTCGAGATTCTGGCCGATCTGCTGCACCCCGCAACCCCCGGAAAAGTCCCGGAAGGGTCCGCCGTGGTGCGCGTCGCTGAGCCCCGGGGGTAGCGGGCCTGCCGGGCGTTGAGCGCCCATCGTTTCAGCCGGCAGTCGTGACTGCCTGAAGGTGCAGGGCCCCGGCACTCGTGAAGTTGGTCACCCTGAGAGAGCGGGAGCGAGCATCGCGGCGGCAAATCGGAAATCCCCCGACGAGTAGACGTCGCAGACGTATTCGGCACCGGCTTCGGGGGTGTCTTTGCCATCAGGGCAGAAGTGCACGCCGTCAGGAGCCCGAACGACGTTGGTCCCGTTCGGGCCCGTGCACGGCTCGAATGGGAGGCATGGCAGAGTCCAGGTGAACTGTCCGTTCGCCATTACTGCTTGACCGGCATCGTCATACGAGACACCAACATCGTTGGCGGCCAAAGATTGGTAGATCTGATTGATGGCGGAGACGTTCTGACTGAGGCCGGCGGAGGCATCAAGTGGAAGTCCGACCAGAATCACCTTGGTACCAACAGACCGGAAGATCGAAATCGCGGTCTGGGTGTCTTGTTGGTACTTCGTAAAGTACTGCGGCGTTCCGAGCTGGAGCCCCTCCATGCACGGGGTGAAGGCATCCCCTGAAAACGCCAGCACGGCCGCGGTGGGCTGCCAGCTCTGTGCGTCGGAAGACATCGACGCGAGCCAGTCGCAAGTCGCCGTGCCAGGGAAATCGTGCACTCGTACCGAAGCCCCCGAGCTGCTTCCGAGGAAGTCAAAGTCCTGCGCTGCTTCGGAGACCAGGGAATCGCCATAGAGATCAATGCGCGACGGTCCGGCAGGCGTCGGTGGGAGCGTCTCTGTGGGGGTCGTTGTTGAAGTGGTGGTTGTCGGGGTCGTAGTGGTGGTGGTCGTTGTTGTGGTGGTCGAAGTCGTTGTAGTCGTGGAAGTCGAAGTGGTGGTGATCGTCCTGTTCGAGCTGGAGGAGGGGCTCGAAGACGAGCAGGCTGCGCCGAAGGTGGCGAGGGCGAGCAGGCCGACGGCGAGTCGTAGCCGACGAATGTTGGACATGCCTCAGACTTCCGATTCATTCGTTTGACCTGGACCTACCGCCCGATCGCGTGAGGTCTCGGCAATAAGCAGCTCGCGCGTCCTATGCCCTTTCATTGTTCGCTGCCCCCGACAGTTCGGCTTTTGGCGGGCGAGCGTAAATCGATCTCGAGTTGGATCTCAAGGCAGCTCCGATCGCTGGTCATGAGCGCAGCGAAGGCGTACACGGGCCTCGGTCCCCCTTCATGCACAGGGGTCGGATCCCTAGTCTGCCCGGATCATCGATCTGATTACCCGCAGCCGAGCCGACGCTCCGACGCCAGTCCCTGGATGTCGTGTCGGCTCGTTCCAACCTCAGACTTGCCCGGGTTCGGTGCCTTGCTCGGCCTTGCGCAACTCGTAGTGCTCGAAAGCCTTCTGGACCATGGGTCGGCGCCGGCCGTCGGGAACCCGCAACGCGTAGTCCGAGTCGGACTCTCCAGAAGACGACATCAGGTGCATCAGGTGCGCGGCAGTGATGTGCGCCTGAAAGCCCTGGATGTCCTGCATCTGATTGACGGCCATCTTGGTCATTCGAAGCTGGAAGGGGTCGTTGTCTGCGATGCGGCGTGCGTAGTTCATCACCGCGTCGTCGAGCTGCTGCCGTGGAACGACTTTGTTCACCAGGCCCAGTTCCTCGGCCTCCGCGGCGTCGATGAACCGGCTTTCGTACAAAAGCTCTTTGGCCCGCCGGGGCGACATGTCCCATGGGATGGAGAAGTACTGGAAGTTCGCACCAAGGAACATCGCGTCGTCCGCGGCGTAGATGATGTCCATCGATGAGGCCACCATCCACCCGCCGAAGATGCAATAGCCCTGCACCCCGGCGATAGTCGGTTTGGGCAGGTCGCGCCAGCGCAAGGTCTTGTTAATGAAGCTCTCGCGCGAATGCTGGAACTTGCCGCGCACACCCTCCTGTCGGGGCCGCTGCTCGCGGTCGGCCAGCTCGGCCGGCGATCCAAGGTCGTGACCGCCGGAGAAGTGGTCGCCGTCACCGAACAGCGCGACGACCCGTACGTCGAGGTCATCGGCGGCAGCGGCGAAGGCGTCATCCAGCTCCTCCAACAACCGGCGGCTCTGAGCGTTGCGGTACTCAGGCCGGGCCATGATGATGCGACGAACGTGGCCGTCGTCCTCCGTGCGGACGTTTTGGTAATCCATCAGTTCTCCTTCACCGGGCCGCAGCCTGTGATCCCAGCGGCGACGAGTGTCGTGTAAGTCTTCTCGTCGAGATCGAGCTCCTGCTGCAGAACCTCGAACGAGTGCTCACCGTGCAGCGGCGCGGAGTTCCACGACGGTAGCGAGGTGTTCGCCAATCGCAGCGGCAAGCCGGCTTGTAGGGCATCCCCGGCACGGGAATGCGTGACGGCGCGCAATACGCCTCGAGCTGCGAGGTCGGGGTCTGCCAGCACCTCGCCGACGTCGAGCACCGGAGCTGCGATGACGCGCGCCGACACGAGGGCATCTGCCAGCTCAACCTTGTCGTGCTCGATCGTTCGACGGCTGATGGCCGCTTCGAGGTCGGTCTCGTTCGCCTGGCGGGCTTGCACTGTGGCGAACCGCTCGTCACCGAGCTCATCGCCTCCCAGCACTTCGACGACAGCCGCCCAGGCGGGGTCATCAGGCGCGGCCACAGCCACCCACTGGTCTTCGCCGGTGCACCGGAAGATGCCATGGGGCGCGTACGCGGGATGGCGATTGCCCCGCCGGGCCGGTGAGAGGCCGGTTTCCTGGTACCGCATCCACTCATCGCCGACGAAGGTCGCGCAGGCTTCCTGCATTGACACGTCCACGTACTGACCCTCACCCGTACGGCACCGATGCGCCAGGGCCGTGATCACGGCCCCGAACCCGTACAGCCCTGCGACCGGGTCAGGATACATGTGGCCCGAGTTGAGGGGCGGCCCGTCGACGTAGCCCAGCAGGGAGGACATGCCAGAGCATGGCTCGATGGTCCCTCCGATGCCGGGCACCGGAGACCAGGGACCCGTCGCGCCGTACGCGGACATGCTCACCATCACGATGTCCTCTCGGAGCTTCCGCAGGTCTCCGTAGGCGATCCCGAGGTTCGCCATAACACGTGGGGAGAAGTTCTCGACAACAAAGTCGAAACGGGGCAAGAGCCGACGGAAGAGGTCGACGCCCTCGAGCCTCGAAAGGTCGAGCGTGATCGATCGCTTGCTCATGTTTACAGAGTTGAACAAGGGATTCAGGTCCCAGGCATCCCCCAGTGTCCCGCGTTCTCGAAGCGCCGCAGGGATTGTGCTGGTGCCGAGACCACGCCAGCTGTCCAAACGACCGCGCGCCTCTACCTGCACGATCTCGGCGCCAAGGAGGGCGAGCAGCTCAGTGGCGTACGCGCCGGCCCATGCCTGGGTCAGCACAAGTCCGCGATAGCCAGACAATGGACCAACCGCCGACCCCTCGGGAGGACTGGCGCTGCGCGTCGACGCAGGCGCTGTGAGGTCCAGCCCCTCCCCGGTGAACCCGCTGACGGTCTCAGCGGGCTTGGCCGATGTCTCGGCCCCCGGTGCTGGACGAGCGAGACGCCACGGTGTGCTGCCGTAGCGCACCGGCGGCCCCGGCTGGCGAGGGCTGCCCGCGGGCGCCTCGTCCGGCGTTCGAAAGAACTGTCGCGCCGTGAGCTGCGGGTTCTGCTCGAGGTCCGCCATGTCGAGGACCGGTCCGGCGATCACCCGCTTCGCGGCCAATGCATCGAACAGCTCCATCCGCTTCCACCCGAGCATTG
>JBEDUR010000117.1:0-17765 GCA_040414865.1 Acidimicrobiales bacterium
CGTTGGGGGTCCACGTAGCCCCCGTGATGCTGACGCTTGGGCAGGGTGACGTCGAGCGGGACATGGGGAGCGTGCGGCTCGAATGGAACCTGGTCGAGCAGGTGGCTGATGATGTTGAGCCGAGCACGCTGCTTGTCGTCGGTGTGCGCGATGTACCACGGCGCCCACGCACTGTCGGTGGCGGCAAACATCGCATCCCTGGCTCTGGAGTAGTCATACCAGCGGCTGTAGGACTTCAAGTCGTTGTCAGACAACTTCCAGATCTTTCGGGGGTCGTTGATTCGACTCTCGAGACGCTTGGTCTGCTCGTCGGCGCTAACTTCCAGCCAGTACTTCAGCAGCAATATCCCGGAATCGACCATGGCCTTCTCGAACCCCGGCGTCAGCTCGAGAAACCGCTGGTTCTCCTCCGGGGTGCAGTAGCCCATCACCAGCTCGACGCCGGCCCGGTTGTACCAGCTGCGGTCGAAGATCACCACCTCGCCGCCCGCCGGAAAGTGCGGGACGTAGCGCTGTATGTACATCTGCGACTTCTCGCGCTCGGTCGGCGCGGGCAGCGCCACGACCCGGAACACCCGCGGGCTCACCCGCTCCGTGATCCGTTTGATCGTGCCTCCCTTGCCGGCGGTGTCGCGACCCTCGAAGACGATACAAATCTTGGCGCCCGAGGCCTTGACCCACTCCTGCATGGCGACGAGCTCGCCCTGAAGGACCCTCATCTCCCGCTCGTACTCTTTGCGCTTCATCTTCGGGGGTGGGCCCGTTCCAGGTTGTGGTGCCGTTCTCGTTGGCGAGGACTCGATCACCCGGTTGTGCTGCTTCACCTTTTCGTTCTTGTTCTTGGTCATGTGTTGAACCTCCGACGGCGGGGGAACCTAAGTGCCCATGCCCTCGGGTTCGGGCGGGCCTGGCCGGGACGGTTCTGCCGACCGGCGACTTCTTTGACAAGCGCCTGTGCCCTGAGTCGATTGGCCAGGATACGCAGCTAACTAGATCCCAGGGGTCGGATTCTCCGTAGGCGGACCGATCGTGTCCCGATGCACTCTGACCGGCGAGGGCTCAGACCGCGCCGGCTTCCTTTGCATCGGCCTCCATCACCGCGGTGTCGGCCTTCAATTCCTTCTTCTCGACCTTGCGCGCGCTCTTCATGGCTTTCTCAACCTTGGCACCCATGTCGGAAACCGCCACGACCACCAGCCCGGCCTGACCGGCATCAAGGTGCTCGCCCAGCTCTTTGAGGTCCCCTCGACTCATGCCGGCGGCCGCGTGACCGGCCACCGCACCCAGGACCGCGCCGCCCCCGGTCGTGAGGGCCAACAAGCCTCCACCGATGGCCGCAAACGGGAACAGGGCGACAACCAGGCCTGTGGCCAGGCCGATCCCCGCTCCCGCCACGCCACCCACACGGGTAGGTGTCTCGTGCTTTTTGACGATCTTCACCTTGCCATCGGCGCGACGCTCGATGATTGCCGCGTCATAGGCATCGATCAGATTTGCCTCCGTGTGGAGGTCCTTCACGAACTCGTAGTCGGTTTCGGCGTCTGCAACATTCGAGTAAGCGCCGACATAGGCCATGAACGTATCGAAGGCCATATTTCGCACCTCCTGCACCCGGCTCTTAAGTTGCGACGGCCACAACGCGCAGGGACTATAGCGGAGTGATAACAGGGCCGCGCTAGCCGGTCGAGGTACGGTGTAGTGGACAAGCACCGGGCGTAAACATCTCTAGTCCGAGGCACAGAGTGGCGAGCTGAGTCGACGATATGGGTCGCTCTCGGCTCGAAGACGACGCTGGCGTTCGACTTGAGTACTCCGATAACCTCCCGCTCCGGATGCCCTGTGGTCACGGTCCGCGAGTCGATTTAACTTCTAACCTCCCGAGCAAGGTCGGTGACTTTGTCCTTGAGTGATCACGCAGCCGAAATGCGATCGACGACGGACGACCGGTGGTACGCCCTGCCGGCTGAGGAGGTAGCGGCAAAGCTGCGCGTCGATCCGGAGGTTGGCCTTTCGGCCGCCCAGGCCGCGGAGCTGCTGCAGGCTCGCGGCCCGAACGCCTTGCCGGAGGAGAAGCCGATCCCGGGATGGCGGCGGCTTGTGGACCAGTACCGGCCGTACATGCAGCTCATCTTGTCGGTGGCCGCGATCGTCTCGTTGGCAATCAAGGAGTGGAGCACCGCGGTGGTGCTCATCCTGTTGACGTTGTTCAACGCTGTGGTAGGCCTGCGCCAGGAGGGCAAGGCCGAGAGCGCCATGAATGCCCTCAAGTCCATGATGAAGGCCACGGCGCGGGTGCGCCGCGGCGGGGTGGAGGCCGAGGTCCCGGCCGAGCAGCTGGTGGTGGGCGATGTGGTGCTGATCGCGGCCGGCGATCAGGTACCTGCTGATGGTCGCATCGTGGCCGCCCATTCGCTACAGATCGACGAGTCGGGCTTGACCGGAGAGAGCACCCCAGCAGCCAAGGAGTCGGGCGAGTTGTCCGGCGCCGAGCTGGAGCCGGGGGACCAGTCCAACATGGCGTTCATGAACTCGCCGGTCACCCACGGCAGCGGCACGATGATCGTGACCGCAACCGGCGCGGGCACGGAGCTCGGGAAGATCTCCGGGCTGTTGACTGCCACCGCCAAGGAGCAGTCTCCCCTGACGAAAGAGCTCAACACCCTGAGCTTGTGGATCGCAGCCGCGGCCGGGGTGACGATGATCGTCATGTTCGCATTCGGCCGCTCCCGGGACCGGGCTTGGGACGCCTTGTTCGTCAGCGCGGTGTCCCTGGCCATTGCCGCCATCCCGGAGGCGCTGCCCACGGTGACCCAGATGATCCTGTCCATGGGCAGTCTGGAGCTGGCCAAGCGCAATGCCATCGTCAAGGACCTCCCCTCGGTGGAGACCCTGGGGTTCACCTCGGCGATCAACTCAGACAAGACCGGCACCCTCACGATGAACCAGATGACCGCCGTGGAGGTCATCGCCCCCGCCAACCGCTACACCATCAGTGGCACCGGCTACAGCCTGGAGGGCCGGGTCGAGCACCCGGTTGGCAGCTCGGAGCGCATCGACGACGCCATCCTGCCCTACCTGGTCGCGAACGACGCCCGGCTGGTGGACGGCAAGGTAGTCGGCGACCCCACCGAGGGAGCGCTGCTGGTGCTGGCCCACAAGGCGGGCTTGGACATCGAGGCCACCCGGGAGCAACTGCCCGTCCAGGCCACGTTGCCGTTCGACCCGACCTACAAGCTGATGGCAACCTTCAACACCGCTGCTGGCCCTTCCGGATCACCAGTGGTGCGCTGCTTTGTGAAGGGGGCGGCCCCGGCCGTAATGGGCCGCGCCGCCACGGCGATGTCGGGCGGACAGACCGTCCCTTGGGACCAAGGTCTGGCCGAACGAGCACAATCCCACATGGAACGGATGGAACAAAACGGCCAGCGGGTCATGGCCGCGGCCACGCGCGACCTGGACCCGGCCGATTTCGACCCGGCGGGCGACCTGCTCTCCTATGTTGTCGATCTCCAGATGACAAGCCTGGTGGGAATGGTGGACCCGCCCCGCGACGAGTCCAAGGCGGCAGTGGCCGACGCCCAGTCCGCCCACATCAGGGTGCGCATGGTCACCGGCGACGACGTCACTACGGGAGCGGCCATTGCCGAGCAGCTGGGCATCGATGGTGAGGCGATCCTCGGAGCCGATTTCGCGGCCCTCTCTGAGGCGGACCGGCTGGCTCGCATCGACGACATCGGAGTGGTGGGACGGGTAGCCCCCGAGCACAAGGTGCTGCTGGCCAACACCCTCAAGAAAAAGGGTGACGTGGTGGCCATGACCGGCGACGGGGTGAATGACGCCCCGGCCATCAAGGCCGCCGACATTGGCATCGCCATGGGCAGTGGCACCGATGTGGCCAAGAACGCCGGGCGGATGATCCTTTCTGACGACAACTTCGCCACCATCGTCTACGCCGTGGAACAGGGGCGCAAAATCTACGACAACCTGACCAAGTACATCCGCTTCGTGCTGCTGTTGCTGGTGGCCTTCGTGCTCTCGTTCCTCGGCGCCACCATCTTCAACCTGGCTGGCGGCGAGCCATTCACCCCGGTTCAGGTGCTGTGGATCCACTTCATCGTCAACGCACCCTTCGGGTTCGCCCTGGGCTTCGACAAAGAGACCCCGGGATTGATGGCCCGCATTCCCAGGCCGCGGGGTGAGTCGGTACTGACCCGGCCATTGCTGATCACGGTGAGCCTGGTCGGTCTGTCCATGACGATCGCCATCCTCAGCCTGATCCAGCTGGGCAAGGGTCACTTCAACAGCGTCCATGTGGGCACCTCGATGGCCTTCACAACCTTTGCCCTAATGATGATCGTCGCGGCGTTCGAGTGCCGCAGTGAAACCGCAACCGTGTTCACTCTGTCTACCTTTGACAGTAAGCAGATGAACTGGGCGGCCCTGGGCGAGTTCATCCTGGCGGTGCTCACCACCCAGATGGACGCCCTGCGCCGCATTCTGGGCACCACCGACCTCAGCATGAAGGAGTTCCGGTGGACACTGATCCCACCCATCCTGCTGCTCGGTCTGTGGGAACTGGCCAAGTACCTGGCCCGGCGCCAAAGAAATGATGCAAGGTCCGACACGACAAGCGAAGGTACGAAGCCAGCTGCCGAAATAGCGCGCCTCTATGCTCGATGAGTGATCAGGTGTCCAAACTGGCGAGTGAGCCGTGGGGTGTTCCCCTTATGCGGTTCGCAGATCCGGAGGACACCTCTGCGTGCTGATCCAGAGATCCACGACCTGATCTATCTATCTGCCCTGTCAACAACTGCAATTCTGTGGTCCGCCAATGAGCAGTGGCCATGTCGCTGGGACAGCAAGTCGACGCGCTGCCACGCGTCGCCCCCATCGCGTCGGTCTGCTTCTCGTCCCCACCGTGCAGGGCATCGCAGGCTGGTCATATCAGGGCAAGATCAACCGGTTCGCAGCGCTCACCAAGTGAAAACGCTCGCTTACGCGATTATCAGATGTTGATGTCACTCGAATCAGGTTGACCGCACTCGGATGTTGAGCGGACCTACACACACGACTTCTGCGAGCCCGATTCATCCGTGCACAGCATCGCCGCCGGACCGGGTAGCTCATCGAGCCTCGTCGTGGCCCGTCAGCGTGGTGTGGGAGTTCAGATCGGGCGTCCGGCGATGACAAGCTCAGGGCGCGAGCCGCTCGACCACCCAGCCACCATCCTCTCGCCGGTAGCGGATCCGGTCGTGGAGGCGGTCGCCACGCTCTTCCCAGAATTCCACGACGTCCGGCGTCAGGCGAAAGCCGTGCCAACGCGGCGGTCGCGGGACGGCCGACTCGTCCGGGTAGCGCGCTTTCACTTCGGCAACTGCTCGTTCGAGCACCGAGCGATCAGCAACGATTTCGCTTTGTCGCACGGCAAGATCGGTCCAGCGAGCCCCCGGCGGGCGGGCCTCCCAGTAACGATCCGACTCGTCATCTGAGGTGCCGGTCACCCGACCCGAGATGCGGACCTGGCGCTGAACCGGTGCCAACCAGTGGAGTACAGCGGCCGCGCCCGGGTTCGAGGTGAGCTCGACTGCTTTGGTGCTCTCATCGTCGGTGAAAAACACGAGGCCGTCGTCGACACCCCGAAGCATGACCATGCGCACCGACGGATTCCCGTCGAGCCCGGTGGTTGCCAGCGCCATCGAGTCGGGGTACGCGGCTCCCGCCTCGCGCGCAGCGGTAAGGAACACCGCGAGCTGGCGGAGAGGGTCGTCGTCGAGATCGCCGCTATCCATCTGTTCCGTCTTCCATGGGCCGCTCTCGACCCGAAGCCGGAGCGGCCCGTATGCTCAACGGATTCCCGGAACGATATCGGGTGACTGCTATCCAAATTTGCTACCGAACGGCGCCGGACAACCGGGGATATTGGCATGTCGGCAGGACTTGTCCTGAAAGAGGCACTCGATGCGCTGCCCGAGCCCGGCTTGTGCGAAGAGCAGCTGGCGACCCGAGGTGTAGGGGCTATCGTCCCGGCGATCGCCGAGATCCGAACGCCAGGAGGAGACACAGGCCCACGGCCACGGGCCAGAGCTCCCAGAGCCCAAGAACTCCCTGGACCGCAGTGGCCCCCAGCGAGAGCACGAGAGCCGACACTGCGCCGGCACCGAGCTTGCGTCGAACCGGCTCGGGTGCCTGGGGCAGGTCCGCGACAAGCTCCACCAGCTCGTTCCGCCGTTGAGCCCCCCAGATTGCGTCGATCCGGTCGGTCCCTTCGTCGATGCCGAGCCGAGCTTCACCGATGGCCCTCGCAATGAGGCCGACCGTACGCTCGCGCTCCGCGTCCGAGGCGAGAACCGAATCCGGACCAAGGTGGAGCGGTGCCCGCTCCTCGGCTCGAGCGCGACGCCGAACCTCCAGCTCTTCACGGATGTGCCGCCGAACTGACAAGACACCGAGAAGTCCACCGGCTACGGCGGGCCCAGCCAAGAGCAGGTCGAGTACCACCAGTGCCCCGAACATCAGGGGGAAAGCCCACGTCGGCGTAGGTGGGGGACCCACGTCCAGCAGACTACCCATGCTCCCAGGCCTCCGCGCGGCTGCCTATCGCCGGGCCCCCGGGCCTCCACGTAGCCCCGCCGTTGCGGACCCCGGGCAGAGGGGACAGCCCAGATGCAACGCCTATTTCGCCCTTGCAAGCCGACCAAAGTGAGCAGCACGGGTCGCCGAGCTGCCCCGCCGGCGGGTTACGAACGGCTGGGCAAAACCTGGGGTGTCAGCTGCTCAATGTCGTGACGCGCTCGCAACTCGCCGATCGCCGCGTCGAGGGGTCCGGTGGCGCTGGCGACGAGCGCGGCCAACTCTTGCTGATAGTGCTCGTGACCGGAGGGAGAAACGAGGAAGACCATACGGGCCGGGCCGGGACCGGGGTTGGCAAACGCGTGGGGACAGCCGCGTGGAACATACATGACACTCCCCGGCCCGCCGCGAGCCACCCTCGCCCCACTATGCGACTCCCAGCTTTGCCAATTCGTCGAGGTTCTGACACGGGGTTCGAAGGCGAGCAGCTCGAGCTGGCCTTCAAGAACATAGAACAGCTCTTCGGCGTTGAGGTGCAGATGAGCCCCGACGTCGAATCCTGGCGCGATATCGACGACTTCGAACATTGACCAGGCCTTCGACAACCCGTCGCCTACCTTGAGGGTCATCGCGGGTGAAACCCGTTCGCCCTCGCCGGGGGCTAGGACGAGGCCATCGGCCACTTCTCCGTCGGTCATGGTTGCCGCCTCCTTGGATCGGTCTAGGTGGCTCCGGGCCACGCTTACCTGCCGGGACCGAACGCCCTTCGGTGCCTGATGTTACGGAAGGAGTATCGATCAAACCGATCACCTGGACGTCCCGAACTCGGGAAACCTCTCTAGACGCGGCTGGGCGAAAGTGGAGTCGTCGGTGCCGCTTTAACTCAGACATCGTCCGCGGTGCCGACGACGAACTGGTTCGGACCAAGGCCAGGGGGTCGCACGCAAGGCCACAGATCTGGATCGCAGCGTCCGGTGGTTGAGTCAGCTCGACCCACCTGAACGCAGGCCGCACGTCTCGTTGATGGACACCAACGGTGGGCGAACTGGTGCATGATTACTCCATGCCGTGGCCCGACAACTGGGGTGAACTGTTTACCGGCGAGGCGTGCCCGATGTGTGCGCAGGGACGACCGGAGGAGACTTCCCAAGGGCTCCGCATCTTCGCCGGCAAGTTTTGCGACGGCTACCTGGCCAAGCAAGGAGCTCAACGGGGTTACGTCGTTGCGATCTGGAGGGGTCGGCACATCGTCGAGCCCATCGACCTCACCCCGGAAGAAGGTGCAGGTTACTGGTCTGAGGTGATCCGGATCGCCGAGGCCGTACGTGAGCACTTTGACGCCCGGAAGGTCAACTATGAGATCCTCGGCAACGCGGTGCCCCACCTGCACACGCACATCACGGCCCGGTATCAAGACGGAGACATGAATCCGGGGGCGCCTCTGCCGAAAGACCGCGATATCGAGTTTCCGGCCAAAGACCTCGCCGAAGACGCCCAGACTCTCCGAAGAATGTTGAGGTAGGGACTTCATTCTGCGTACGCGCCTTTGGCACAGTCCCAGTCTTCTGGGCCTTGTGGTGTAACACCCCGCAGCTGTATCGCAGTTGGCCGCGGTGTCCCAGACGTACCGCTTTCTTTTGGATGATGTCACCAAACGCCTCGGCATAGTGCTGCGCTAAGGGGATCAGCGGGAGCGATCGGCCTGTTCGATGGCTGTAAGCCACCTCTCCGAGAAGGCTTCGCCGTTCACGTCGATCATGACCAATACCTGCTTGCCGGTGTTGTCCGGGAGAAAACGCAGGTGGCCGTCAGCAAGCTGTGGCACAAGGGGGAGTTGTTCGATCGTTGCTCCGGTCCAGCCAAGCGCGACCGCGCTGGCCACCGGGTCGTAGTGAAAGTTGAGCAGGTCGTCGGGCAGGGCAGGGTACCTCCGACCAAGTTCGGTCATGCGATGGGCTGCGGCGTGCGCCCGGGCTTGTCGAGAGAGGAGAGCTCCGATCGGACCAGAAGATTGGAGCCTTGGTAGCTCGCAAGCGCGCAGGTGCGCCTTGAGCGTGGCGGAAAGAGTGACCAGGGTGAGCTGTCGAGCCCCCTCGAACAACGTAAGGGCAGCCCGGGTGTCGCATTGGACGTTCCAGTCCATCTCTGCACCCCACTGCGGCAACCCCTGGCCTGGCGGGTAAACCCAACCGCCCATAACGACAACCCGCGCTGCCTCCAGCGCTCCAGTTTCGGCGTGCAGGTGTGCCAAGTTGGTGTAGGGGCCGATGCCAATCAACGTGGCACCGAGTCCGACGCTACGGGAGAGCAAACCGACTGCTTCGCCTGGTCGCACTGGCGCTGGTGACACCACGGTGTCGCCCCAGTAAGTTTCGTGGTCCGGCAAGGTGCCCATTTCCTGGTCGGTGGTCAGGGATTGACCTGCACCGGCGGCTACGGGTACGTCGTTGCGCCCAGCCAACCGAAGAAGAGAGCGGACGTAATCGGCGCGCCGACCGTCAGGATCGGCGACAGTAGTAACGGCCGCGAGTTCAACCGACGGCCACCCCAGCAACATGGCCAGCGCTGCAGCATCGTCCGTGTCGCCGGCGAAGTCGGTGTCCAGATGGACCAGCACAACGGTCATCATCTCGCGCTCGAACCAATCGCCGTCAGATCAAGGTGGCACCCACGAGGCCCCAAATCGTGACCGATCTGGGGCCTCGTGGCGGCAAGGCCGAGACCAGCTTCGCCTGGGCCCTGACCTGGGCCGACGGGAAGGAGCTGCCGGCTCTATGACGCCGCCGATTCGACGGTCGGAATCCGTCGACTGCGAGGGTCTCGGTGATTGGCCACCGAGGCCGACAGCCATCCGATTGGTTGAATTTGCCAGGTGGATGTTGCAACTCGACCTGCCCTTATGCGTCTCATTTTCAACGAAGGCCAGCTCGTCAGTGCTACCGTCAGGCACTTGAGCAAGCCCCGGATCGATCAAATCAATCTGGTGGTCAGCGATATCGACGCCATCGCACGTTTCCTAAGCCAGCTCGGGGGTTGGCACGCTTGCGGTCATCAGCTGGGCCGAGCAAGCACGTAACACAGAGATCGCGCACACCATGGGGCTCGTGACATTTTCACTCTTTCACCTGTTTGTCGATCATCGTCGCCTCTGAGATCCGCAAGGCCATCCTTTCGCGGCATACCGCCGAAGTCGTTCCAACCGAGATACCGGCAGCTGTTTCGTGATTGCTTCGCGAACGGCCACCTTCTCCAAAACGCGCCTCCCGAGGGGGCGGTCTGCATCGCGAACCGTTTGTACCCGCGACCTCTCACCTCTGCGGGCAGGATCGTGATTGCAAGGGCAACGACGCCTACGATCGGAAGGAAAGACCCTTGGATCGTGTCACTGATCCGCTCAGCCATTTACAAAGAAACTCGAGGGACAAGAGGAAGAGCTGTGAGCCAAATGGAGAGACAGTGAGCCAGCCACACCCCCCAACAGTTCGAACGCGCCCAAAGACCGTGCTCTTCGACGTTGATGAGACCTTGGTCCACACCGGGGGAGCAGGCGCCAAGAGTTGGATGAAGGCCTTCCAACAGCTGCACGGCATTCCCGCCGACATCGGCGAGCACACCTCGGCGGGAGAAACCGATCCGGAGGTCGCCCGCGCCACATTTCGATCCGTGCTGCACCGAGATCCGTCACTAGACGAACTGAATCGGCTGTATGCCGCATACCTCCGGCATCTGGCGGGGGAGATCTGGGCGTCCGAGTCCTATCGAGTGCTAGCTGGCGCGCAAGACACCCTCGTACGGCTCGGCGACGCAGGCGTTGTCCTGGGCTTGGTGTCCGGAGCAATGGAAGGGGCAGCACGAACCAAGCTGGTACCCGGCAACCTGAACCGCTTCTTCGTCTTCGGAGCCTACGGATCGGACTCACCCGACCGGGCAGAGCTCATCCACGTCGCCATCGCCAAGGCTTCCGCCCTGCACGGCACAACGCTCGACCTGGGCGAAGTGTACGTGGTCGGCGACACGCCCTTGGATATCGCAGCGGCAAAGAAAGGCGGCGCTGTCGCGGTGGGGGTGGCAAGTGGTCATTACGCGGTTGATCAGCTGGTCCAGGCGGAGGCGGACTTCGTCCTCCCATCACTCGAGGACCCGTTCCCCGGAACGGAGTGACGCCTCTTTCGATATCAGAGTTCGCCTGGCCCGTGTTTCGACGTGGCCTCGGACTCGCGGCCTCGGAGTCCAAGGTCGTGGCCCCAGCGACATGCGCCTATGCGTCGGCGTCGAGGGATGAATTCGACGATTCGGTAACGAGGCGACAAGGCCCGGAGGCGCCGCCGGTTACGTACACCGAGTCAGGGCAGGACATCGCCCGGCACGTCGGCGATCTCGCTGACAAACTCCTCGCCTTCGCGAGGGACGACCAGATTGAGTCAGCATCGAATGATCGACACAAGGAATGGCTCCTGAGCCAGCTCCGCCAACCCTTTCAATAGAGGCGGGGACGCGAGTCAAACTTCACGTTTGATGACCAGCGATCTTCTGAGGAAAAGTTGTACGCTTTTCGAAAACCCTCACTTGGGCGCATGGCCGGGCGGCTGTTGCAGCAACCGAGCTGAAGACGAGGGTTTCTGGGCACGCCTGAGCAAGATGCTCGGCCCCGAAAGGGGGAATATGGCACGTACCAAGCGATCTGCCGACAGGCAGGTCACCGGCCACCCTTCGCGCTCAGCGACAATCATCAGGTGGGCCCGATTGGCTCTTGCGGCAATCATCGTGATCTGGCTGATCGCTTTCATTGTCCAAAATAGTGAGAAGGTCCGAGTCAGCTTTGTCTTCTTTCATGCCGACGTTCGCTTGATCTGGGTGCTTCTGGTTACAGCGGTACTCGGGGCGCTGGTCGATCGCCTTGTTCCCAGGATCCACGCCTGGCGGTCCAAATCGACGCGGGCAGATCACCGATCGTCAGACACGGGGTAGCGGTTCAATGAATGCGGCGGCCAAGGTGGAGCCCTGGTCCGAGGCGCCAGGGATCTTGAGCGAAGGCCCCCGCTGGCACGCCGAACGGGAAGAGCTGCTGTGGGTGGACATCCTCGGGTCCAAATTCCATCGCGGGGCAATCGGGCCGAACAACGCCCTCGCTCACGTATCCACCGTCACGATCGACCGTCATGTTGGCGCAGTGGCCCCGGCTCTCGGCGGTGGTTATGTCCTGGCCGCCGGACAGGGGTTCTTGTTCCTCGATGACGCCGGCATCCACGAGCTTGCGCAACCGGAAGCAGGGCACAGCGAGGTGCGCATGAATGACGGCGCATGCGATCGGACAGGCCGATTCTGGGCAGGAACAATGGCCTACGACGAATCCGCAGGAGCAGGTGTGCTGTACCGGCTCGAGCTGGACGGCACTGCGACCCCAGTACTGAGGGGCCTCTCGATCTCAAACGGCATCGGCTGGAGCCCAGACGACACGACCATGTACCTGGCTGACAGCGGAAGCGGTGACGTGCACGCCTTTGACTTCGAACAGCGCAACGGGGAGGTCACCAACCGACGCACGGTCATCCACATCGAGGGTTCCGGGTCCGCGCCCGACGGCCTCACCGTGGACGAAGAAGGCGGCATTTGGGTGGCTCTCTGGGACGGCGGAGCTATCAGGCGTTATCGGTCCGACGGAACCCTGTTGGCAACGGTTCGGATTCCCGTCGACCGGCCCACCTCCTGTGCGTTCGGCGGCCGGGACCTCGGCTCACTATTCGTGACGACGGCCCGGGTGGGGCTAGACGAGGCCACCCTGGCCCGACAGCCCGATGCGGGACGGGTCTTCCGCATCGATGGCCTCGGAGTACGCGGATCGCCCTGTCTCTCTTATCGGGGGACCATGCGCTGGGGCTGAGAGGCCCAGCCACTCGAACCCGCGAACCTCACTCTCGCAGGCATGAGCAGCCCGGGACCCATGCGGCATAATGGCCAGCGTGGATGACGGTCCGGGAGGCGGACATGAAAGACAACGAGCGGCGCGCGACCTCGCGGGAGGTCGTCGAGTTGACGGGCGCGATGCCAGCCCTGGAGGGGCTGGAGAATCTCCAGGCCGGTGATCGTGCGAGAGTGGACCAGCTGCAGGCCCTGGCGCGCCAGGTCTTCGAGGACTTCCTGGGCGTAGATATCGACGACGGCGTGAGGGCCTCGCTCGCGACCCTGCACTACGTCGAGGAGCTCGGGGCCGCCCTCGAGGGTCGCGTGCCGCCGGAGCGGGCGCTGCCCTTCGCCCTACGTGAGTGGCGGTTAGCCCTTGTCGGTCTGTTCGAGAACGCCGAGCGTGAGGCGGGCGAAGCAGGCCTGCTCTAGCCCCGGAACGAGAACGACCCCCGGCGCCGTGACTCGCCGGAGTACCGGAGCGACAGATTCGCCCACCCGGGTCTCTAGTGAGTCAGCGACCTTTCCGAGGGTCACTAGATCACTTTGATGTCGTTCTGGCTATACCTCTCTTGATTAATGCCGCTTGAGCTAACGCTGGTTTCAGGTCGCCATCACCTGGCGCGGCGAGGCTCCGGCCCGTTTGACCCGGCGGCGTAATCTTCGAGCGGAACCAAGCCCCTTGTCCACGCGTCGAGGATGGGTGTGACGACCCGCCAGGCCTCCTCGGCCTCGTCACCCCGGATCGACAGCGTCGTATCACCGCTCAAGACATTGAGCAGGAGCCGGCCATATGCCGGTAGCTCCGGTTCCTCGAACTTTGCCTCCAGCACCAAGGGGACAAGCTCGAATCTGGCCCCCGGGCCGACGCCGGTCAGTTCCAGTGTGAGCTCCTGCGGCTCCAGCCCGAAGCGTATTTGGTTGGCTGGTGGTAGGGGACCTTCAGACGGCAGTCGGGGAACCGGGCGGAAGTGCACAACCACCTCTTTGCGATCCCGACCGAGCGCCTTGCCGGTCCGCAAGCGGAACGCGGTCCCCGCCCAACGCCAGCTGTCGAGCTCCAGAATCACTTCGGCAAAGGTCTCAGTACCCCGGGGCGGATCGACCCCGGCCTCGTCAACGTAGGCGGGGATGCTTCGTTCTCGCACCCGTCCCCTGCGGTAGTGAGCACGACGAGTCGCCGAGATCACCTGGGCCTCATCGATCGGACGGATCGAGCGCAGCACGTCGAGCTTGCGGTCGCGCAGGTCGCGCTCACTCATGCTGATCGGAGCCTCCATCGCGACCAAGCAAAGGATCTGAAGCAGGTGGTTCTGGATCATGTCCTTGAGCGCGCCCACCCCGTCGTAGTACGTCGCTCGCCCCTCGAGCGCCAACAACTCGTCCCAAATGATCTCGACGGTGTCGATGTGCGCGCTGTTCCAGATGGGCTCGAGGACTCGGTTCGCCAGACGGGTCCCGAGTATCGCCTGGACTGTCGTCATGGCCAGGAAATGATCGACCCGAAATATCTGCTCTTCGCTCATCGCCGTGGTAAGCAGTCGGTTGAGCTCAACCGCACTGGCGAGGTCTTCGCCAAAGGGTTTCTCGATCACGACGGGGCTGCCTTCAGGCAAACCGGCGGCGTGAAGAGCCATGATCGCCATGGGGAACACGGCCGGAGGGAGCGCCAGGTATGCCGCAAGCGGGCCATCCCCTGCGATACAGCCAGCCACGTTTGCCGGATCGCCGAGATCGAGTTGCCAGTAGCGCAGAGAGTCCACAATGAAGCTCCTGGCGCTGGCCGGAAGACCAATCGCCTCTTCGTCCAGCCAGCGTGCCGCGTGCTGGCGAAACCGAGTGGTGTCCCAATCTTCCCGACTAGCAGCGACCAGCTCGAAGCGGTCCCCGAGATGTCCAGAGGCTCGCAGAGCAGCAAGGCCGGGGAGCAGGTACCGACCAGTGAGGTCACCAGTCGCCCCGAAAATTGCAAGTCGCTCTAGCACTCGGCTTACCTCCGCTGATCGTTGATCATGGCGACCTTTGGCCGGCGGGCCGCCACGCTAGCGACGCGTCCTCCCGGGCGGCCTGCTCATCGGCTCGTATCACGTGCATCACCGCGTTGATCAGAGCCAGATGGGAGAAGGCCTGCGGGAAGTTGCCCAGGTGGTTTCCAGTGTGAGGATCGAGCTCCTCGGCGTACAGCATCAGGCGGCTCGCCCCGGCCAGAAGCTTTGTACACAGTGCTCGGGCTCTTGCCACCTCACCGATCTCGACCAGCGCAGAAACCAGCCAGAAGGAGCAGATCGTGAAGGTCCCTTCGTCCCCCTTGAAGCCGTCCTCGGTTTCCTCCACTCGATAGCGAAGGACCAGCTCCTCCTCAGTGAGCTCGTCGGCGACGGCCAGTACGGTGGCTCGCACCCGGGGGTCGTCGGGGGGTAGAAATCCAAGCAGGGGGATCAGCAACACGGCAGCGTCAAGGGCGCTGGTTTCGTAGTGCTGTACGAACACGCCCCGGCCGTCGACCGCCTTCGTGCAAATCTCGGCGTGCATCTCATCGGCAACTTCTCGCCATCTCAGGGCGTCGTGCTTCTCGCCACGCAGTTCGGCCAGCTTGGCGCCACGATCCAGGGCCACCCAGCACAGCACCTTGGAGGCAGTGAAATGCTGCGCCGGGCCCCGGACCTCCCACAGGCCCTGATCGGGATCACGCCAATTGGCGATGGCTGCCTCAACCAGGAACTTGACCATTGGCCAGCGACGATCGGCGAGCGCCTGACCACGGGACCGAGCGTGCAGGTACACCGAGTCCAGCACCACACCCCAAACGTCGTGCTGGCGCTGGTCCCAAGCCGCGTTGCCAGTGCGGACCGGACGGGCGCCGTCGTAGCCGGAGAGATGATCAAGAGTCTGCTCGGTCAGCTCCTTTTCGCCGCCGATGCCATACATGATCTGTAAACCTGGCTCGTGCGCGGCCACATCGGCGAGGAAGTAATAGAAGTCGGCGGCCTCCCGGTCGAAGCCCAGGCTGTAGAGGCCCCAGAGCATGAACGTTGAATCCCGTAGCCAGCTGTACCGGTAGTCGTAGTTGCGCTGACCTCCTGGGGTCTCCGGCAGCGAAGCCGTGGCGGCCGCCAGCAGCGCGCCGGTCGGCGAATAGATCAAGCCTTTCAGGGTCAAGACCGATCGCTGCAAATACGGCCGCCAGGGGTGGTCGGGAAAGGCCCCCCGACTTATCCACTCGTGCCAGTAGTCCCCCGTCAGCGAAAGGCGGTCATGGGCTTCTTCAAAGCTGTCCGGGGGCCTGCCATCCCCCCAACTCAGCGCGCAGTAGATCTCATCGCCGGCACGAAGCTTCCGGCGGGCGATGGCCCGAGGTCCCTCGAAGCCCAGGCGCAGATCGGTGGTTAGCCGCAGCAGGGGCGTATCGCCGCCGCCGGCGACCTCAGCCTCGCCGTATCCGTCGCCGAGATGACGCCAACTCCCTCGCAGGCGGCCATAGTCGAAGGCCGGCTCGCACTCGAGCATGAAGTCGATGGTTCCGCTGAGGCAGCGTACCGTCCGCACGAAGACGCGTTCGGCGGAGTAATCGCTTGGCACTCGCCGATAGTCCTGTGAGCGCGCACTGGCATAGCGCCACGGCCCGACCAACAAAGCGTCGCGCACCACTGCCCACCCGGTGGGGGTGTCCCAGGTGGTCTCGAGGATCATGGTGCCGGGCAAGTACCGCTGCTCGACCGGCACCTCGAAATCCATCGGTGCCAGACGGAATGTGCCCGCTGCCCGGTCGAGGATGGCCGCGAAAATACTTGGTCCGTCCATCCGGGGGAGGCACATCCACTCCACGTTCCCGCTCGGTGCGACGAGTGCACATACCTCACAGTCGGACAGGAAGCCATACTCTTCGATTGGTGGAAAAGCACTGCCGCCGAGGGTCGAATGGGACATCGGCAAGGCCCCGGGCACGGGATCCGGAACTGGAGCACCTTCCCTCGAACTGGGGTCTGAGCTCAGCATGCGACCGCGGCGAGTCCGAGAGATTTCCGTCGCAGGCCTGGCGAGATCCAACGTCGTCGCCGATCGAGTTCACCTGGGTATTTGTTCGCACCTGGTTGGCCGAGCAATCTCCCTCGCTTGACGGTCCCGTCCGCCTCATGGACGGCCGCTTCAAGCGTTTTCTCCATGGCCGTGGCTATCGCCTTGGTCGCGCGTGCTTTGCGGCCGGTCCCTACAGTGCAACCAGCAAGGTTACGGGTGGCCACCGCTACGACAAGTGATATTGATATCCATTCGTAGCCACATCGGAGGAGCATAGAGCGGCCTCGTCACCGAACGTGCGGCCACCGCTCGGCCAGAAAGTGGCAGCAAACGAGCAGGTCACCCAGTCGGTCAATGGATCCTGTACCTCCAGACTTTGCTCGCTCGACTACTGGGACGAATACCTCACTCGCAAAAGAAGGCGATGTCCGGTAAGACAGATACGCCGTTCGTACCTCTGATAGCAGTGAAGAGCATCACAAATAGCGGTTCGTCAAAACGCTATTTGTCTTTACCCGCTCACTTCACCCCATTTTCAACTGGAAATGACATCATCAAGGTGTTGCGGAATCCCTGGTTGTCGAACCGGATCCTGAAGTTGCGAACATGGGCAGCGTCCGAACGAACCCTGAGCTCACGACGAGTTGTCTCTCGAAGTTAGACAGGGGATGTGGTCGGCGACTCTTAGCTGGAAGGCATCTGATCGGCAACTCTACGAGCTGCTGCCGCGGAAACCACTACCCCAGCAGTCGAGAATCCCCGTCTGTCGAGTGCATTCTCCAGAAGGGTGAGGACCCAGGTCAGCATCGGCGCGGAAAAGCAATCCTAGAGTCCGTTTAGCGTCCCATCTGTGAACATTCTCCGTGACGGCTCTGTGACAGGCCCTGCCAGGGCCTGACGCTCTTTCAGAGGGCTGCCAACACAGGAGCGAGCTTCAAAAGGCCTTGCGCGGGACTCGAAGTGACCGAACATGGCCGCACCACAGCCAGGCGCGATCTTGCCTGCAAGCCTGCCAGACCAGCCATCTCCTCCCCGGTAATCCTCTCCCCGGCTCAGCCCCAAAGCGTCCTTGCTGCACAACAGCGTGGCGCAGCTATTAGTTTTCGTGATCTTTGCTGTTCCGCGACTTTCTGGTCATCCACTTGCTCAAAAGCTTTGGTGGGGCGAAAAGTCGATCCCAGGTCGGGATGATGGGGCTTATGTTCCTGCTCATAGCAACCGTCATCCCGTCGGTGTCCACCAGTGCCGAGCGCTTCATCGTGCGGTTCGAAATCAGC
>JBEDUR010000118.1:0-20733 GCA_040414865.1 Acidimicrobiales bacterium
TCCACGGGGCGCACCCGGATGCCGACCCGATCGCTGGCCGGCTCGACCACGAAGGCCCGGCCGAGCAGCCCCCCAACCCAAGACCCATCCTCGACCGGCAGGACGCGCAGCACCCGGGACTGGCCGGCGCCCGCATCGACGGAGCCCGGTCGCAGATGATCGGCCATTGGGCCCTCGCCCTCGCGCGAGCTCAGCTCGTCTCCGGCGACCAGAGGACCGCCGCCCAGGCCGACCAGCCGGTCGGCCGAACGCGACCCGAAAACAAGCGGGCCGGTGAAGCCCCCGCGGACCGCGACGTATGCCCTCAGCGCCCGCCCGGCCGACCCGACGCTGAGCCGCTGGCCCGGCGCGATCGGCAGCACCCGTCCGGTCTTGACCGGGCGGCCGTCGATGGCCACCGCCGTGTCCCACCCCACCACGGCCAGGTAGGTGTCCCGGCGGCACCGCAGATCCGGTCCGGTGGCGGTCACCTCGAGGCAGGCGGACCCGGGTTGGTTGCCGACCAGCGCGTTGGCCAGGGCGTAGGCGACCGGGTCGGCCGCACCCGCCCGGGGGACGCCGAGGTGGGCGAAGCCCAGGCGGCCCCGGTCCTGGAGCGTGGTGAAGGTGCCGGGCGACTCGACCACAAAAACGCAACCGTCGTCCCTCCGGCTCAGGCGCGGGCCTGGCTCGGGGGGTGCCGGGGCGAGGGCATCGGCGGAGACCGGCTTGAACCGCACGCGGTCTCCCGGACGGAGCACGGCGTAGGGGACGACCTCGGGATCGAAGAGGACGACGTCGGTGCGGCCAATCAGCTGCCAGCCTCCCGGGGTTGACTGCGGGTACACCGCGGCGTACCCGCCGGCCAGGGCAACCGACCCGGCCGGGACGCTCTGGCGGGGCGTCGCCCGCCTGGGGACCGCGGCGAGCGGCGCGGGGAGGCCCGAGAGGTAGGCAAACCCGGGCGTGAACCCGAGCACCGAGACCCGCAGCGAGGCGGACATGAGGGCCTGTCGGACGCCCTCAGCCCCGAGCCCGCTCATCTCCCCCACCTCCTCGATGTCCGGCCCCTCGAAACTTGTCGGCAGGACCACGGTCCGACCTCGCCGGCGAACCGTTCGGGCACGTGCCCGGCGGAGCTCTTCGGCCACCAGTTCCCGCTCGGTCACTGCCGGGTCGAGATGGACGACGACGGAGTCGAGACCGGCGACCACATCAAGAACCCCCGGCTCGGACGACCGCCGCAGGATCTCAGCCAACGTCCCGGCCTCATCGGCATCCGCCGCTTCGCGGAGGAGGGCCGTGTCGCCAAGCGACCGCACCTGTCCCGGTGCTGCTCGGCGCCTGAGCCTTCTCACCGGGCGGCGAACGCCTCGACCGCCAGCCCTGCCGCCTCCAGCGCCCCGCGCACGATCCGGGCCAAAGCGACGGCACCGGGGGTGTCACCGTGCAGGCACAGGGTGGTCGGCACGAGCGGCAGCGTGGTGCCGTCGGACGCCTCGATCTCGTGGTCCGTCGCTAGTCGCACCGCCCGGGTGCCCACCACGGTCGGGTCGCTGATGACCGCGCCCGCGTTCCCCCGGGGCATGAGCGTGCCGTCGGGCGCATACCCGCGGTCGCAAAAGCCCTCCTCGGCGACCTTGTGCCCGAGCTCGCGAACGACCTCGGCCGCGGCCGAGCCAGCCGGGACGACCAGCCACAGGTCGGGGTCGAGGTCCGACGTCGCGTCAGCAATCGCGCGGGCGCAGTCGGGGTCGACCGCCATCCGGTTGTACAGGGCGCCGTGCGGCTTCACCGAACGGATCCGGACACCGGCGGCGCGGGTGATCGCGTCGAGCGCGCCAACCTGGTAGAGCACGTCCCCCCGGACCTGCGCGGGAGTGCGGTCCATCGGCCGCCGCCCGAATCCTTCTCGGTCGGGGTACGAAGGATGGGCTCCGATCGCGACACCGCGCTGGGCAGCGGCGAGCACAGTCTGGGTCATGACGCTTGGGTCGCCAGAGTGGAACCCGCAGGCGATGTGGGCGGTCGTCACCACGTCAAGGAGCGCTTCGTCATCGCCCGGCCGCCACGACTCGTAGCGCTCACCGAGGTCGGCGTTCAGGTCGATGACCGGAACCTGGCCCACCCAGCCAGTATCCCAGCGAGACGTCAGGCGGTGGCGTGCTCCTCGACGACCAGGCCGCCACGGTAGGCGACGGCCCGGTGCCGGAGCGCGGGAACCCTGGTCCCGCCCCCGACCACGCCGGTCAGGTTCAACGGATCGGCCGCGGCCACGACGACCTCGTCGTCGGCCGGACCACGCCGGGCGGCGGTGAGCAGTTCAGCCGCCTCTTCCAACGCATACTGCTCGCCTGACAGTCCGGCGACGAAGCGCCCGCCGAGGGCTAGCCCCCGGGCTTCGAGGCGACGGAGCGCCCAGACCACCTCGCGCCAGGGCACCCGGAACGACTCTCGCGACCACAGCTCCCACACCATGACCCCCCAGCGGGTGAGAAGCTGCCAGGCCACCGCCTCGGCAAGCTCGTCAGCCGGCGAGCCGGGCTCTGGTCGCTCATCCGAGACCCCTTCGGGGAGGAGCGCCCAGCGCCCCTCGCCAGTCCCCGAGCCAATGACGGTGCGTCGTCGGGCCAGCGCGAGGCGGCGCGCCCTCGCCCGGTTTGTCGCGCTGTCCCGCCCGCGCCGGGCCCCGAGCAGGGAACGAACTGCCGAGAAGGCGTCGGCAGTCACCAGCCCACGGGCGACCAGGTCCCACAGACCTTCGTCGACCTCGGTGGGCATCCGGCCAGTGGCGGCCGGGAGCTCGGAGCGGAAGCAGGCGCCGCGCTGGCGGAGGGCCGCCAGAACGTCGGCGGCCGCGCCGACCGAGGGCTCGATCGCCCGGTCGCCAAGCCGAACGGCGGCGAGCAGCCACCCCAGGTCCTCTCGCGGCGCGAGCGCAAGCGGTGTTGCTGGCGATGGTGTCGCCGCTCCACGCCGGGGAGGCTCGGCTTCGGTGTCGGCACCGCGGGGGGTCAGGCGGCCCCACGCGACCTCCCCCGACAGGCAGAGCTCGTCGAGCCAACGAGGCTCGTACCCGGCGACCCTGGCCGGCAGGAGGTGGTTCTCCCACTCGCCGGCAGCAGCCTCGAAACCGGCCAGCTGTTCGATCGCCCCCAACAGCCCGGTCCGGCCCTCGAACTGGGTCCCCGGAGCGACGTGCTGCCAACGGGACAAAAACTGCACGAACTGGGCGATGCTCGCCGGTTCGACCCGGCTCCGACGTCGGGTGCGACTCGCGGCATGCATGCGGACGAGGAGATGGCGGGAGCACCATTGGCCATTGGGCAGCTGCATGGCGCTCCCAACCCCCTCCAGGCGGGCGAGCGCCGTCTTGGCCCGGGCGGCCGAGACCGGTGCGCCCCGCACCGTCCCAACCGGCAGGGCATCCGCGGCGACAAGGCGCTCGACTGAGATCGGCCCGGCCACCTCGAGGTGGCCGCCGATACATTCGGCGGCCGATTCGTCGTCCTCTCCGATCGATACCGCGGCCGCGACTCGCTCGGTCGCCACCCAGCAACCGTCGATGGTCGTTGCCCGGCCGGCAGTCACCAGCGCTTCGAAGTGGGCCAGCCAGCCCTCGACCGGACGAGCCAGGATCAATGAGAGGAGCAGATCGTGGAGCTCGTCGGGATCCCGGGGCTGCGGACCGATCTGCTCGAGCACAGCGCTCACCGCGGTGGGATCCAAGGGTGCGAGCTCGTCGGGCGAGACGACGAGCTCTCCTCTGGCCCCCAATCCCCTGGCGATCCCAACCGCCCGGGAGCGCCGCTCCTCGAGCGGAGCCCCGTCCAAGAAGGTGTAGGGACGTCCGGTCAGGATCCCGTGCGCCAGCGGCGACGGCTCGACTGACTCGACGAACCGGACCTCGAGTGCGCCGCCCTCGATGCGGTGCAGCACCTCGACCAGACCGTCGATGTCGAGCGCTTCGTGGAGGCAATCGTGCACGGTCTGGCGGGCCAACACGTGGTCGGGAACCGGGATCGGCCCTGGCGGGGCGTTCTCCTGGCAAGCGGCGAGCGCCGGCCAGGTTGCCGCCAAGAGGTCGTCCGCCTCCATCCGCTGGAGATGGATCGGACGTCGCTGTCCATTGCGAGCCCGAGGGACGACGAGAGACCGATTCAAGTTCCAACGCCAACGAGCGGCGAACATCGGATGCGGCAGGACCGCCTGGGTGAGGGCCTCCGTTGCTCGGTGACTCGGGAGCATGCTCGGGACCTGGGTCAGCGGGAAACTGTGCTGGGGGCCGAGTGACAAGGACACCGTGTCATCGTCCGCCGCCGCTTGTAGCTCGAAGTCGAAGGAGACGCAGAAGCGTTTGCGCAGCGCGAGACCGAACGCTCGGTTGATGGCTCCACCGAACGGCGCGTGGATGACGACCTGGGTTCCCTCGGTGTCGTCGAAGAACCGCTCGACCACCAGCCGGTCCTGGGTGGGGAGGACCCCGAGGGCGGCGCGACCGGCCGCCAGGTAGGCGACCACCTGGTCGGCGATCGCCGAGCTCGTGGCGGCAAGCTCGCGAACCAGCGCCCGGGCCCCGTCCTCGTCCTCCTCTCTCAGGCGCTCCTCCACCAACGCACGAAGGCGGCCGACCTCAGCGGAAAGCTCCATGGTCCGCGCCGGGGCTTCCCCGAGCCAGAAGGGCACCGTCGGCGGGAGCTGCCCGGCGTCGTGAACCCGGACTGTCCCGATTTCGACCTTGGTCACCTGCCAGGAGTGGGTGCCCAGGAGAAAGATGTCCCCGATGGTGGCCTCGACGGCGAAGTCCTCGTGGACTGAGCCCACGGTCACGCCCTCGGGATCGAGAACGACCCGGTAGTCGCCGGTCTCGGGGATGGCCCCTCCGCTGGTCAGCGCAGCCAGCCGAGCGCCCCGACGGGGTCGAAGCACCCCGTTCACACCGTCGCGATGGAGGTGGGCGCCGCGACGACCCCTCCCCGTCACGATGCCCTCCGACACCAGCGTGACGACCGACTCGAACTCATCGTCGGTCAATCCTTCGAAGGGCGCGGCCCGCCTCGCCAGCGCCAACAGGCCGGACTCCGACCACTCTTCGGCTCCGGCGACCTCGGCCACGACTTGTTGCGCGAGTACATCGAGCGGCCGCTCCTGCGGCTTGAGCAGGTCAAGCCGGCCGGATCGGACCGCCGAAAGAAGGGCGACGCACTCCACCAGCTCGTCGCGGGTCATCGGGAAAAGCCGGCCGGCGGGCGTTCCTTCTAGGTGATGGTTTGCTCGGCCGACACGCTGAAGAAAGGTCCCGATCGAGCGGGGCGAGCCGATCTGACACACGAGCTCGACCGGGCCGACGTCGATGCCCAGCTCGAGGGAGGCGGTTGCCACCAACGCGCGGAGCGATCCCGCCCGCAACCGGGCCTCGACCAGCCGCCGGCGCTGTGCCGACAGACTTCCGTGATGCGCGGCCACTACGAAGGGGTCGGACCCTGAGTCCGAGCCATCATCGAGCCGTTCAGCCAGTTGGTGCGCGACGCGCTCGGCGAGCTTGCGGGTGTTGACGAACACCAGAGTTGTGCGGTGGGCCCGCACGAGCTCGGCGATGCGGTCGAGGATCTCGCCGAACTGTCCGCTCGGCGCCACTGCCTCGAGCTCGGCCTCGGGGACTTCGATAGCCACGTCGAGGTCACGTCGATGCCCGAAGTCGACGATGTCAGGCAGGGGCCGATCCGGTCCCACTCCACAGAGGAGGCGAGCCACCACCTCAAGCGGTTTCTGGGTGGCCGACAGCCCGATCCGCTGGAGCCGGCCCCCCTCCTCCTCCACCAGGTGGGCCAGCCGCTCCAGGCTGAGGGCGAGATGGCTTCCTCGCTTGTCCCTGGCCAATGTGTGGACTTCGTCGACGATGACGGTGCGGACGTGGCGGAGCATCGCTCGTGACGATGCGGCGGTGAGCAATAGATAGAGAGACTCGGGCGTCGTAACGAGCAGATGTGGCGGCGCCTTCTGCATCGCCCGCCTTTCGGCCGGCGGGGTGTCGCCGGTCCGGGTGGCGACAGAGATCTCCGGCACCGGCAGCCCCAGGGTCTGCGCCTCCGAGCGGATGCCCATCAGGGGGAGAAGCAGATTCTGGTGGACGTCAGCGGCGAGAGCCCGGAGCGGGGAGACATAGAGGACATGCGGGGCCGGAGGCGGTTCCGCCCCCTCTTGGACCGAGGACCGGCAGGCCGAGTCGATGGCAACCAGGAACCCGGTCAGCGTCTTTCCGGTTCCGGTCGGCGAGGCGACCAGGACGTCCCGGCCGGCAGCGATCTTGGGCCACGCCGCCGCCTGCGGCGCAGTCGGGCCGTTCGGGAACTGGTGTGAGAACCACGACCGGACGATCGGGTGGAACAGCTCGAGCCCGGCCGGGCTGGCCACCGAATCGAGTGAAGACGTCGTCAAGGACATTCAGTCCACCACAGAGCTGTGACGGCCGTCTGTCGTCTCGTCCAGCACTGACGAGACCTCGCGCCGCCCCGCTTCGATCATCTCCGGCGACGAGCCGAAGTCCCGGAAGTCGTCGGTGAGGCGGCCGGTCCCCTCGAAAACGATGAGCTCGACGCCGCTCACTTCCTCGAGCTCCCGGGCAAAGCGGGAGTGGACGCTCGTGAAGAAGGCCGAGATCACGGCCTCGATCGGCCGCCGGCTCACCTGGGGGACGTGCTGGCTGGGACCGCACAGCATGACGTAGATCCTGGTCGCTCCGCGAGCCTTAGCCCGGCTGATTGGCACGTTGTTAACGACCCCTCCATCGATGAAGCGCTCGCCCCCGATGGAGACCGGGGGGAAGATCCCCGGGATGGCCGCCGAGGCGAGAGCGGCGTCGACGATCGGCCCGCGGTCGAACCAATGCTCGCTCCCGTCAGTAAGCGAGGTCGCCACCACCTCGAGTGGGACCATGGTGTCCTCGATCCGGTCGATCGAAAGTCCCGTTTCGAGCAGCGCGCGCAGACCGGTGTTGGCGTAGACCGCGGCCCGCTGTTGAAAGAACAGCCAAGGACCCTGCACTCGGTTCTTTGGAAAGATGTCCTCGGGTCGCAGGTGCACCCAGACGTCCTCGAGCCGCTTCACCCCCTCGATCGTTGGGTCGGCCGCATACGCGCTCGCGTTCACGGCGCCGACTGACGTCCCGTAGACGCGGTCGGCCTGGATTCCGCGCTCGACCAGCTCGGCCAGCATTCCAACCTGGACCGCGCCTCGGGAGCCACCCCCGGCCAGGACGAAGGCGACCTGCTCGGCGGAGTGCCGCACTCCGAGGAGCGAACGGAGCCGGGTTCGACGGGATCGGCCGATCACGGGCCCACGATCCCGTTGGTCATCACGGGGCATCGGGCCCCCTCGACCGCCCCGGGCCAGACGAGTTCGTCCGGTTCGACGATGGCGCCGCTCCGAGCTGACGTTTCCTCCAGGCCTCGCGACCCGGCCGATCGCGTCGAACCCCCCAGCGGATGGCCACGACGGCGAGAACCACCAGAGCGGCGACGAACACGCCGAACACGACTCCAAAGGCTGCATCGCTCGCGACCCCGGCCCACAACGCCATCAAGCAAAAGACTAGGAGAGCCCGGTGTCACAACGAGCCGTCATGGTGAGCCCGTGCGCGACCTGGCCGCTCCTCCTCAAACCGATTCTCAAGAAGACCACCGCACCTGCAGGGACGGCGTCCTTCAGCTCATCAGAGGGGACGCAAACCGCCGGCTCCGGGTCGACCCCGGTCTCTCGGGTGGGTTGCGTGAATGGCTGGAGGACGGCATGAGCCGCCTCCAGGTCGAGGACCCCACCCCGGTCGTCGTCACCAAGAAGGTGCTCCGGGGGGAACGGAACGCCAAGGACCGACCAGTCGGCGCGCCCCTCGCGCTCGGTGCCTTGATGGACGCGCTCTTCCGCCAGTTCGTGACGATCGGCCGGGTCGAGGACCCGATGGAGGACGGGCTGAATGCGCTCCAGATCGACCCGGGGAGCGCCGAGATCGTGCGGTACGTGGGAGAGCTTGAGGGTACGGCCCGGTCACAGTTCCGCGACGAGCTCGAGATGCAGAGCGCGATCATGATCGACCGTTGGCCGCGGCTCTCGCCAGCCTGGATGCCCCGAACCCAGGAGCGATTGACGGTGCCGCTGGCCGGCGGACGGGTCGTCCTGGTCGGCGTGATCGACCTGGTCGTCGGGTCGCCCTCCAGCGGTTCTGCGTCCGTCTGCCTGGTTGAGCTCAAGTCGGGTCATCCACGGGCCCAGGATCGGGACGAGCTGCGGTTCTACGCCCTGCTCGAAACCCTGCGCAGCGGCGCCGCCCCGTTTCGGCTGGCAACCTTCTACACCCGGACCGGGCAGGTCGACGCCGAGGACGTCACTGACGAGCTCCTGGCCTCCTGCGTCACTCGCGTCCTCGTCGCCCTGGGGCACCGTCGGTCGGCGAACCGATGATCGGCACGTCCCTGTCCCCGATGGCCCTGCCCAGGTCCCGCACCCTCACCGATGCGCTCGTCGCCCGATCTGAGGCCCAGTTGACCGCGGCAGAGGTGACCGGGCTGCGCGATGAGCTCGAGCCCGCCCTCGCCGAAACTGCGGGGCGTCTCGGACCCGGCGTTGGGGTGAGAGTGGACGCGTACCGCCTCCGGTTTCCCGCCGTGGCCGACAAGGGGACAGGTCGGTTCGAGTGGAGCTCGCGGACGGCCCGGCGGCCCCTCGCCTTGGAAGGCCTGCGGGCCTGCCTGGCCAACCCGCGGCTCGCACCGGCACAGGCGATCGCCGACACGATGGCCAGGCTCGTCAGGACCACACCCGACCGCGTCGGGTCGCTCGGCGACTGGCTCGCCGGTTTGAGCCTCGGCGCGAGGAGCGTGGTTCAGGCCGAGGCGGTGACTTGGGCCACCCAGCTGGCCGGAGCGATCGACTGGCGCCGGTTAGACCGACCGTTCATCGGGCACGATCGGTCACTTTCCTTCACCACCTCACCACAGATTGTCTTGCGGGGAAGGATCGAAGTCGGTGCCCTGGTCGCCGGCAGCCCACAACGGCAAGAGGTGGGCTATTCGGCCACGGCGCTCTTCTTGGTCATGACCGGGCGTCCCGCGCCAACTGCGCGAGACGAGCTGGGTCTTGCCGCGCTGACCGTGGCCCTCGATCCGAGGCCCCAGCTCCCGATTCGAGTCGTCGGTTGGTGGCCTCAATGCGGGCGGGCTCTGGTGCTACCGGTGGACGAGCGAGTCCTGAGGCGCGCGGTTGACGCCGTTCTCGAGTCTCTTGAGCAGGCGACCTCGCATCGACGCGATCAGGCGGTCGCGCGGTGCGACGGGTAGCTGGTGGATCAGCCCGTCCCTCGAGGACTTCGATGACCTGATCGACGGACGGGAGTCGAGCAAGCAGTAACCGCCACGAGCTGAGGGACCCGTCCGAGTCCTTGGCGGCATACGACGCCGCTGGCGTGCGCCTCGCCCTGTCACGTGCGGCTGGCGATGGCTGCCGGGCCGTGTTATGCCCATGAAATATCCCCTAGCGGTGGGCTGATCGCGGCTGAACGGGACTCCTGTCAAGACACCCGCGGCGCACCCAAGTCTCATCCCGGAGGAACGCCATGGTGAGCCAACCGACACGGCCCGACCATTCGAGCTACCCCGACTTCGTTATTCCCGGCGTGACGCCAGCGGACTTCCGCCTCGGTGGAGACGAACTCCCGTCGGAAGCGATCGCCAAAGTTCACGAGCCTTTCCTGGCCTACCTATCCGAGACGAGTACGACATTCCTGGGCTACCAACTCGATGCCGGAGCAGAATTCAAAAGAGGCCTTAAAGGGTTACCTCGACTTCCACATAAATAATGTTGGTGATCCGTTCGAGCACGGTAACTGCAACATCAACTCCAAGTGGCTGGAACAAGCAGTCTTGGACTACTACGCCGCGTTATGGAACGCACGTTGGCCACACGACGAAGCCGACCCCGAGTCGTATTGGGGATACATCACGACCATGGGCAGCACTGAAGCCAATCTGTACGCGCTGTGGAACGCTCGCGACTACCTCTCTGGCAAGGCCCTCCACGAAGACTTCGACGAGTTTGATCAACACCTTCTCTATCAATCCCCCAAGACGGAGACGGACAAGGCAAACGCCTACACCCCCGTGCTCTTCTACTCGGGCGATACCCACTATTCGGTCATCAAGAATGCCCTCGTCTTGGGCCTTCACACGTTTCACAGCATCGCCACGCAGAAGTACGGCGACGCCCACAATCCGCTCGGTTCCGGCCGGCCGTGGCCTACGGCGGTGCCGTCGACCGAAACTGGGGAGACGGACCTCGGCGCGCTCGTAAAGCTCGTCCAGTTCTTTGCCGCCGAGAGGTATCCGATACTCATCTGCCTCAACTACGGGACGACGTTCAAGGGCGCGTACGACGAGGTTGCCAGAGCCTGCGACCTGCTTGCGCCGATCTTCGAAAGGTACGGGCTTGTCCACCGTCGGGTGCGGTACGACGAGACCGATCCCTATAGCGGTCGGCCCGTCGGCGACGAGGACGTTCGCGCCGGTTTCTGGCTGCACGTGGACGGCGCGCTGGGGGCGGCGCACATGCCGTTCATGGAGATGGCCCGCGCGGCCGGTCGGCTGCCCGCTTGCGTTCCGGTATTCGACTTCCGTCTGCCGCAGGTCAGCTCGATCGCGATGAGCGGGCACAAGTGGATCGGCGCCCCTTGGCCGTGCGGGATCTACATGACCAGAACGAAATTCCAGCTGCGCCGGCCCAGCGATCCGATCTACATCGGCGCGCGAGACAGCACTTTCGCGGGCTCACGCAATGGCCTGTCGGCGGTCGCCTTGTGGCAGTACGTGGCGACTCATTCCTTCGAGAGCCAGATCGACAAAGAGGTGAGGCTGGCTGAGCTCACAATCTACGCGCACGAGCGGCTGAAGGAGCTGCAAAGCCAACGGGCGGAGGACCTTTGGGTGGAGCGGTCGCCGCTCGCACGAACCGTTCGGTTCCGTCGGCCGAGCGAGGACATCGTGCGCAAGTACTCCCTAGCCAACGAACGGCTGCTGGTGCAAGGAAGCGAGCGCGAGTACTCGCACATTTTCATCATGGGACACGTCACGGCTGACCTGATCGACGCGTTGATTCGCGATCTGGGCCGGCCGGACGCGTTTTTGGATCAGGCGGGACAAGGCCCACATGTGGCGCGGGTGCGCGCGGTGCCCCGGAGCGATGAGGTCACTGTCCCCTACGAGGGTCGTAGCTTCAGGTAGTCCCGGGCCGGCGGAGCGGCTTGACCGTTGGGCGATTCACCCAAATTTCGAGTCTGGACGGCCGGCATCGACCTGCCGCAACATTCTGCCTGGTGACCCTGTCTGAGACAGAGGCCATCCGCGGCGCACGCCTGCGGATCGATTTCGCGGAGGGAGTGGGATTCGAACCCACGGGAACCGGAGTCCCACGGCTTTTCAAGAGCCGCGCATTCGTCCGCTCTGCCATCCCTCCCCGTGTCGAGGTCGAGACGCCCCGGATCACTCAGACACTTCGATCTGTGACCGCAATGCTTGGATCCACGTATCTGCCTCATGCCACGCCCGTTCGGCCTCGCGCCGCCGGCCCGGGCCCTGGTGACCGGCTGCCGGGTACGAGCCGAGGAACTTGACCCTGAACAAGCTGGCGTGGAGGTCGCGAAGACAGTCGGCCACGATCTCGTCGCCAATGTGCCCCTCGAGGTCGATGACGAAGCAGTAGTCACCTAAGCCCTTTTTGGTCGGGCGCGACTCGAGCTTGGTCAGGTTGATGTCTCGGGCGGCGAACTGCCCGAGGATTGAGTGCAGGGTGCCGGGATGGTCGGCGCCCTCGAAGCACACGATGCTCGTCCGATCGTGTCCGGTGGCGCGGGGGACACCCGACTCTGCGACCGCCACGAAGCGCGTCTGGTTCTCGGGATGGTCCTCGATCCCCTCGGCGAGGATCTCCAGTCCGTACACCGCAGCTGCGGACGGCGGCGCGATGACCGCGGAGGCGTTGTCCGGGCGTTCGGCGAGCTCCCTGGCGGCGTCGGCCGTGGACTCGGCTGCCACGCTCCGGGCCCCGGGCAGGTTGGCGCCCAGGAACTTGCGGCACTGGGCCAGGGCGTGGGGGAACGAGCTGACGACCTTCACGTCTGCCGGCCTGGTGCCGCGGTTCGATAGCAGGGCGAGGTGGATGTCGAGCACGACCTCGCGCTGAATCAGCAGGTCGAAGTCGAAGACCAGGCTGTCCAGGGTGATCGGCACCGATCCCTCGATGCCATTTTCGAGCGGGACGAATCCGAGATCGACCTGCCCGCCGCGGGTCGCCTCGAGCACGTCGACGATGGTCGCCAGGGGCGCTCGCTGGGCGGCCGCGTAGTCGGGCTGGCTGAGGAGGGCCTGCTCGGTGAAGGTCCCCGCTGGCCCGAAGTACCCGATGGAGGTCGCAGAGCGGGTCACTCCCGGGCAGGATAGTGAACGACCATGGACCAGCCAGACCTCGAGCGCCTGCTCGCCGACGTGTCCACCGGGGCCTGCTCCGTCGATGAGGCCGTGCGACGGCTCCAACGTCTCCCCTTCGCCGACCTCGGATTCGCGCGGGTCGACCACCATCGTCAGCTCCGACAGGGCCTCCCGGAGGCGGTCTACGGGCCGGGGAAGAGCGCGGACCAGTGCGCCGCCATCGTCCTTGAGCTCCTCGAGGGCTCAGGCGGGCCGGTGCTCTTGACCCGGGCGGACCCGGACCAGGTCGAGGCCTCGGTCAAGGCGGCCGAGGCCCGCGGCTTTGAAGGTGCCGAGGTGGTCGAGACCGGTTCGTTGTCCACCGTGTCCTGGCGGCCGTCCCCGCCTCGCGTCGGGAGGGTCACGATCGTGACGGCGGGGACAGCCGACTTGCCGGTCGCCGCCGAGTGCCGAGCGGTCCTCGAGGCCTTCGGCTTCTCGCCCTCGCTGTTGCCGGACTGCGGGGTTGCCGGTGTCCACCGTCTGCTTGGCTCCATCGACGACGTCGCCGACGCCGACGCGGTCGTCGTGGTGGCGGGGATGGAGGGTGCCTTGGCCAGCGTGGTCGGTGGGGTCACCGCCGCCCCGGTCGTCGCCGTCCCGACCAGCGTCGGCTATGGGTCGAGCTTCGGAGGCATCACGGCCCTGCTGGCCATGTTGGCTTCGTGCGCGTCGGGCGTCACGGTGGTTGGCATCGACAACGGCTTCGGAGCCGCGTGCGCGGTGGCGAGGTTGCTGCCGTGACGGGCACCGAGCCCAGATCGGGCACCGTCGCCTGGTTCCACTGCTTCTCCGGGATCGCCGGAGACATGGCTCTCGGAAGCCTGATCGACGCCGGCGCGGACGTGGCCGAGGTGCGCAAGCTTCTGGGAAGGGTCCCGTTCTCGGGCTGGGGCCTGACGACGGAGCCGGTTCTTCGGGGAGGGATCGCCTGCACCCGGGCCGTCATCTCCGCCCCCGACGACGTCGTGGTCCGAACGCACGCCAACATCGTCGACATGGTCAAGGGGGCTCAGCTTCCACCACGCGTCGAAACCCGCGCCCTCGCCGTCTTCGCCGCGCTGGCCGAGGTCGAGGGGCGGCTCCACCGGCGCGCCGCGGGCCAGGTGCACTTCCACGAAGTGGGCGGGCACGACGCCATCATCGACATCGTTGGCACCGCGTCGGCCCTCGAGGTCCTCGGGGTGGACGATGTCCGGGCCTCCGCTGTCGCCACCGGTATGGGGATGGTCCGCACTGCCCATGGCTTGCTCCCCAACCCGGCCCCGGCCGTGGTCCGCCTCCTCGAGGGTGTGCCCATCTATGGGCGCGACGTCTCTGTCGAGCTCACCACCCCGACCGGCGCAGCGATCTTGGCTGCCCTGGCCTCGTCCTTCGGGCCGATGCCGGCCATGGAGGTGGGCGGCACCGGGTTCGGTGCTGGCACCCGGGACCTCGACGAGGTGCCCAACTGCACCCAGGTGGTGCTCGGTGCAATGGGCGCCGCCCCCGCTGGCGACACCCCCGGTCAGCCCGTGGTCGTCCTCGAAGCGAACCTCGACGACATCACCGGGGAGCAGCTGGCCCATGCACTGCACTCGCTCCTCGACGCAGGGGCCCACGACGCATGGGTCACGCCGGTGGTCATGAAGAAGGGGCGTCCCGGGCACACGATCCACGTCTTGGCGGACCCGTCCCTACTCGAGTCCCTGCGAGATCTCCTCAGAGTGACCACGGGCACCTTTGGCGTACGCGCCCTGCACGGCGACCGGTGGCCGGCGGCGCGCACCATCGAGCCCGTTGAAGTCGCGGGCTATCCCGTCCATATGAAGGCCGGTGGCGGCCGGGTCAAGGCCGAGTTCGACGATGTGGCACGGGTGGCGGCGCAGACGGGGCTCGCCGTCTCCGAGGTGGCGTCTCGGGCCGAGCAGGCATGGCGCGAGCTCAACTCCCTGGAGAGTGGACCGGACAAGATTTCGACGAAGCCGCCCCCGGCCACCGAACCGCCTGCGTAGCCCTAGGCGAGCGCACCCAACCGGTCAGCCAGGAAGGTCTCCGAGGCGGCAAACGCCTCGCGCGGGACGTCCCCGTGACCCCCGGGGTAGACGTGCATCCGCTTGTCCCGTCCACCGATCGCGGCGAACAGCTCGACACACACCTCGCGGCCGAACAGCCGGTCGTCCCACTGCACGAGAAAGAGCGTCGGGCAGCGGACTCTCGGCGCGTCTTCGGCGATGCGTGCCTTGGTCGGTCCGGTCATGCCCATCAACCCGAGCACCGCAGCTGCGATTCGGGGCTCGGCGGCGATGAGAGGGAGCCCGATGATCGTCCCCATGGACAGGCCCCACCATCCCACCCTGGCCGGGTCGAACTCCTGCGACCCCACCAACGCGTCGAGGACACCGGCCCAGTCGGCCACCATGTCGTCGGTCATGTCGTGGTTCGACGACCACGCCTGACAAAACTCGAGGAACACCAGTCTCGAGTCCGGCGAGGGGTCGGATCGGCGATCTCCGTGGACCGGGCCGTCGATGGCCGCCGCCGACATCCCTCTGCGGACCAGCGCCTTGCCCAGGTTGACGATGTAGTCGATCTCCTTGTGGCCGGAGGCGCCGTGGCCGAGGAGCACCAGCGGGGTTTTTCCAGTGGGCGCGGCCGGGGTCCACAGGACCCCGGGGATTCTGCGACCCGACCTCTTCACCTCGAACCGGCGAACCCGGAGTCCGCCCGAACGGCGGTCGTCGCTCCAGCGCATGTCGGCCGAGCGTACCGATCACCGGATCTGTCAGGGAGCCGCCCCCGGCAGTTCAGCCACGGCGTTTGGTCGGTCCAGCGCGTCCGGCCGGCTGGCGGCGGTTTGGGGACCCTGGGTCAGGGGCCGGCAAGCACGGTCACATAGTCCCGTGTCCAGCCGCTGAGGTACTGGTTCGCTGGACGATTCTGGTTGGGGACGGCGGCACTCAACGGGGCGCCCGGTGACGGTGCGGTGTCAGCCTGAACCCATTCGGGGTTGATGTCGAGCTCCATCGCGGTCACCGCGCCGGCCGAGACCAGCGCGTTGGCGAGGTCGGACGGGAGGGCGCTCATGCTGCCTGCATAGAGGATGTTGCCGCGGGCATCGATGCCCACCGCGCTCCGCGCCGTCGTGTTACCTCCGCCCAGCGTCGCTCCCCAGGCACCGATGTCGCCCACGTTTGGGCTCGGCTGGCCTCCCGAAACCAACGGGGGCAGACACTGGCGCACGCCGGAGATGGCCGCTCCGGCCGCCGGGAAGCCCTCTCCCCACACACCCATCGACGCGGCGCCGTTCGGGTCGAGAACGAGGCTGGTCATGCCGCTCACCAGGGGGACGAGCACCTGGCCGGCGACTTCCATGCCCCCCACACCGCAGGGAATGCACCCAGCACCCATCAAGAAGCCGCCGTTGAACGCGGCGAGCAGCTGGGCGTTTTCGGCGGCCCCAATGGCCGGCTGCGCGTCGGCCGGCAAGGCCGCACCACCGGTCGGCGGATCGCTGCTCCCGACGTGCAACGCGTAGTGCACGAGTCCTGCGTGGAACCGCAGCACGGTGACCGAGTCGCCGTTGGCCTGCGGTGCGCTCTGAGAGTCAACCGCGATCCCGGAGGGAAGCTGACTGACGACGGTCCAGCCCGACTGCTCGGTCGTCGTGGTAGTCGGAGGCGAGGTCGTCGTCGTAGTCGGAGGCGAGGTCGTCGTGCTCGGTGCGTGGTGCACCGGTCTCGGTGCAGTCGTAGCCACGTTTTGGTGTGCCGCCACCGGGGAGGACGACGAACATGCCGTAAGGGCAAGCCCCGCCACCCCGAGAGCGAACACGATGCTGAGCGCGCGACGACCGACAGGGCGGCGTCCACGGAACATTGTCGAGAGGCGCTGTCTTGCTACGTGCACGCTGGTCTGATCCCCCCACCTCGGCAGGGTTGCAGGCTACCCAGCGGCGCTCCCTCGAGGCTGCTCGGGCTGGCCGGTGCCGTGGGGACTGCCGGGGTCGGGTTGCCGTTTGTGTTGCTCTACCGGACCGGGGTGCGACCCCACATAGCCCCTGGTCAGAGGCTGGGTCTTGAGCCCCAAACGCCCCATTTGCCACTAACCTTGGAGCATGGAGCACCCGGCCGGGCAGCCCGGCGCGTCCCTGTCAGACCGGCCTCGCTGGTCGGCGCCGGGGTCGCCCGACGACGTCGAGCAGGCACTGCGCGCCCAGGGCTACCTCCCGGGCGAGGGCCTGTCCACTGCCATATTCCTGGCCATCGAGTTGCGCCGGCCGCTGTTCCTCGAGGGCGAGCCCGGGGTCGGCAAGACCGAAGTCGGCAACGCGCTCGCCCGGTGGCTCGGCTCGGAGCTTGTCCGCCTCCAGTGTTACGAGGGCATCGACGCGCACCAGGCGATCTACGAGTGGGACTACCAGCGCCAGCTCCTCTATCTGCGGGCCCACGACCGGGGTCCGGGCAGCCCGGTGGTGGGAGAGGACGAGCTGTTCTCCGAGCGTTTCTTGATTCGCCGGCCGCTCCTCCAGGCCATCGCCGGCGCCAAGTCGCCCGGCGGGGCCCCGCCGGTGCTCCTGATCGACGAGATCGACCGGGCCGACGACGAGTTCGAGGCGTTCCTGCTCGAGATCCTGGCCGACTTCACCGTCACCGTGCCCGAGGTGGGCACCTTTCGGGCCGAGGTCCCGCCGGTGGTGGTCCTCACCTCGAACCGGACGCGCGACGTCCACGACGCACTCAAACGGCGTGCCCTCTACCACTGGGTCGAGCACCCCGACTTCGAGCGCGAGGTCGCCATCGTGCTGACCCGGGTGCCCGAAGCCGGCGAACAACTGGCCCGCCAGGTGACCCGGGCCGTCGAGGCGCTGCGCGCCATGGGTCTGTACAAGTCCCCGGGGGTGGCTGAGGCCATCGACTGGGCCCGGGCCCTCCACGCCCTCGGGCGTGAGGTGATCGACGAGTCCAGCGCGGCCCGGACGCTTGGCGCAGTGCTCAAGTACCGCGAGGACGCCGAGCGGGCCCGCGGCGAGCTCGCCCCGCTGGTCGAGGCGGCCAGCGGCCATGGTTGACCGGTCGCTGGAGGTCACCGGGCCCACCCGGTCGGCTGTGGCGTTCTGCCGGGCGCTCCGGGACGAGGGCCTGAGCGTCCCAGTGTCGGCCGTGTTCGGCTACGTCCACGGCCTGGGGGTGATCGGCGTCCAGCGGACCGAGGACGTCTACTGGGTTGGTCGGGCCACCCTGGTACGCCGGCCCGACGACATCGAGCCCTACGACCGCGTGTTCGCCGCCTTCTGGTCCGGGGAACCGCCGCGCGCCGAACCGATGGGCGTCTCGGTCGTGCGTCGGGTCCAGCTCGCCAACGACGGCGCGGCCGCCGAAGAGGCCGAGGGTGACCGTGCCGTCCGCTACAGCCGGGCCGAGGTCCTGCGGCAAAAGGACTTTGCCGCGTGCAGCCCGGAGGAGCTGGCCGAGGCGGTTGACGCACTCCGCCGGCTGCCCCTCACGGTGGTGGTCCGCCCTTCGCACCGCTGGAGCGGGCGGGGTCGGGGCGAGCGGCCGGACATCCGCTCCACGGTCCGACGCTCTATGCGTCGGGGTGGCGAGATCGTGAGCATCGAGCGGACGCAACGGGTTCCCCGCGTTCGGCGGCTCGTGCTCGTGTGCGACGTGAGCGGCTCGATGGAGCCCTACGCGCGGGCGCTCCTCCGCTTCGCCCACATCCTGGTGGCGGGGCGCACCAACGTCGAGGCCTTCGCCCTCGGCACCCGGCTCACCCGGCTCACCCGGCAGCTCTCCTCGCGCGACCCGGATGCGGCCATGGCGGCCGCCTCGGCGGTCGTCCCGGACTGGTCTGGGGGCACCCGGCTGGGCGACGGGCTGCGCGAGTTCAACGACCGCTTCGGGGTGAACGGCATGGCGCGGGGTGCTCAGATGGTGGTGCTTTCCGACGGATGGGACCGGGGCGATCCGGAGGAGCTCGGCGCCCAGATGGCTCGGCTGCACCGGGTCGCCCACCTGAGTGTTTGGGTCAATCCGCTGCAGGCCGACCCCGATTACCAGCCATTGGCTCAGGGCATGGCCGCGGCCCTTCCACACGTGGACCGCTTCCTTCCCGGCCACAATGTGGCCTCGCTGGAGGCGCTCCTCGAGGTGCTGGCCGCGTGAGGAGGCGAGAGTGAAGGAGATCCTGGAGGACATCGAGCGGTGGCGGTCGGCCGGCAGCCGGGTGGCACTCGCCCGGGTGGTCGATGTCATTGGCTCTGGACCCCGGGGGCCCGGGGCGGCCATGGCCGTATCCGAGGACGGCGAGGTCGCCGGCTCGGTCTCGGGGGGCTGCGTCGAGGGGGCCGTCGTGACCGCGGCCCTCGAGGTGCTGGAGAGCGGGGCCCCTCGCATGTGTACCTTCGGGTACTCCGACGACGAGGCCTTCGCGGTCGGCCTCACCTGCGGCGGCACGATCTCGCTTTTCGTCGAGCCCTTGGACTGGTAGCAGAGCATTGCCCGCAGACGACGCCCCGCTCTACCAAACGCTCCGGGACTGCCTGCGCGCCGAGGTGCCGGTCGTCCTCGCCACCGTGGTGGCCTCGACCGCGCCCGACCGGTTGGGCGCCAAACTCCTCGTGCCGCGGGACGCCGCCGCCCTCGGCTCCTTGGGTGATGCCGGGCTCGACACGGTGATCAGGCGAGACGCGCTCGGCGCCCTGATCTCCGGACACAGTGACACTCGCCACTACGGCCTGACCGGCGAGGCGCGCCAGGACGACGTCACCGTTTTCATCGAGGCGTTCAGCCCGCCTCCGAGAATGATCATCCTGGGGGCGGTGGACTTCAGCGCCGCTCTGGCGGAGGTGGCCCAGGTCCTCGGCTACCGCGTCATCGTCTGCGACGCCCGCGCCGTGTTCGCGACGACGACGCGGTTTCCGGCTGCCGACGAGGTGGTCGTCGACTGGCCAGATCGCTACCTCGCCCAGGTTGGCCCCGAGCTCGGGCCTCGCGACTCGATCTGCGTGCTCACCCACGACACCAAGTTCGACGTGCCGGCGATCCTCGCCGCGCTCAAGACGGAGGTCGGCTACGTCGGCGCCATGGGGTCGCGGCGAACCAAGGAGCGCCGAGAGGCCCGCCTCCTCGAGGAGGGCGTGAGCGAGGCCGACCTCGCCCGAGTCCGTGCGCCGATCGGGCTGGACCTGGGCGCCCGCACGCCCGAGGAGACGGCGGTGTCCATCTGTGCCGAGATCATCGCCAGCCAGACCGGCACCGAGACGCCCCTGCCGTTGTCCCGCTCGACAGGGGCGATCCATCGGGACGCCACGGCGCGGTGAGCACCGCCGCGGTGGTGCTCGCAGCCGGGGCGGGGACACGCTTCGACGGCGAACGGCACAAGCTGCTCACCCTCTTTCGGGGCCGGCCGCTCGTGGCCTGGGCGCTCGAGCACGCGCTGGCTGCCGGTCTGGCGCGGACGGCCGTGGTGACCGGGGCCATCGACCTCGGCGCGGCCATCCCGGCCGGGGTGGACGTGGTCGACAACCCGCGCTGGGCCGAGGGGCAGGCCGGATCCCTTCAGGCTGCAGTGCAATGGGCCCGAGCCGGTGGCTTCGACGCCGTCGTGGTCGGCTTAGGCGACCAGCCTTTCGTCCCCCCCGAGGCGTGGCAGGCAGTCGCCGCCTCCACCAGTCCTATCGCCGTGGCGACGTTCGACGGACGCCGCTGCCCGCCGACCAGGCTGGCCGCCTCGGTCTGGGACTTGCTGCCCACCGACGGCGACGAGGGTGCACGGGTAGTGATGGCCAAGCGTCCGGACCTGGTCGAAGCAGTAGCGTGTCCGGGGCAAGCCGTCGACGTCGACACGGTGGAGGACCTCACCCAGTGGAACTGAACCACGATTTCACGGTCTCGGTGCCGATCGACGAGGCCTTTGCGGTGCTCACCGATCTGGAGCGAATCGCCCCATGCATGCCAGGGGCACAGCTCCAAGAGGTCGAAGGCGACGAATACCGCGGCGTGGTCAAGGTCAAGGTCGGACCAATCACCACCCAGTACCGGGGCGCTGCCCACATCGCCGAGCGCGACGCCGCCGCTCACCGGGCAGTCCTTCGGGCCGAGGGCCGGGAGACCCGGGGTCAGGGCACCGCCGCCGCCACCGTGACGGCCGACCTGCACAGCGAGCCGTCGGGGACGAGCGTGCACATCCGGACCGACCTCGAGGTCACCGGGAAGGTGGCCCAGTTCGGAAGAGGGGTCCTCGCCGAGGTGAGCGAGAAGCT
>JBEDUR010000119.1:0-59212 GCA_040414865.1 Acidimicrobiales bacterium
ACGAGTTCGACCGAGTCCACCTCGATTTGCCTGGCCTCGACGCGATAGCGGCCGCCACGCTTCACTTGTGGACGACGCCACAGCCGGAACGAAACGGTGATCTGACCGGAAAGCACGTCTGGACGCAATTCTCGACTGAACTCCACTGAGTCGACGCTACGGCAGCGAGCGACCCAATCGAGATGTTTGGGTGAGGATGGGGGTGACGTGCGGCTTTACAGTATCCGCAGAATGCATCGCATGCCAAGGTGGCAGCCTGACTAGCAGGCGGAGAATTCCTCTCCCCCGACCCGGGCACCGACGAGCTCGATCGCGAGAGTAAGGCTCCGGTTGAGGGATTTCGTCGAGACCATGGACCCCGGGAGCGAGGCGCCATGAGAGGCCCGAACCACGACCATCCAGCCCGGCTTCCTCGGCCGTAGCCTGCCGGTAATACTTAAGCAGCTCGGCCGGTGCCGTATCGTCCGTTGGGGCCGCGGGCCGGCGAGGCCAACCGGCTCTTTGCGATGGGTAGTCGGGGCCCCGGCCGAGAGACACAGAGAATATTCCTACGGGCCGCAATACCAGCCACTTCTCAGGGGGCTCGAAGCGATGGCCAGCCGCAGGGACGACGACAAGGGATCGCGTCGCCAAGGGCTCATTGCGGGCGAATCCACGAACTGGGCTGGTCTCTCCGACAGTCGCTGGGCTCCTCCGGACGGCCGGCGGCTCCTGCAGCTTGCCCTAGCCACCATCTGGCTCCTCGACGGCGTACTCCAACTCCAGCCGTTCATGTTCACCCCGGGGGCCCACGGGTTCAGCGGCATGCTCGCCGGGACAGCCACTGGCAACCCCAGGTTCATCGCCCACACCATCACCTGGAACGCCTCGGTCGTTCAGCACCACGCGGTCGCTGCCGATGCCGCTTTCGCGCTCATCCAGTTTCTGATTGGTTTGGGCATCGCGTGGCGGCCGTCCGTCCGGCCCGCCCTCGCCCTTTCTATTGTCTGGTCGCTCAGTGTGTGGTGGTTTGGCGAGGGCCTGGGTGGCTTGCTCCATGGTGCCGGAACGCCGGTGGGCGGCGGCCCCGGCGCTGTCCTCTTCTATGCGCTGTTAGCGGTGCTCTTGTGGCCGAGCGACCGAATCCGCACTGCTCGACCGTTCGTCGCTGCGTGGACGGTCGGGACTCAGTCCGCCAAGGTCATCTGGGTGGTCATCTGGCTCGCTCTCGCCGTCTTGACCTTGTTGGGCTCAGGTCGTTCTCCCGATGGGCTGCGCAACCTGATTGTTCATTACGACGGAGAGCCCGGGTGGATGGCAGACGTCGACCGTCACGCCGCGTCCCTTCTCGCTGGTCATGGACTAGCGGTTGCGACGGGGCTGGCGGCGATCTGCGTGGTGGTGGCGGTCGGGGTCTTCCTGCCCGTTGTTGTCGCCCGCGCCACCATCATCTTGGCATTGATGGTTGCCATCGTCATCTGGGTGGTGGGGGAGAATTTCGGCACGGTTCTGGCCGGCGGGGCAACGGACCCCAACTCGGGGCCGCTCTTGGTCCTGCTGGCGCTGGCTTACTGGCCAAAGCGCATCGTGGCGGCAGACGGGATGACGACCGCTGCCGCGTCGCCGTATCTGGTCGAGGCGGTTTGAGGTGGCACACCCGACTTGGCTCGCGTATGGCTTCGCGGCGGCAATGGTCGTGGTTTCCGTCTACTGCATCGGCCGACTCGTGTTTGCGAGTCGGTTCCATCGGATAATCCACCGAGACGTCAACATCGCCCACGTCCTTATGGGCGTGGCCATGACCGGGATGCTGGTGCCCCGCTGGAGCTTCGGGTCTCCGCTGCTTTGGGAGCTTGTGTTCGGGGTCCTCGCCGTCTGGTTCTTGGGTTCCAGCATCCGATTCGTCCATCGCCACGGATTGAAGGGAGCGGATCAGGACCACGTCCATCACCTCTCGCACCGCCTCATTCACATGGTGATGTCGTGCGCCATGCTCTACATGTATTGGCTGGGTGCTCCGATGTCGGGGCCCTTACCCGCTATGTCCATGGGGTCCGCCTCAGGGTCAGCTGGCGATCCTGGGCTCACGCTGCTCTTGATGGCGGTGCTGATCGGCTCGGCGGTGTGGCAACTGGACGCGATCACGAGGTTCCCGGCGCCGGGGCCGGTGCTCGCCGGAGTAACTGCTCTCTCCGACGGAGCGTCAACAGAAGCAAATGCTGTCGCGGAACGGGTTCAGGACGAGGCGGCACAGCGTCTGTTGGCTCCACGACTGGAGATCGGTTGTCACATCGTCGTATGCGTCGCGACGGCTTACATGCTGGTACTGATGCTGTAACGGGACAAAGGCCGTGGAACGTGCCGGCACGAGTCGTAACTCGGCGGCCTTGGGGGATGGACTTCGCGGAAACGTAGCCTTAGTCCCGCTGCGCAAGGGTAGCTGGCTCCGGATCACCGATAGTCGTCGAGTCGTTCGCCGCACGAGTCGTGGTCGTGATCCCGGCAGCTCTCATTGGCCGCGGATGGGTGCCGTGATTTCGGCCAGGGCCCGGATCTGCGGCCGTCCTCTGGTGTGCACGGAGCGAAACCTGGAGATCGTGCGGCCAAGGCCGAATGCGGTAGCACCGAAGATTCCAACGAAGAATCCGACGGGCCAGTTGGTCAGATACGAGCTGGCGATGGCGGCCCAGACAGTCGCGAGCGCGATGAGCACGGACAAGGCGATTGACCGAGGTGGCCGTGAGGTAAGTGCCCTGGCGACCGCGGGCGGCCCGATCATGAGGCTGAAGATCAACAGCGCCCCTACTACTGGCACGGTCATGGCGGTGGCTAGCGCGAGGACGACCAAGAAGACCATCTCCATGCGATGAGGGCGGATGCCCTTGGCTTCAGCTACCTCCGGCATGGCGGAGGATAGGAGGAGAGGCCGATAGAGGAGGGCGATTGCCGCGACACAGGCAAGGGCCAGAAGGGCGGTGGGCAGGATCTCCGAGGCGCTCACGCCGAGCACCTCGCCAAAGAGCAGGGCGAAGATCTCGGGTGAGTATTCGGTGGTGTGGCTGAGAAACACTGCTCCCAGAGCAAGCATCATGACTAGGGCGAGCGCGGTCACGACGTCGTGGCGTCCACGGCGTCCCAGCCATCCGATGCCCAGTGCGGCAGCTACGGCAAAGGTACCCAGGCCGACCAGAGCGTTGGCCCCGATGAGGGCTGCACCCGCAGCCCCGGCGAAAGCGCCGTTGGGGAGGGCGTGGGCCGGGAAGGCGTCTCCTCGCAACACAACGAAGAAGCCCACGACTCCGGCGATGATGGCGACGATCGTCGCCACGATCCACGCGTTCGTCATGAACCCGGAGAACATGCATCTCCCTCGGGAACAGGACGAAAGTACGCCGCACTTTCCCCGGCGCTGTCAACCGGACGAGACGCGGTCGTCAGATGAGCGGCGACCGCAGAGGCCAGGTAGACCACGAAGATCAAGCCCACGATGCAGAAGCTGACGGGAAGGGAGTCGTGCCCCGATGCCCAGTCCGCGCTGTCGTAGGCGAGAAGGATCCCGAGCCACGTGGTAGCTAGGCCGATCAGCGCTGCCAGTATGAGAGAACGGCTGATCCGCCTGGTGAGATGGAGTGCGGTGGCCGAAGGGCCGATCAGCAGCGCCGTCGAAAGGATGGCGCCGATGGCAAGCGACGAGAGGCCGACCGCCAGGGCTAAGGCGGCCATGAAGGCGGTTCCGACAAGTCGGACAGGGACGCCCTTGGCAACGGCGAGGTCACCGTTGACCGAGGTGAGGAGAAGCGGCCGATAGATGGCCGCGATGATTCCCAGGGAGATCACACTGAAGAGAGCGACGATCGGCACGGTCGAGGCCGTCGTCACGAAGATGGACCCAAAGAGGATCTGCTGCGTGGCCCCGGTGGTCGCCGTGGTGCTCGTCGTGAGATAGAGGAAGAGCGAGGCCACGCCGATGGAGGCGCCGAGGACAATCCCGGTGGCCAGGTCCCTTCCTCGGACGTGGCGAACACCAGCCGCCTCCATGGCCCCCGCGCCGGCCAGCGAGCCGACGATGAAACCGGCGAGGGGGTTGACGCCGACGAGGAGAGCGCCAGACCCGCCAGTGGCGGAGACGTCGGTGAGCGCATGGCCAGCAAAGGATTGGCCTCGGACGACCGTGAACACGCCCACGATGGCTGAGACCACCGCGGTAACGCCACCGATGACCAGCGCGGTGTACACCTGTGGGCTGGTGAAGAAGCCGGGTTCGAACAGCCACCCCATCGGTCAGCTCACTTCAATGGGCGGGTGCGCCGGGACCGAACCGTTGTCGGCGCCCGCGAGCGAGCCGACGACAACCAGCACCCGACCGTGGACCCTGACGACGTCGACGTGATGACCGTAGAGATCGCTTAGAACGTCGCTTCGGACAACCTCGTCGGTCGTGCCGGTGGCGGCTCGACCTTCGGCGAGATACACAATGCGGTCCATGACTGGTACCAGCGGGTTCATCTCGTGCGCCGTGAGCAGCAGCGCGACGCGCTGTTCAGTAGCCACCTTGTGCAGCAAGGCGACGATCTCTTGTCCGCTTCGCAGGTCGAGGTTGGCGAGCGGTTCGTCCAGTAGGAGTGCTCGAGGGCCGCTAACCAGAGCGTGGGCGATCAGGACCCGCTGTTGTTCGCCGCCGGAGAGGCGCCCGACCCTTGCGTCGGCGAAGCTCTGCGCTCCGACGGCGTCGAGCATCTCGTCGACACGCTGGTGCCGCGCCCTTTGACGGATAGGAACGCCAAAGCGGTGGCCGTCGAGACCCAGCTCGACCAGGTCGCGAGCCCGCATGGGCAAGTCGGGGTCGAGGGCCACCTTCTGGGGCACATAACCGATCGCACGGTCCCGAGCCCCGCCTTCTCCGACGCGTACCCGTCCCGTGCTCGGACGCTGAAGACCGAGTATCACCCGTAGCAAGGTGGTTTTGCCTGCACCGTTGGAGCCGATCAGGCCGACGAATTCACCAGGGTCGATGCAGAAGCTGACGTCGGTAAGTATCTGGCGCCCGGAGAGGATGACCCCGACATCTTCGACTGCGAGGACCGGAGCGCTCTCGCTGTTGTGCTGTGTTGCACTCATAGGTGGACCGTCGAAGTGCCGCGAACGACTGCCGCTTGGATCGCCTTGGTCTCGGCCAGCATCCACGACTGGTAGTCGTAGCCGGGGATGGGCATGGTCTCGTAGACGCCGACGACCGGCACACGGGCGTGTTGGGCGTTAGCGCGGATCGTCTCGGTGAGCGAATCGACAACCTGTTGGTTGTAGCAGAAGACCTTCACCAGGTGCTTTGAGAAGAACCCGTTCTCGAGCGCCACGTCTTGAGGTGTGGGATCAGTGCCGTTCATGATGTCCGCCTGAAAGGCAAAGGGAGTGAGGTTCTCGATCCCCATGGCCTGGAGGAGGTAGTCGGCCACCGGCTCGGTAGTTGCTGCTTGTGTTCCCGCATACTTGGTTTTGAAGGTGGCTATGGCCTTGAACCACGGTTGGAGCGAGGCGTCGAACTTCGTCACATTCACGTGGAAGTAGGCAGCGTGAGTCGGGTCGAGTGCGGCCAGGTCATTTCCGATGGCGTTGGCCACCAGGGGCATGGTCTGGGGGCGGTACCACAGGTGCGGATTGGGCGTGCTATCCGGCAGACCGAGCAGATGTTGCACGTCGATCACCTTGCGCTTCGAGTTCGGCGAGGCGGACTCGAGCCTGTTCATGAAGGAGTCGTAGCCAACCCCGTTCTGAATGGCGAGACCCGCCCCAGCCATTTCGCCCGCCACGTGCGGGCTCACCTCGTAAGTGTGCGGGTCGGTGTTTGGGTTGCTCTCGACCGACGAGACCTGGACGTATCGACCGCCGATCTGGGTGGCGACGTTGCCATACTCGTTCTCGGCGGCCACGACGGACACGGCGCCCTTCGACAAGACCCCGTTGGCTGACGACGACCCGCAGCCTGCAAGCAGGGCTGACAACAGGGCGGCGGCAAGCACAGCCGTTGTAACCAGTGCTGGGGGCGGCCGTCCCCCACGCGGCGGCCTGTATCGGGCGAATCTGAACACGCCATCCTTCGGTACTTACCAATCCGGCCAAACTGACCCTCTTGGGAATCGTTCCCGATATCCTAGTTACTAATGGTTACCGTTGCAAGTAAGTGCCCGGGCGCTCGGGACCTTCAGTTCGCGACACTGAAGGGGATGACGAGCATTCCGGCCCCCGGGCCTTCTTGGACCCTCCGGGAGGCTTTGACTGGCCGCCAAGGTGGCCGGCGCGCAAGAAGTGAAGGCAGTCGGAGGTGCTCAGCCTGATGTCCGGACAAGTCGACGACGCCGGGGTGCACACTCCTCAAGAACGCTCGACTCGCCAGAAGCGAGCCCTGGCCGCGGTCCTTGAGACCTCGGATACGTTCCGATCCGCCCAGGAGCTCTTTACTGAGCTTCGGGCCGGTGGAGAGAACGTTGGACTCACCACCGTGTACAACCAGCTTCGAGCACTCGCCGACAGCGGCGAGGTTGACGTCTTACGTTCAGACGACGGGGAGTCTCTGTATCGACGTTGCACTACTGGAGATCACCATCACCACCTCGTATGCCGTCGCTGCGGAAGGACGATCGAAGTGGAGGGACCAGAAGTCGAGAGCTGGGCGGAGCGAGTAGCCCGAGATAAAGGGTTCGTCGGGGTCAGCCACACCGTTGAGGTTTTCGGGACATGTCCGGATTGCAACACGCAGGGCGAATAACCCGAACTGCTCTTCGGAGATACCCTGACTCAGTCCAAGATGGTTTCTGCCAACGCGAGTTACGGGCGGCGGCCGTCCTAACGAGAGACCATCTGCCCGCCGACGAGGCGCTCGGGACCAGCTGACCGAGCTTTGCCGGGGTCGGTCGCTGACCGCGTTAAGGGCCTCAAAAGAGGACTCCCCAGTCCCTATCCCCGGTCAATCATCGTGTGCCTTGATCAGCTGGCGGAGCCGTCCGAGGGCTCGAGACTGAGCCGTGCGCACCGCCCCCGGCGCTTTCTCGAGGAGCCAGGCCGCCTGTTCCACCGATAGCCCGGCGATAACGCGCAATTCCAGAACTTGTTGATCGCCTGGGAGCAGCAGTTCGAACGCGCGGCGCAGCTCGGCATGCTCGTCGGCCACCGCGGCCGGATCACCGGGCGCCCGCCCGTCCTCGATCACTTCGGCCATTCCGGCCGCAACCCCGTCCTGCCGGCGCAGGCGAGCCCGGCGCCGGTGATAGTCGGCGCAGACCCGGCGGGCTATCCCGAATACCCAGCCGTTGAATCCCGCTGTCCCCGGCTGGTAGGTGTCGATACCGCGAACGGCGCGCATCATGGTTTCGCTCACCGCGTCTTCCACGTGGCCGGCATCGACTCGTCGGGCCACGTAGGCCCGGAGGCGTGGAGAGAGTCGCCGGTAGAGAACTTCCCAAGCACTGCTATCTCCGGTGCCGGCTGCCGTCACGAGGCCTTGCTCGTCAAGCTGGTTCGACTCTTTGAGGGGGACAAGAACTCTGTCAGACGATGCTTGTGCTCCCGAGGCGCGCCACACATCCCCCACGTCAAGCCCCCGCTGCTGTCCCGACTTTCCCCCCTCGGGACCCGCAGACCCCCAAGGATATCGTCGCTTCTTGGTGCGCGGGCCACCCCCACCGTGTACATCGCTCGTTGACGGCCCGTGTCACACAGAAAATCGTGTAACGCAAATGCAGACGACGATGAACCGAATGTAGCGAACTTCGAGCGAAGGTTCGAATGGAGGCACCGAAGGCTCAAATCGAAGGGAGAACAGTTGGTAGAAGTCCAAAATGAGCAGGAACGTCGGTCGTGTTGGCGGTTACAACGGCTCGGAGCTTCCAGCGGCCGCTTGCTCCCAAAATCGGACAAGCGACGAAAGGGCCCTTCCGAATTGGTTTGAACATCGCGGGAGCCCCGTCGTCGTTGAGCAGAAGGAACACCAGCTGTAGAAATGGACCCCATGACAGACATGACGGAGTCGGATTGGTCGGAGCTGGCCCGGCACCTAGATTCGAAGTTGATCGCCGTCGAACCGCCGCTACAGGCGTGTCGTATCGATCCGCGGAGTCAAGCTTGCGTTGACGATTTAAAGAGGCTTGCCAACCCTTTTGCGATCGAGGACGACCCAGCCGCCTTTCATACCACCGGCTGGTTCAATGCCTTTACCTCTCAACCCAGCCGTAGGGTGGTTGTACCCGAGTCGGCCGCGGAGGTGGCAGAAGCAGTGCGCCTCTGTGCTGAGCGCGACATCCCGCTTGTCGTCAAGGGCACCGGTCATGACTACCTGGGTCGATCCAGTGATCCTGATGCGCTCATGATCTGGACCCACCACCTGCGGGATGTCACCGTCCACGACGATTTCTCGCTAACCGGAGCGCCACCGGGGGAGCCGGGCGTGCCCGCGATCAGTGTCGGGGCGGGTGTTCGTTGGCTCGAGGCCTATCAGGCCCTTCCGTCCGACCGTTATGTTCAGGGCGGGGGCTGCACCAGTGTGGGGGTGTCCGGATTCACGCTCGGCGGCGGTTTCGGCAGCTTCTCAAGGCGCTTCGGCACCGCCGCCGGAAACCTTCTCGAGGCCGAGGTCGTGACCGCGTCGGGGCAGGTCGTGGTGGCCAACACGATTTCGCACCCCGAGCTGTTCTGGGCGCTCCGGGGCGGGGGCTTTGGACTGGGCGTCATCACGAGGCTCACCATGCGAACCCACGAACCTCCGCCCACCCTTGGCGCGGTGGCCGGTACGGTGCGGGCGAGCAATCCCGACGCGTATCGAGCCTTGATCCGGAGACTCGTCGACGTGTTCCCAGCGCTGTGCAGTGCCTCTTGGGGGGAACAGATCCGCTTCCGAGAAGACGATTCGATCGAGTTAGCCCTCATGACAACGGCCATCGGCCGAGACGAGGCGAATGCTGTCTGGGAATCCTTTCTCTCTTGGGTCGACAGTCACCCTGACGAATATGAATCCAACGCCTTTGTCGCCGTGACTTCCTTTGAGTCGTTTTGGCGCGCGGAGAGATGGGATGCCTTCATGCCTGAGAGGATCCGCCACGACGACCGGGCAAGTGCACCCGCAGATCGCTTCTGGTGGGCGTCTGACCAGGGGGAGGTGTCACAGTACATCCACACCTATCAGTCACGGTGGCTCCCTGCCCGACTGTGCCACGAGGACCCAGAACGCGTTGCCGACGCTCTATTCGAGGCCACCAGACATTGGCATGTGAGTCTTCATTTCAATAAGGCACTCTTCGGTGCATCACCGGAAGCAATAGCCCGAGATCGTGCAACGGCGATCAACCCAGCGGTCTTCGAGGCGGCCGCGCTCGTGATGAGCGCCTCCATTGAGCAAAATGTCTTTCCGGGGATCCCAGGGTACGAGCCAGATCTCGATCGAGCGGCTCGACGCGCCGCGGAGGTGACGGCAGCCATGGCCCCGATCAGGACCGTTGCCTCTGGCTCGGGAAGCTACGTGAACGAGACCGACTACTTCGAAGGGGACTGGCAGCACGCTTTCTGGGGCGCCAATTACGAGCGTCTTCAAGAGGCGAAGCAGCAATACGACCCAACCAACCTCTTTCGTGTCCACCATGCCGTGGAAGCGAGCTGAACCCACGAAACGATTGGGATCAGCCATCCGTTGCGGGCGGACCGCTAGCGATCTCCCCGGCGCTGTATCGCTTCGGATCGTGCGAGGAGCTGAGAATCGGTAGAACACCGCCCGCGACCGACGCAGCCAGCCTGATCCACCCGGCTCAGCCTCACGCGTCGGGGGGCACCGACGTACCTTCTACCGGGGTGGCGGCATATCCGAGCCAGTGACGTATCCGCTCGAGTAGATGCTCCGGGTCCACCGGCTTCGTCACGTAGTCGCTGGCACCCGAAGCGATGCTCTTCTCTCGGTCGCCTGTCATGGCCTTGGCCGTCAGAGCGACGATCGGCAAGTCCTCAAACTGGGGCATCTGACGGATGGCGGCCGTGGTGGCGTTGCCGTCCATCTCGGGCATCATCACGTCCATCAAGACCAGATCGATTTGCTTGTCGGCAAGCAGGACGTCGATGCCCTTGCTCCCGCTCTGCGCGTGGACCACGGACAATCCATGCTCTTCAAGCATGCTCGCGATGGCGAAGACATTTCGAGCATCGTCGTCAACGAGCAGAACCTTGCGCCCGTCCAGCACATGTCTGGGGTCACCAGCGGCCGACGGCCATGGCTCCGCGTCCGGATCTTTAGTGGCCTGGTGGGGCTCGAGGGTGATCAATTGCTGCCTGAGTCGCTCACCGAGGTCGTCCAGGGACGGCATGAATTCGATCGGGCTGGCGCCCACGTATGCCTGGACAATCTGCGCCTGGTCTGGGGTGAGCGGGCGTGTCGCAAAGGCGAGAACCCGTGTGGCGTTCGGCATGACGCCGTCAACCAGCTCCTGCAGGAACGCCGGTGCAGTTGCCCCAGGCAGGCTGAGGTCGAGTACCACGCAGTGGTGTGTTCGTGCGGAGAGCGCCTCGATGACCTGCGCCGGCCTGGCCACGGCTTCGATGAGCAGCGGGATCGGCCTGTCTGCGAGATCCTCAGCAACCTCGCGCGCGAGCAGCAAGAGGACGCTGCTGTCGTACCCCTCGGCCACGATCACCCGGCGGTCTTCCACTGGTTGCTGGACCCGCTGCCGTTTGGCGTCGGCGTCGGTCGTGACGACGGCGGTGGCTGGCAGAACAAGCGTGAACGTGCTGCCCCTGCCGAGTTGGCTTTCAACGCGGATCTCGCCGCCGAGCAGGTTGGCGACTTCCCGGCAGACCGATAGGCCCAGGCCGGTTCCGCCGTATTTGCGGCTGGTTGTGCCGTCTGCTTGCTGGAAGGCCGCGAAGACCGTCTCGAGATTCTCCTCCGCGATCCCGATGCCAGTGTCGCTCACCGAGAAGGCAACCATGCGCTCACTGCCGTTAAGGGATGATAGGAGGCCGCTCCCCCTCTCAGGTATATGGCAGCGCAGTGTCACACTGCCCTTTTCGGTGAACTTCACGGCGTTGGAAAGCAGATTGCGGAGGACCTGCCGGATGCGGGGCTCGTCAGCGAACAGCTGCTCGGGCATGTCCGGCGCCAGCACAACTTGGAATTCGAGGCCCTTTTCGGCGGTCAGCGGCCGGAAGGTGGTCTCGATCTCCTCCAGGAGGTGTCGTAGCTGGAACCGTTCCAGGTGGATCTCCATCTTCCCGGCTTCCACCTTGGACAGGTCCAGGATGTCGTTGATCAGCTGCAACAGCTCGCTACCGGCGGACTCGATCACCTTGGCGTACTCGACCTGCTTTTCGGTCAGGTTCTGCGTCGAATTTTCGGCCAGCATGCCGGCCAGGACGAGCAGGCTGGTGAGTGGGGTGCGCAGCTCGTGTGACATGTTGGCAAGGAACTCCGACTTGTACTGCGATGCGCGGGCGAGTTGCTGGGCGCGCTCCTCGATCTCGCGCCCGGCTTTTTCGATCTCGGAGTTCTTGATCTCGATGTCTCGATTCTGGTTGGCCAGCAGCTGGGCCTTGTCCTCGAGCTCTGCGTTCGAATCCTGCAGCTTGACCTGCTCGGATTGCAGTTCCACCGATCTCGCCTGAAGCTGCTCGGCAAGCCGCTGGGACTCCTCAAGCAAAGCATCGGTGCGAGCGTTGGCGGTGATGGCGTTGATGTTGACACCGATCACCTCCATCAGCTGCTCGAGCAGGTCCCGCTGGACTGTGGTGAAGCGTGTGAACGACGCGAGCTCGATGACACCGAGCACGCGACCCTCGAACATGATCGGCAGCACGATGAGGCTCAGCGGTGCGGCGAACCCCACGCTGGAGGAGATCCGCACGTATTCCGATGGTCCCTGATCGATGACGATGGGTTTCTTCGCCTGTGCGGCCTGCCCGATCAGCGACCGGCCGAGGTGGAACTCACTGGGGACGTCGCCATCCTCGCTGTGCCCGTAGCTGGCGATTAGTTGCAGCAGCGAATCTTGCTCGTCGGGCCCCTTGAAGTAGAAAGTGCCGTACTGGGCGTCGACCAGCGGGGTGAGCTCATTCATTATCAGGCTTGCCACCATGCGCTGGTCTCGGTGCCCTTGCATAAGCCCCGAAACTCGGGCGAGGTTGGTCTTGAGCCAGTCCTTTTCGTCATTTGCGCGGGTGGTCTCCCGCAGCGACTGCACCATTGCGTTGATGTTGTCCTTGAGCTCGGCCACCTCGCCGTTGGCCTCGACCGAGATCGATCGCGTGAGATCGCCCGTCGCAACCGCGGCGGTGACGCCGGCGATCGCCCGTACTTGGCGGGTGAGGTTCCCGGCGAGCTCGTTGACGTTCTCTGTCAACCGCCGCCATGTGCCTGAAACTCCCTCAACTTCCGCCTGCCCGCCGAGCTGCCCTTCTTTGCCCACCTCGCGGGCCACCCGCGTGACCTCGGCGGCGAACGCTGACAGCTGATCCACCATTGTGTTGATCGTGTTCTTCAGTTCGAGGATCTCGCCCCGAGCGTCCACGTCGATCTTTTTCGAGAGGTCTCCTTGCGCCACCGCGGTCGTCACCTGCGCGATGTTGCGGACCTGACCGGTCAAGTTGTTCGCCATCGAGTTGACGCTGTCCGTAAGGCTCTTCCACGTGCCGGCCACGTTGGGAACGTGAGCCTGTCCGCCTAAGCTGCCTTCAGTCCCGACTTCCCGCGCCACCCGGGTCACCTCGTCCGCGAACGCCGACAGCGTGCGCACCATGGTGTTGATTGTCTGCGCCAGCGCGGCGACCTCGCCCCTTGCCTCGACGGTGATCTCCTTGGACAGGTCGCCCTGCACGACGGCGGTGGCGACCTGGGCGATCGAGCGCACCTGATCGGTGAGGTTGTCCGCCATGACGTTGACCGATTCGGTCAGGCCCTTCCAGGTGCCCGACACCCCCTTGACATGAGCCTGCCCGCCGAGTCGGCCCTCCGTGCCGACCTCCCGAGCGACCCGAGTGACCTCGTCGGCGAATGCCGAGAGCTGGTCCACCATCGTGTTGATGGTGTCCTTCAGCTCCAGGATCTCCCCGCGGGCGTCCACGGTGATCTTCTGGGACAGGTCGCCATTGGCCACCGCCGTCGTGACCTGGGCGATGGAGCGCACCTGGTCGGTCAGGTTGCCGGCCATAGCGTTGACCGAGTCAGTCAGGTCCTTCCAGGTGCCCGACACCATCGGGATGGTTGCCTGCCCCCCGAGCTTGCCGTCGGTGCCGACCTCACGGGCGACCCGGGTGACCTCGGATGTGAACAGTGCGAGTTGGTCAACCATGCCGTTGAACACGCTCGCCATCTCGTCCATCAGCTCGTCCCCCACCTGCGGGAGGCGGGTGCCGAAGTCGCCGTCACGCACCGCAGTCAGCCCGGCGAGCAGGCGATGCAGCCGCTCGTCGCCGTGGGTGCTGTCCCTCCGGCTCGAGGTGTCTCGCGGTGCTTCGGAGGTCTGTTGCTTAGCCATGGGCACGCTCGCTTTCAGCCATGGACACGTTTACGTCACTGCCCCGGTCTGTTCCCTCACGATCTCACTCGCGAAGTTCTGGGCCGGGCGCAGCATGATCACCCGCGGATCCCGAGGCGGCTCCGGTTGGGAACACGTGCTCCCCTGCGGCGACCCGCCGGATTGTGGACACCAGGCCGTTCACTTGCACCGCCTTGAGTGCCAGCCCCGCGGCTCCCGCCTCAATGGCTCGGGCGACGGTCTTGTCGTCCGCGTGCCCGGTGAGCACAAGTACCCGACTAGCCGGAGACGCCCGATGGAACAGCTCGATCGCGTCGATCGCGTCCCCGTCCGGGAGTCGCCGGTCCAGCAGCACCACGTCTGGCTGATGCTGTCGGGCAGCTGACACACCCTCCCCGGCAAGGGTGGCTTGTGCGACCAGCTCGATGTCTGGCAATTCCTCGAAGGCCAGCGAGAAGGCTTGGCGGACAAGCGCGTGGTCCTCGACAAGAAGGACACGAACAGGGCCTGAAGCCTCAGCAGGCAGCGGAGTCGGCATCGTCAAGGCTCCCATTGGTGGCCCTGGTCTGGGTGACTGATAGGTGGTCCTCCGGTTCCGCACCCGATGTCACGAGGACCTGGAGACATCGGGTTGGTGTGATGAGAAGCGCCCGCAAACACGGTCTTGACCGACAAGGCAACAGGTGTTCACCCCAGCGGCAGCCTTGACCACGAGCCCCCTCGACCAATAGTTCGGTGGTCTGCCGGCAAGAGGTTGCAGAACTGTACCAGAGTTCCTACCCTTCGTCTCGGGCCACCTTCGTCCCGACGCATCAGCTCAGTTTGCCGATCCGGGGGTGTCAAAAGCCGTGAGCCCGAAGAGTTCGGAACCCATCTTCGCCATCCGACGCTGTAAGCCTTCAGACGAAGAACTCATTGTCGAACTGTCCCTTCGCGCCTGGAGTCCCGTCTTCGCCTCGGTGGAATCGATCCTCGGAAGCGAGCTATCCGTTCACCTTCACGGTGATTGGCGTGTCTACCAGGAAAATGCTGTGCGTGAGGTACTCGCCAACACGGCGTTCGCCGTGTGGGTCGCCGAGGATGTCCGGGTCATCGGCTTCGTTGCCGCGAGAGTCTTCGATCTCGAACGGCGGATCGGTGAGCTCTACATGTTGGCAGTCGATCCCGCTAGCCAGGTTCGAGGAGTTGGGACTGCGCTGACCGAACACGCGACGAACTGGATGCGGGAGGCCGGAATGCGAGTCGGGATGATCTTGACTGGCGGCGATCCCGGCCATGCCCCGGCCCGCCGCGTGTACGAGAAGTCGAATTACACGTTGCTGCCAGCAGCCGGCTACTACAAGGCCCTGTAGCCGCTGAGGGTGAGCAGCCGGTCTTGAGGCCCGGCAACGGAGAAGCAGCTGGTCTGCGCCGGCATGCGACGAACCTCTTACCCGTTCGTTTCGAGGATGTCCTGCTGAGGCGTGATCGAAGATCCTGGCCCGCCGAGGCCGGAGCCGATTCCTGCCGTTAAGCTGTTTTTGCGAAGAAGTCGCAATATCTGGGTAGGCTTGACCGTGAGGGCTCCGAGGGGGAAGTGATCGACTCCACCGTCTGTCAAGCGATGCCGCGACGTCGGCTGTCCCGGATTCGGGTTTCGTTGACCCCGAACGAGTGGGCTGGGGTCGCCGGCATGGTCCTCACCATCGTGTGCCTGAACGTGGCCGGGTGGGGGCTGCTGGCTCTCGCCGTCGGCCACCACTTCCACATCTCCAAGACCGGGCTCCTCGGGTTCGGAACGGGTGTCCTGGCTTACACGCTCGGCCTGCGGCATGCCTTTGACGCCGACCACATCGCTGCGATCGACAACACCACCCGCAAGCTGGTAGGCGAAGGTCGTCGGCCGCTCAGCGTCGGGTTCTTCTTCTCGCTGGGTCACTCGACCGTCGTGTTCGCACTGGCGGTGGTCTTGAACTTCGGTATTCGCGCCATCGATTCCCAGGTCGGCAGCGGCTCCTCAGGGCTGCATCAGACGACGAGCATCGTGGGGACTTCGGTCTCAGGCGGGTTCTTGTACTTGATTGCCGTCTTGAATCTGGTCGTCCTCCTCGGGCTGGTCAAGGTCTTCCGCGAGATGCGCTCGGGAAGGTACGACGACAGCGAGCTCGAGCGCCAGCTTGATAGCCGCGGGCTTATGAACCGATTCTTCGGGGGTCTCGCCAAGAGGATCGACAGGCCAGTCAAGATGTACCCGGTCGGCATGCTGTTCGGGCTGGGGTTCGACACCGCCACCGAGGTCGGGCTGCTTGTGCTGGCTGGGACTGCCGTGGCCGGCGGCCTTCCTTTCTATGCGATCCTGTCCCTGCCGATCCTTTTCGCTGCGGGGATGAGCCTGCTCGACACTATCGACGGCTGTTTCATGAACTTCGCCTACGACTGGGCCTTTGCCAAGCCCGTCCGCAAGGTCTTCTACAACCTGACGATGACTGGGTTGTCGGTCTTCGTGGCGCTCTTCGTTGGGACGATCGAGATCGTAGGACTCGTCGCGCAAGAGACTCAGCTGCGCGGTCCCTTCTTCAGCTTCTTCGAGGACTTCAGCATCAACACCGCCGGGTACGTCATCGTGGCCGTCTTTGCGGTGACCTGGGTCATCGCCGTCCTGTACTGGAAGTTGGCCAAGGTCGAGGCCCGATGGCAATCGCACACCGATGCTGACGCCGAGTCCGTTTCTTCTGCGACGGGCTGAGCCCCGACCGGCAAGGGGCGGACCGGGGGAACGGGATCCCCGAACGGCCTCCAAATCTTGGACTCGCTCCAAGGGCTCAAAGTCTCGCCAATGGGATTTGGTGGGCTGCTTTCTGAGGACTGCTGGGATTCACTTGGTCACTCATGCCCAATAATCGTCACGCCTCGACAGTTGATCGATCCAGGAGATGACCGCGCGCTTCGAGCGAAGTTGGACCACCCTGTCCATATAGGGAGCAAGCACAACGAGGGTTTGCGCGCGGCTGAGAGCATCCCAGTCGGTAGGCCCCGTCGGCGCTCGGGGACTGGTGGTTGTCCAGTAGCGGCGTGCGGCCCATCCGAACTTCCACAATCTGCGAAGTCCTCGGTGAGGGTTCTGGCCCTTGGCGCTCAACCAGAAGTGGCGGAAGACGATCCGACGAAGACAGGTTCGGCAGGGCACATCGAGCCAAACGACTCGGTCCGCCGCCGCCAGGAGAGGGTCAACCCCCCAGAGGTAGACCCCCTCGCTCACCCAGCGTTGCTGGCCGAGCACGACATCGCGATCAAGCGCAAGGTCCATCTCGAACACCGGCGCCTGGAGGGCATTGCCAAGCCGCCTGGCCAGGAAAGTTTTGCCGGCGCCCATCCCTCCGATGATGTGTACCCGGGAGGGCGGTTCACTGATATCCGCTGGCTCACCCACAGCACACGTCACGAGTCTGGGCGTTGTTCAGGACCTGAGCGGTGCAAATGTCGAATTCGACCTGGCGACAGGTTTGCCAAGCTCCCGATGTCAAGGTCCAACGTGGGACTCCCGAGGCCACTTGGTGTACCAGTCCCTCTGCGTGCCGGACGAGGGCTTCGAACGAGCGCCAGCAAGCAAGCTCTTCGGGACGGCCTGGGCAAACTCGCGTCGCCATCCGAGCACCAGCGGATCAACGCCATGTCTTGTCGCGGCCGTCCTCACCTACGGGGCGATTGCGCAGGCCGTGGCCAGCGTCTTGTTCAATTCCAGAGGCAGAACGGGTGGCCGGCTGGGTCCAGCATGATCCTGATCCGCGACTGGTCACGGTCGTTCGGCTGGGGCGCCGCCTCCGTTGCGCCGCACTCAATCGCCCACATCACGCCGGCCTCCAGGTCCTCCACCCACCAATCGAGGTGCCACTGCATGGTCGGTTGGCCACCCTCGCCTGGCCAGACCGGCCATTGGTAGTACTCCTGCCACTGCACCTCGATCTTGTGGGCCGGTGCCTTGTCCGCTGGCCGGAGTCGTCCCCATCCCCAACCCGGCGGGCGGTCGTCGCGGGGGCCCTCCAACTGCTCGACCTCCCAACCGAGGAATCGCTCGTAGAACCGGACCAGGGCAGGTACATCAGAGGTTTCGACACATGGGCCGGACAGTCGCATCGCTGGGCGTTCCACGACGCGATTGTTCCTGATTTCGTGCCCGGCGTGGCGCTACCCGGCGCCCCGCTGCGCTAACGCTTTCGGGGTGTGGGGCTCGAGGGCAGGGCGGGCTCAGTCCTAAGGGGTTTCCATGGCGTGCTCGTGGCCTCGGACGCCCGAACGGGCCTTACCCGTTTTTCGGCAGCTGGTTGAACGGGACGCTGGAGAGGTCTCCAGGCTCCTTAGGCAGGCCGAGCGCACGCTCACCGATGATGTTGCGCTGGATCTGGTCGGTTCCACCGAAGATCGGGAGGGCTTGGGCACCGAGCGCCTGCGCGGTTACGGCCGCGGCCGCCTCACCACCGGCTTGCTCGACGACGGTCGCTCTCTCCTCGTCCCGGTAGGCGTGCAGAGTGCCGCGCGTGCCCACGATCTGCATGCCGAGATCCCGCGTCAAGCGGATGCTGTCGGCCATGAGGAGCTTGGAGAAGTTAGCAATCCCGCGGATGTCCGAGCCGCTGGCGAGGGTCGCCCGGTGGCGCTCGGTGTTCATCCGGCTGAGCTCCCGCAGCGTGTGTAGCCGGGCCAAGCCCTGGCGGATGACCGGGTCCTCGTCCTTGCCGAAGGTCCGGGCGAGCTTGATGTAGGCGTCGGCGGGCGAGGTCCGTCCTCCGGTCGGCTCAGCCGGAGCCTGCGCAACCGGGCGTGCCCGGTGCACGAAGTCGCCGACCCGGCGGCCGAGGTGGCCCACCACCGTGCCCGGCGAAGCCGAGAAGCCGCGCCCTTGCGGCCCGTCACCCCCGGCTCCCATCCCCGAGCGCTCGTAGTGGAGGGTGGTGTTGGCCACGGTCCATCCGTTGTTCAGGTCGCCGATCCGTGCCTCGTCGCTCACCACGGCGTCAGTGAAGAACACCTCGTTGAAGTTCGCGCCGCCGGTCATCTGGCGCAGCGGCCGCACCTCGACGCCGGGCTGGTGCATGTCAAACGCGAACCAAGTAATGCCCTGGTGCTTGGGCGCCTCGGGGTTGGTCCGGGCGATCAGCATGCCGAGGTCGGCCACGTGGCCACCGGAGGTCCAGACTTTCTGCCCGTTGATCACCCAGACATCGCCGTCCCGGACGGCCCTGGTGCCCAGTCCGGCAAGATCGGAGCCCGCTCCGGGCTCGCTGAACAGCTGGCACCACGCCTTCTGGCCGGTCACGATGTCGCGCACATAGCGCTCGACCTGCTCGGGCGTGCCATGGGTGGCGATGGTGGGCGCGGCCAGTCCGAGGCCGAGGCCCCCTGGGGCTCCCACCGCCCCGAACTCAGCGATGATCCGGCTGACCTGAAGGGCGTCCCGTCGGCCGAGGCCGCGGCCGTAGCGGTCGGGCGGGAGCATGGGCGCCGACCATCCGGCCAGGCCCAGGCGGTCCCACCACTCGGCCACGGTCAGGTCGGGGTCCCAGTTGTCCTTCAGCCAATCCCTGAGCTCGTCGACGAAGTCGGCCTCGCGGGTCGTGTTCTCTTCGGTGGTGGTCATTTCACTTGCTCCCTTCGGGGGTCTCTTCGACGCGGTAGCGATCACGAAGCAGACGTTTGTAGATCTTTCCGTTGTCCTGACGGGGCAGCTCGTCGATGAAGTCGATGCTGCGCGGGCACTTGAAGTGGGACAGCCGGTCGCGGCAGAACTGGATCAGCTCCTCGGCTAGGGCCGGGCTCGCCTCAACGCCGTTCTGCAGCTCGACGACCGCCTTCACCTCCTCGCCCCACTCGGGATTGGGGATGCCGATGGTGGCGACGTCTCCGACCGCCGAGTGCTGGAGCAGCACGGCGTCGACCTCGGCCGGGTAGATGTTGACCCCACCGGAGATGATGAGGTTGGCGGTGCGGTCGGTCAGGTAGAGGTAGCCCTCGTCGTCGAGGTAGCCGACATCTCCAAGAGTGAAGTATGACCCGCGGTAGGTGTCCCTGGTCTTCTCGGGGTCCTTGTAGTACTCGAAGCCACCTTGCCCGGGCGACTGGAGAAAGACGAGGCCGATCTCGTTGGCCGGGAGTGGATTGCCCTCGGGGTCAGCGATCTTGACCTGATCCTCGGTGACGGGTCGGCCGACCGTGCCGGGGTGCTCGAGCCAGGTGGCAGAGTCGACGGCGCTCCCCACGCCCTCGGTGGCGGCGTAGTACTCGTAGACGATCGGGCCCAACCACTCAATGAGTTGGCGCTTCACCGGTACCGGGCACGGGGCGGCACCGTGCAGCACGTAGCGCAGGCTCGAGATGTCGTAGTGGCTCCGGACTTCCTCGGGCAAAGACAAGAGGCGGTGGAACATGGTCGGGACCATGTGTGTGTGGGTGATGTGATGGGCCTCGATCAGCCGTAGGGCTTCCTCGGCGTCCCAACGCTCCATGAGCACGGTGCCGGCCCCGAAGGCGAGCGGGGAGGAGAGGGAGAACGCCAACGGGGCGGCGTGGTACAGGGGACCGGTGCACAGGTGCATGTCCTGGCCGGGCTGGTAGCCACCGGCTCCCCAATTCCCGCCCTGGGCCGCTCCTTCGTTCCGCCCGCTTGGGGTCATTGCCGCAGCCGGAACCTGGCGATAGACGCCCTTGGGCCGCCCGGTGGTGCCCGAGGTGTACAGCATGGTGTTGCCGGGAACCGGATCAGCCAGGTCGGTGCCGTCCTCGGCGGCGATGGCGGTCGCATAGTCCTCGAAGCCCGCGATCGGGCCGCCGGCCGCAAGGCGGACGGTGCATCCGGGCGCCGTCCGGCTGGCATCGGCCGCCACCTCAGCCAGTTCGCCATCGGCGATGAGGGCCTTGGCCTCGCAGTCCTCGACGATGTAAGCAGCCTCGTCGCCGGTCAGGTGCCAATTGATCGGGGTCAGCCGGAGCCCGGAGCGCTGAGCCGCGTACGTCACCTCGGCGAACTCGGGGCGGTTCGTGCAGATCAAGGCGACGGCGTCGCCCTCCCCGAGTCCCCGGGCGCGCAAGGCCCGGGCGAGGCGATTGGCGTTCGCGTTGAGCTCGCCGAAGGAGCGGTCCCCCTTCGGCGAGACAATGGCCGGCGCCAGCGGGTTGACCGAGGCCCAGTGGGCCAGCAGCATCCCTGTCAGGGCCAGGCGAATGCGGTCGTCTAGCCCGTCTCTTTCAGAGGACTGTTGCGCGCCGACCTCTTCGGGTGCGGCATCACGGACGGGCGTGCCGGTATCGGTCACTGCTCCCCTCTGCGTCGTTGATTCTTGGCGATGTCGGCGTGCTCCATGTGGGTCTCAGGCCGGTTCGAATTGCGGGAGGTTGCGGCCGTCCTCCAGGCGCTCCCAGCTCACCTTGACTGCCATGCCGACCGTCACCTGCTCGGGATCGCAGTTGACGACGTTGCTCATCATCCGGACCCCCTCATCGAGCTCGACAAGGGCGACGGTGTAGGGGGCGGGGAGGATGAAGTTCGGAAGCTGGGGCCGATGCACGTTGCTGAAGGTGTAGACGGTTCCTCTCCCCGAGGACTCCCGCCACTCGAGCCCGGACCCCAGGCACGCCGGGCAGACCTCGCGGGGGTAGAAGACCGGCGCCTGGCACTCGGTGCACCACTGGTAGAGGAGCCGGTGCTGCCTGGTCGCATCCCAGAAGGGGGCGGCCGCCTCGCTCTCAGGCGGCTGAGGACGAACGGATTGGGTGCTGGTCATCGGGCTGCCTCCGTACCGAGGACGAGGGTGGACATGCACGAGAGCACTCCGCCAGACCCGTGGGCGACGGCGACCTCGGGCGAGTCGAGCTGCCGGGCCCCGGCCTCGCCACGGAGTTGGCGGACAGCCTCGACGATGAGGAACATCCCATACATCCCGGGGTGGGTGTACGACAGGCCTCCGCCGTTGGTGTTCATCGGGAACGAGCCGCCAGGGGCGGTCCTGCCGTCCTCCACGAACCGCCCGCCCTCGCCCTTGGGGCAGAAGCCCAGGTCTTCCAGGTGGAGGAGCGCGGTGATGGTGAAGCTGTCGTAGCCCATGAGCAGGTCGACATCGTCGGGTTTGATGCCGGCCATGGCGAAGGCGTTGGCACCCGAGACCACACCGGCGGTCGTGGTCACCTCGGGCATCTGCGAGATCATCTGGTGGTCGTGGCAGGTGCCGGCGCCGAGCACGTAGATCGGGGGCTTGGCCAGGTCGGCGGCGCGTTCGGCGCTGGTCATCACCCAGGCGCCGCCGCCGTCGGTGACCAGGCAGCAGTCAAGCAGGTGCAGCGGCGAGCACTGCAATGGCGACGCCAATACGTCGTCGATCGTGATCGGGTCGCGGTGGCGGGCTTTGGGATTCATGCTCGCCCAAGCCCGGGTCGAGACGGCGATCTGGGCCAGCTGCTCAGGGGTTGTGCCGTAGAGGGCCATGTGCCGGGTGGCGGCCATCGCGTAGGGACCCATCGGCTGCCGGAGGCCGTAGGGCATCTCCCACTCGGCCGCCGGGTTGGGTCCGCCCATCATCATGTTGGGACGGCCGCCTCCACCTCGCCGCTGGCCCGCCCGCCGCCGGTCCCCCTGGGGAGTGGCGCCGTACACGCTCACGACCACGTCGCACAGGCCGGCGGCGATGGCGGCGGCGGCGTGCTCGGCGTGCACCTCGAAGCTCGAGCCACCGGTCGAGGTCGAGTCGGTGAAGCGCGGGTGCACGCCCAGGTACTCGGCGAGCGCCATCGAACTGTTCGCGTGGCAGATGCCGTCGACGTCGGAGAGCGAGAGCCCGGCGTCGGCGAGGGCGGACTCGATCATGGCCGCCTCGAGAGCGCGGCCATGGAGCTCAAGCTCTCCGGTGGGCGAGGCGTCGTCGACCACACCCACCAATGCGGCTGCCCCTCTCAGCGTTCCCATCTGACCTCCTCGGCTCACTGGGTCTGGTTCTTGCGGTTACAGGCCTCGAGCGAGCGCTCGAGGATCGTCGCCCGTTCCCGCGGCAGTTCATCGGCGACGAAGTCGATCAGAGCGGACTGCTCGGCCGCCAGTCGGGCGACCGGCTCGTGGCGCAGCAGCCAGCGGCGGAACACCGCCGCCCGCCCGCGGACCAGCGCGGTCGCCAGCAGCCGGGCATGGAGGTCCTGGTCGGGGTCCGAGCCGGCATCGATGGCCAGCCCCGCCGTCAAGATGTCCTCGAGCTGGACGTCGACGTCGGCCAGCAGCGAGCGCAGTGTGGCCTCGGGCTCGATCCACGCCAGCCGGGTCTCGTTGGCCCGGGCGATGTCGGGCTGGGAGAGAAATGCCACGTGGCGCCGCCAGACCTCGAGGGTGGACAACGGCCGGTCGCGGTCCTCGAGGTCGGACCGCAGTTTGGCCACCCAGCCGGTGTGCGGGGCCAGAGCCAGGTGGGCCTTGGTCTCGAAGTAGCGGAACAGGGTCGGCAGCGCGACCTCGGCCTCCTCGCAGATGTCCTCGAGCGTGGTGGCGGCGTAGCCGCGCTCGGCGAAGAGGCGTTGGGACGCAGTGACGATCGCCGCCCGGGTGCGCTGCTTCTTGCGCTCCCGCAGGCTCGGTTCGGCCTCGGGGTCCTTGGGGTCGGCGTTCAACACCACGACATCACGTTGCTCAGCGCCCCCGGCCGGGTCGCCCGGGGCCGGGTCGGGAGATCTCGTTGAGCTGATGGACGGTCTCGGGGCTCAGTTCGAGCTCGAATGCAGGAAGATTCTCCTCCAGCTGGGCGAGCGTGCGCGGTCCGATGATCACCGAGGTCACGCCCCGGCGACCGCCGACCCAGGCGAGACTGAGGGCGGTCGGTGTGCACCCGAGGTCGGCCGCGACCTTCTTCACGTCCTCGGCGATGTCGAGGCTCTGGTCGTTGAGGGCGGCGCCCCACCCGGCGCGCCGGCCGTAGCGAGTGTCGGGCGCCGGGTCGGCCCCCCGCTGGTACTTGCCGGTCAGCACGCCTCCACCGAGGGGGCTGTACACCATCGCTCCGAGCCCGTGTCGCTGCGCGGCCGGCAGGACGTCGGCCTCGATGTCGCGGGCAATGAGCGAATAGCGCGGCTGGAGCGAGATGAACGGGGTGGAGTTGGCCCGGGCCGCGGCCCATTGCGCCTCGACGAGCTGGCTGCCAGTGAAGTTCGAGCAGCCGATGTAGCGGACCTTGCCGGAGCGGACAAACCCATCGAGGGTCGACATGGTCTCTTCGATCGGGGTATCCGGGTCCCACGCGTGCACCTGGTACAGGTCGACGTGGTCGGTCCCCAGCCGCCGGAGGCTGGCCTCGAGGGCACGGGTGAGGTGGATGCGGGAGGTCCCTGCGTCGTTGGGCCCGGGGCCCTGGGCGCCCCGTCCCTTGGTGGCCAGGACGACCGAATCGCGCTTGGCCTCGATGGCCCGGCCGACCACCTTCTCGGACTGCCCACCGGTGTACACGTTGGCCGTGTCGATGAAGTTGTGACCGGCATCCAAGAACGCGTCGATGACCCGGCGCGCCTCGGCCTCGTCGCTTGGAGCGTTCTCGTCCTGGCCGAAGTTCATCGCCCCGAGGCAGGCCTGGCTGACCTTGAGGCCGGAGTTCCCGAGATTGCGATAGTCGGGCATGGCCTTCTCCTTTTCCCTAGATGGGGCGACCGGTGACCGGCACCTGGATATTGCTAACGAACGTGAGTCACTAACACATTTGACGCCGTAAGGTCAAGGCGCAAGGCGGGCTGGACCAGCCCGCCAGCAAGCCGGCCGCGTGACCGGTGGCTACCCTCTCGCCAATGGAGTACGTGAAGCTGGGATCAACGGGTCTGGACGTCTCGCGCATCTGCCTCGGGTGCATGGCCTACGCGGTGCCAGACCGTGGGGGTCACCCCTGGAGCATTCCGGAGGACGAAGCCCGTCCCTTCTTCCGGCGGGCGATCGACAACGGGATCAACTTCTTCGACACAGCCAACGTCTATTCAGAGGGAACGAGTGAGGAGTTTCTCGGGCGGGCGCTGGCCGAGCTGGCCAATCGAGACGAGATCGTCCTGGCCACCAAGGTGCATGGACGCATGCATCCCGGCCCGAACGGGGCCGGGCTGTCTCGCAAGGCGATCATGACCCAGATCGACCACAGCCTGCGCCGACTCGGGACGGACTACGTCGACCTCTACCAGATCCATCGGCTCGATCGGACCGTCCCGATCGAGGAGACGATGGAGGCCCTCCACGACGTGGTGAAGGCGGGCAAGGCCCGATACATCGGCGCCTCGTCGATGTGGGCATGGCAGTTCTCCAAGGCGCAATACCTGGCCGACTCGCACGGCTGGACCCGGTTCGTCTCGATGCAGAACCATTACAACCTCCTGTACCGGGAGGAGGAGCGGGAGATGCTGCCGTTGTGCGCCGACATGGGCGTCGGCGTCATTCCATGGAGCCCGCTCGCCCGGGGCCGCCTGGCCCGGCCCTGGGACTCGACCACTGCCCGAAGCGAGACCGACGATTTCGGCAAGCGCCTCTATCGGGAGACCGACCGCAAGATCGTGGAGCGGCTGGCGGAGGTGGCTGGTGAGCGAGGCGTCCCGCTGGCGCAGGTCGCTCTGGCCTGGCTCCTCGCCAAGGGGGTCACGGCCCCGATCGTCGGGGCCACCAAGCTGGCACACCTCGACGACGCGCTGGGTGCGGTGGACCTGCGGCTCGAACCGGCCGAAGTCGCGCGGCTGGAGGAGCCCTACGAGCCCCACCAGGTGGTCGGCTTCGCCTGAGGGCAGTTGTGCACGACGGTGGGGGGTAGGCGCGTCGTCCGTTGATGCCACACTCCCGTGGGTGTTCGTCCTGGCGTTCTCGAAAGTGATGGAAACCGAGGAGCTGGCGAAGGTGGCCGGCTGAGCCGGCGCTGACGCCGTCAGGCGAACAGGCCTTCGCCCATCGCCTCGGCCACGGCCGCTTCATCGATGTCCAGCAGCTCGGGGTAGACCTCGAAGTTGTGCTCGCCGGCGTAGGCGGCCGCAGGACGGTACGGCTCGAGACTCATCCGGCTCCAGATAGCCGGGTAGCGGTCGAAGGGCCGGGTGCCGAAGTTGGGGTGGTCGAAGGCCCGCCACAGGTTCCGGGCGACCAGCTGCGGGTCCTCCATGAGGTCGCCGGTGTGCTGGATCCTCCCGGCGGGCACCCCCGCCCCCTGGAGCAGCTCGGCGCCGGCCTCGGCGCCGAGACCTCCGGCCCAGGCAGACAGCAGCTTGTCCACCTCGTCGATGCGCTCGCGCCGGGTCTCGAGCGCTCCGAGCTCGTCGTCGGCCGCGATCCCGGTCGCGGTTACGAGCCGGGCCCAGTCTCCGTCGTCTCGGCAGCTGATCGCGAGCCATCCGCCATCGGCGCTCCGGTAGCAGTCGTTCGGGACGAGTTGGCCGAAGGGATCCCGGTTGCCCACTGGTTGGGCCTCCTGGCCGTTGCTCAGGTAGTCGACGACGGCCGGGCCGATCAGGTACCCGCCCGTCTCCATCTGGGAGATGTCGACGTGCTGACCGATGCCGCTGTGGTCCCGGTGATCGAGGGCAGCGAGCACCGCGAACGCGGCTGAGAGTCCGGCGGCCACGTCGTTGAGCGAAAACCCGGGCCCGATGTCGCCACGCCCGGGCGGATTGGACAGATAGGTGAGGCCGCACAGGGCGTGGATGGTCGGGGCGTAGGTGACGAGCCGGGACCAGGGCCCCTCATGCCCGCAGCCCGACATGGTCACGTACACAATGGCCTTGTTCCACTGGCTGACCTCGGCGTACGACAGGCCCCATCGGTCGAGAACCCCGGCCGAGAAGTTCTCGATCAAGACGTCGCTCTGCTCGACCATCTTGTGCATGACCTCGGTCGCCCGCTCGTGCTTCATGTTCAGGGTCACGAGGCGCTTCGAGCGGTTCCACACGTAGAAGTACGGGTGGCTCGGGTCGTTCACGGCCGTCGCCCGCTCGACGGTCTGGACCTTGACGATGTCGGCCCCCAGATCCCCCAAGAGCCGGGTGCAGGTCGGGCCGGCCAGGACGTGGCTGAGATCCAGCACCCGCAGGCCGGTGAGTGGCTTGTCCGCGGCACCGTCGCCCGTTGGCGCCTCGCGTGGAGCTCCCCACGCCGCCAGCAGGTCGTCGAGCTCCGCCGGTTCCCCAGGCGGCCGGGGCGGTGGAGCGGGGGTGGCGTGGTACCGCGCGATGGGGCCGGGGACGATGACCTCGGACCCCGACCAGTCGACCGGGCGGAAGAACCCCCGGAAGAGGTGCTGGGGGTTCGAGGCGACCTGGGCGACGGTCTGCACCTCCCCGAAGGCGACCCGGCGATCCTGGGCGCCGTGGAAGAGGGCGCCGGCGTCCATGGTCTTGGCGAATTCGGCGACGACGTCCATGACCGTGAAGAGCCCGCTGACCATGTCGGTCGGGGGGTTGGCCGCCAGCTCCACCGCCGGCTGGAATCCCTCCTCGACCATCCAGGCCATGAGCCCGGCCGCGTTCGGGGTCGGGGTGATCATCTCCCAGCCGCTGCGAGCCGGGACCACCTTGTAGGCCCCGATCCAGTGAAGCGATCCCTGGCGCGGAGCGATCTTCGGGTACGGCAGGAGGTCGTCGAACCAGTACTGGAAGAGCAGCTGCTCGATCGTGGTGCACACCACCTCGTGCAAGGAGACGTCGACGTGCTGGCCGACACCCTCCCGGCGCGCCGCCCGGACGGCGGCCAGGGCGCTCGCCGCGGCGACCAGGCCGCCGAAGTTGGCCGCCTGGCGACCCCAGGGGTTGATCGGTTGATCGGGCAGCCCCGACAACGAGAGCACGCCGCCCATGGCGGCGGCCACGAGATCGCTGCCCTGCCAGTGGGCCCGGGGCCCGGTGCGGCCGAACGGGGTGAGCGACACCTGGACCAGGCGGGGGTTGTCGGCCGACACCTCGGGGTAGTCGAGCCCGAGGTCGGCGAGGGACCCCGGCGGCTGGCTCTCCACGACGAGGTCAGCTCGTTCGGCCAGGCGTCGGTAGGCGTGCCGGCCCTCCTCGCTCGACACCTCGACGTCCAGGCGCCCCTTCCCGCCGTCGTACCACCAGTCGAGGAGGCCGCCGCGCGAGGCGGCATCGGAGGCCTGCATCGCCGGTCCGGAAGACCCGATGCCGAGCCGGACCACCGACGCGCCCGATTCGGCCAGGAGCTTGGTGGCGAGTCGTCCGATGTCCTCGGTGAGGTCGATCACCCGAAGGCCCTCGAGCGGTCCGTCTGCCATGGCATCCTCCTGGTCGAGCGAGGCTCACACTAGGAGCGATCCGTGCGAGGACGCCGGTTGGACCGCAGCGCTGGGCCTCCGTCCTCCTGCGTACGGCGCCCCGAGGTGGGGAGGCGGGCACGTTCTCTTGCCCGAGACGACCTGACCCCCCTCGATCCCGAGTGTCAGCCGTCGCCGTTCTGGCCGTGCCCGTGATGACCGTGTGACCCGCTTGGGGGGGCAGCCGGGGGGGCCGTCGGGGGAGCAGCCGGGGGGGCCGTCGGCGGGGCCGCTGGCGGCGCGGTCGTCGTGGTCGTCGTGGTCGTCGTGGTCGTGGTGGTCGTCGTCGCAACGTCAGGAGCGCGAAGGGCGGCGGCGAGCGAGGAGACGTCGGCGGCGAGCACCGACGCCTCGTGGGGTGCGACGGTGCCAGAGGCGGCGCCGCCGGCAATCGTGGCATCGATGGCGCCGAGCCCCGGACCGACCGCGCCCGAGCCGCCGTCGAGCGAGCTGAGCACCTGGTCGAGCTGGCTGAGGATGGTGGTGCCCGTCGACGTCGCCACCGATCCGGCCGCCATTGCGGACTGGTCGTCACGCACGAGCCTGGCTGCCGCATCGGCGATCTGGAGCCTGGCCGGGGGGGGCTGGGCTTTGGAGGCAGCGGACGGTTGCGGGCGGTTGTGCTCCGCTCCTGAGCCCGGCAGCGCCACGGCGAGGGCGGCGGCGGTGATCCCCGCCGCGGCCAAACCGACGGCCGGAAGGATCCAGCGCCAGATGCCGAGGTGCCGCCGTGGCCCGGGTGGCGTGGGCGCGAGCACCGTCGGCTGCCCGCCGACGGTCGCGTGGGCCGGGGCAATGGCCGCGGGCCCAGGCTCGGCCCGTTCCGCCAGATTTGTGCGTTCCGAAGACGGGGCAAAGGGGGCGGAGAAGGCGGGAGCGACGATCAGCTCGGTGATCTCGACGGCCGACGGGCGCTTCGCCGGCTCGGCGTCGAGCATGGCGTCGAGCAGGAGCCGCCAGGCCCGGGGCACCCCGGCGTCGATCGGCACCGGACCCGAGAGCCGGCGGGCCAGGATCTCGCTAGCCGTCCCGGAGAACGCCGCTGTCCAGGTCAGGCTCTCGAGCAGCACGAGCCCGAGCGACCAGATGTCAGCCGGGCTGGCGACGTCGAGACCCTGCAGCTGCTCGGGGGCCATGTAGGCAGTGGTGCCGACAATGGTCCCGGCGGCCGTGACCGATGCCACGTCCACGAGGCGCGCGATGCCGAAGTCCGCCAGCCGCACCCGACCGTCGGCGCCGAGCAGGACGTTGGCCGGCTTGATATCCCGGTGCACCACTCCGCGCTGATGCACGTAGGCGATCGCCCCGGCGAGTTGGGCTCCCATGGACGCGACTTCGGCCGAGGCGATCGGGCCGTCGCGCAACCGCGTCGCCAGGGTGGGCCCATCGACCAGCTCGGTGACGAGGAAGGCCCGCCCGTCGTCGACGCCGGTGGCGAGGAGACGGACCAGGTTCGGATGATCGAACGACTCGAGGGCCATGGCTTCTCGGCTGAGCCGCCCAGCCAATGCCGGATCGGGGGATCGCAGGAGCTTGAGCGCCACCGGTCGCGCGGAGTCGTCCTCGTCGGTGGCCCGGTAGACATCGGCCATCCCGCCCTGGCCGATCAACTCCTGTAATCGCCACCGCCCGCCGACAAGCTGGGACGGCCGCGCGTGTGCGCCTCGGGGTCGCTCGCCTTCCCCCCGGCGTGCGGAGTCGACCGTCCAATCGACCTCGGTCATGGTGTCCAGCTCACTACCCGGCGGGGTCGGTCTGCACACCCGGCTGCTCGGCCAGGGGAATGCCCTGGCCACCGACGGGCACAGGCCGGCATCGATCCGGTTCTTCGCGCGACCGACGGGCTGCTGCTCCACGGGCGAGACTGGTCCAGTGCCGGTTGAGATCCGCGACTTTGCACCTGGCGATCTCGACACGCTCGGCGGGATCTTCCGCCGTTCTTCTCTTTCGAACGAGGGGGACCGAGAGGCGCTGCTCGCCCACCCGCAAGTTCTGGAGCTCGAGCTCCCCGAGCCCGCCGACGGCGTCGTCCGCGTGGGCCAGCTCGAAGGTCGCGTGGCCGGGTTCGCCACGGCCCGGGTCCACCCCGGCGGGTCTGTCGAGCTGGTGGACCTCTTCGTTGATCCGCCGGCGATGCGACGAGGCGTGGGCCGGGCCCTGGTCGCTGACGTACGGGCCATGGCCCACGTGCGACAGACCTCGGTCGTCGTGGTGGCCAACCCGCACGCGATGGCGTTCTACGAGCGGGTGGGGTTCGTTGCCGAGGGGGAGGCCGAGACCGAATTCGGCCCGGGCATCAAGATGCGCGCCTCGGGCACCCCGCGAGGGGTCGACGACCGCGGTGGAGCCGCCGCCCCTGACCCGAGTCAGCCCTCCGAGCGCTCCCTGTAGCAAGCTCCCGCCCACAGGGCACCGAGCGCGGCTCGGGAGCCCCGGCCCACTCCGACTCGCTCCGGAGGCCGGACATATGCTCTGGGCCGTTCAGCGACGTGCCGGCCTTCCCGAACCGGGCGAAGCCTTTACTCGAGGGGCCGCTTGACAGAGGAGCACTGTGGCCGAGATCCCCGCGCCCGAACTTCGCCGAGGGACGGCGATGGACGAGCTGTTCGTACACCAGATCCCCGAGGTGCTCCCCAAGGTGGTGCTGCGGCACCCCCACTGGCGGGAGAGCTACTTCTTCGAGTTTCACCAACCCGACGCCAAGGGCGACGTGGTCTTCTTCACGATGGCCCACTACCCGGCCCACGAGCGGATGGACTCGATCCAGATGGGACGAGTCGACGGGAATCCCGTCATCGGCGTGCTCGCCCGTCCCTACGACGGCGACCCCCACACCACCGATGTCGGGGGCGCCAGCGTCAAGGTGGTGCGCCCGTTCGAGGAGCTGCGACTCTTTGCCGACCCGGACAAAGCGGCCATCGGCCTCGACCTGACCTACCGAGCCCGCACTCAGCCCTACTTCCTGCGCCGAGGCACGATGCGGGCCGGCGACGACGTCATATGGGACCAGAGCCACATGTTCCAGTCCGGCACCTACCACGGCACGTACACGGTGAACGGGAGGACCCGTGAGGTCGACGGCCTGATCGGCCAGCGCGATCACTCGTGGGGCATCCGGGACCACGGTCGCTGCCCGTTGTGGCTGTGGTTCCAGCTCCAGTTCGAAGACGGGTTCCTCGGGGTGTGGCACTGGGAGCTGGCCAACGGGGCCAGGGTCTTCACCGACGGGTGCTTCGCCGGTGCCGACCACTCGGACCCGATCCCGGTGGTCGACTTCGAGCACCACATGGCCTGGGTGGGTCCCGACGGCTCCCCTGCTCGTTATGGCGAGCACGGCGAGAAGGTCAGCGGGCTGGCCGGGACCTGTACCTTCACGCTGGCCGGAGGTCGACGGATCACGGTCGAGGCCGAGGGAACCTTCGACCGACCTTATGAGCCTGCGCGGCGGGGCGGACTCTCCCAGATGCGGGTCAAAGCCGATGACGGCCGGACCGGCAGCGCCATCTACGAGGTCACCGGGGCCCAGCACCACCGGTATTTCCCCGAGGCGGTCGTCGACGGTCCCCTGCCTTGGTGAGCCCGCGTCAACCGGCGATGCTCGAACCTTGATGGCTCCGTCGGTGGTCGGGTCGGCCGCGGAGGTGACCCCGGCATGGCTGACCGAAGTGCTGCGGGTCGACGGGGCCATCGGGAAGGACAGCTCGGTTCTGGCCCACCGGGCGACCACCATCGGCACGGGCCAGGTCGGGAACAACGTCCGGTTCGCTCTCGAGTACGAGGGTGCTCCCGGGCCGGCGAGCGTGGTGTGCAAATTCGGCTCCTCCGACCCAGCCAGCGCCGCAGCCGGCGTGTCGATGAAGCTCTACGAGACCGAAGTCGCCTTCTACCGTGAGCTCGCCCGAACTCTGGACGTCTCCCGCCCGTACTGCTACTTCGCCGCAGTGATCGCGGGGACCGCCGAGGCCGTGGTGGTCATGGAGGATCTCGCCCCAGCGGTTCAAGGAGACCAGATCGACGGGTGCAGCGTGACCCAGGCCGAGCTCGCGATGGACGAGGCCGCCCGGCTGCACGGGCCGCGCTGGGGCGACGAGGCGCTTTTGTCGATCCCTTGGTTGCGGCACGACGACCATGGCGGCGGCCTCGAGACGGCGTTGTCGCACGTCTGGGACGCGTTCGTCGAACGCTACGGCCCCTCGGTCGAGCCGGTGACCTTGGCCGCGGGCAAGGAGCTGGCCGAGCTCGGTCCCCGGATCGCCGCTCATCGGCCCCGGGTCCTCGCGCCGGCCCACACCGATTTCCGGCTCGACAACATGCTCTTCGGGCGCGGCGAGGTCCGTGCGCTCACCGTGGTCGACTGGCAAACCGTGGCCCTCGGGTGCGGTCCCCGGGACGTGGCCTACTTCCTCGGCAACGCCTTCGAGCCCGGGGTGCGTCGGAGCGCGGAACGAGATCTGGTCGCCCGCTACCACCGCCGCCTGGTCGAGGACTACGGCGTCGACGACTATCCCTTCGAGGAGTGCTGGAACGAGGTGGTGCGGTCCTCGTACTCCAGCCTGGCCATGGCCGTGTTCGCGTCGATGACCGTCGGGCGGACCGAGCGTGGCGACGCCATGTTCATGGCCATGGCCAACCGGTCGGCCCAGATGGCGGCCGACTTGGACGCCGCGTCAGCAATCCGGTCGGGCTGAGGCGATTCAGCGGGCCCGCAACGGCTTGGTCGGGGTGAAGGCCACCTTGAGGTGCTTCACCCCGCTCACCAGCGGAGGGCCGAGCGCGGTCTCCAGGTACTCGGGGACACCGACGGGATGGATGTCGGGCACCCGCTCGAAGAGCTGGCGGAAGGCAATGCCCAGCTCGCGGCGGGCCAGGTGGGCCCCGAGGCAGAAGTGGGGTCCGGGTCCGCCGAAGCCGACGTGCGGGTTGGGGCTGCGCCGGACATCGAAGCGCTCGGGTTCCTCGAACACCCGGGGGTCCCGGTTCGCCGCTCCGTAGAAGAGGATGAAACGGTCGCCTTCCTCGAACTGCTGGTCGGAGAGGACGACCGGCTCGGTGGCCGTCCGGCGCATGAAGACCACCGGCGAGGCGTAGCGGACGATCTCGTCGACCGCCGTCGCGGTCACCCCTTCGATGTCCTCCTGCCAGATGCGGCGCTGGTCCGGGTTGTCACCCAGGATGGACATGCCCATCGAGGTGGCCGTCCTCGTGGTGTCGTTGCCGGCCACCGCCAGAAGGATGAAGAACGGCCCGAGCTCCTCGGGGGCGAGGCGCTGCCCCTCGATCTCGGTGTGGACGAGGGCGGAAGTCAGGTCGTCCGTGGGGTCTCGGCGGCGGGCGTCGGCCAGCTCGTTCATCAACCCCACCAAGGTCTGGCCCGCGCCGATCAGCGCTCCGAACGGCTCACGATCGCCGAGGAACTCGGGGTCGCCGGCGCCCAGGATGATGTTCGACGCATCGAGGACGGTCTTGAACTCCGAGCGGGGGATGCCCATCATGTCGCAGATCACCAACAGCGGGAACGGCGCCGACAGGGCCTGGACCAGGTCGACCTCCCCTCGCTCGCACATGTCGTCGATGAGCTCCGAGCAGATGCCCTCCACCGATTCGAACAGGGTGGCCAGGCGACGCGGAGTGAAGGCGCTGCCGACGACAAGCCGCTGCCGAGCATGGCGCGGGTCGTCCATCGTGATGAACGAGCCGAAGTACTCGACCGCCTCCATCGAGAGGTCCTGAATGGAGGTCGACCCCTGGCCCGAGCAGAACGTCTGCGGCTTGCGACTGATCTCGGTGACCTCGGCGTGACGGACGACGGCGTAGAAGGGGAAGGTATCGCCGAAGTCGCCGCCGCCGAGTGAGTCGGGGATGAAGGCGCTTTGCTCGCGGAGCACAGCGAAGTCGGCCATGCGCTCGTTCAGTGGGCGGTGCCAGAACGCCCCATCGCTGATCTTGAGCCCGCTCCCCGAGACGAAGGTGGTCATGGCGGCCTCCTCACGATCTGTCGGGTTGGTCGCACCGCTTGGCAGGGTAGCCGGGGAAGCAGCCGACCGCTGTCCCGGCGGGACTCGGCCCGCGGTCCGCAGCTGACGGTGGAGTCCAACGGCGGACAGCTGCTCGAGAGCCCGGGGTACGCCCAGCGCTTGCCCTCTGGGGAATCAGGCGTGCTCGCTGGGTGACGCGCGCCGCTCCCGAGAATCCTGCGCAAAGACCCAACGGGTCGGCGACCCGGTGAAGTCGGCCGAGACCAGCCCGAACACGTGCTCGGGCGAGAGGGCGAAGAAGGAGTTCGTCGTTGGGTCCAGCATCTCCATCCCGATGTTGGTCTGATACTTGGCATTCTCGGCCGCCAGCACGGTCTCGAGGACGGCGAGCTCGGTGACCAGCTCGACCGGCCCTTCGGCGACCACCGGCTCGGCCGGGTTGTCGGTGGTGACGCAGCAGTAGGGATTGGCGACCAGGTTGCGCGCCTTGCGCGACGTCTTGGAGCTGGAGAACCACAGGCGATCGTCGAGAAGTACCCCCCACACCGGCATCACGTGAGGACGGCCATCGGGGGTGACCGTCGCCAGCCAGTAGTCGTGGGAGTGACGCAGACGCTCCTCGGCCCACGACCATGGGAGCAAGCCCGTCCCCTCGTCCGGCCCGAGGGTCCCGTAGCCGGGCATGTGCGGCCTCGACACGTTCGAGGGGTGCATCGCGGCACCCTATCCGGCCGGAGCGAGCGTTCGCTCGGTGCTGGCTTCCTGCATCGCACCGCGCGAATCGGCGCGCCCCACCGACCACGATCGTCAATCACCGCGGAGCGCCGCTTGGGTGCGCGCCATCCCCTCATCGGTGGACGAGAGGTCTGGGTCCGGTAGCGGCGAGCTGCACGCGATTCGGCGCGGGGCGAGGTCCCCGGTCCCGGCACGGCAAGACCGGAGCGGGTGCACAGCGCAACCTACGCTCGGGGGACAGGCGATCGCACCGGAGGTGTGTCATGGAGACTTGGGATGCCATCTGCTCACGGCGCAACGTGCGCAGCTATGAGGATCGGGCCATTCCCCCCGAGCACCTCGACCGCATCCTCGAGGCCGGTCGGCGGGCACCTTCGGCCTCCAACCGCCAGCCGTGGGACTTCGTGGTGACCACCGAGCGCTCGCGGATGGAAGAGCTCAGGACGGTGTGGCAGGGGGCCGGTCACGTGGCCAGTGCCGCTGCTGTCATCGTCCTCACGCTGGTCGAGCCATCCGAGGAGCGCTACCGGACGATCGATCAGTTCGATCTCGGCCAAGCGGCCATGGCCATGCAGGTCGCCGCCGTCGACCTCGGGATCGGCAGTGGGCACGCCGGGATCGGCGATGCCGACGCGTGCCGACGGATCCTGTCGATCCCGGGCGACCGAGTCTGCGCCTACATGTTGGCTCTCGGCTATCCCGCTGACCGGCCCCTCGTCCCGATCCGCCGGCCGAACCGCCGACCCTTCACCGAAGTCGTCCACCGGGGCGCCTGGTAGGCCGGCACCCCAACCAGCGGGAATCTCAGGCCGGGGTGGCGATCGCGTCCACCTCGGCGAGTTCGGCCTCGGAGAGGACCCATCCGCCGGCGGCGGCGTTGGCGCTCACTTGTTCGGGTTTGGTCGCCCCGGCGATGACCGACGCGATGACCGGCCTCGAAGACAACCAAGCGATCGAAAGGTCCAAGAGGCTGTGCCCGTGGTCCTGGGCCCACGCGGTGAGCTTGTCCAAGATGTCGAAGTTGGTGTCGCTCAGTGCGCCAGCCGCCCGCTCGCCCCAACGGTGCAGCCGCGTCCCCTCGGGCGGCGCTTCACCTCGCCGGTACTTGCCGGAAAGCAACCCGCTGGCCAGTGGGAAGAACGGGAGGTAGCCCAGCCCCAGCTTTTCGCAGGCCGGTATGGCCTCGTGCTCATCGTCGCGGTGCAGCAGGTTGTACTGGTTCTGGACCGAGACAAACTGGGGTGCACCGTCCTTGACCGCTCGCTCCGCCTCGTCGATCTGCGCGGCGCTGAAGTTCGAGCACCCGATCTCGCGAACCTTGCCCTCGGCCACCAGCTCGGCCAGCGCGCCGAGGGTGTCGGCGATCGGCGTGTTGGGGTCGGGACGGTGGAGCTGATAGAGGTCGATCCGGTCGACGCCGAGCTTGCGCAGGCTGCGCTCGGCCGCCGAGCGCACGTAGGCGGGGCTCGCCCCCACCTTCCCCTCGCCCATTTGGCTTCCGAACTTGGTGGCGATCACGACCTGGTCCCGCCGACCCTTCAGGGCGAGACCCAGGCGCTCCTCACTCGCGCCGTAGCTGTCGGCGGTGTCGATGAAGTTGATCCCGACCTCGAGGGCCCGGTCCACCACCGGGCCGACCGCGTCGGCCTCCATCCCGAAGCCGAAGTTGTTGGTGCCCAAACCGACGACGGTGACGTCGAGACTGCCGATCTTCTTCGTTCGCATGAGCCCGGTATACCACCGCCCTTCAGGGCCCTGCCCGACTCGGATCCGGTGCTCTCCACGCGCTGCCCTGGGCTTCCGGAAGAGACCGACGCCGCCATGATGGTCGCACTCCAGGGTGCAGAACGTCGACCAGGTGACCCTGGACAACCTCAGGTTGCCGGAGCGCGCCCTCCTCGGCCGGACGTTCTTTTCGCGCCGAGGCGGCGGAGGGCCTCCTCCAGTGTCGGCGTCGACTTGCAAAAGGCCCAGCGAACCAACCCGGCGGCCGCCTCCTTGTGGTCGAAGAAGACCCCGGCGGGAATGGCCACCACCCCATAGCGTCCCGGGGCTTCGGTGCAGAAGGTGGTGGCGTCACGCTCGCCGACCAGGGTGACGTCGGTCAGGGCGAAGTAGCCGCTGGCCGGCTCGAAGACATCGAAGCCGAGGTCGCGCAGCCCGCCACAGAACCGATCGCGACGCGCCTCGAGATCGGCGCACACGGCCTTTGCCAGCTCCTCGCCGAGTTCGAGGCCCACCGCGACCGCATGCTGAAACGGCGTCCCGCCGGCATAGGTGAGGAACTGTTTGGCCGTCTGGACCGCCTGCAGCAGCTCGGGTCCCGCGCAGGCCCAGCCAACTTTCCAACCGGTCACCGAGAAGGTCTTCCCGGCCGAGGAGATGGTCACCGTCCGCTCCCGCATCCCCTCGAAGGTGGCGAGCGGGCGGTGGAACCCGTCGAAGACCAGGTGCTCGTACACCTCGTCGGTGACCGCGATGAGGTCCCGCTCGACACACAGTCGGGCGATCTCGGTCAGCTCGTCACGGGAGAAGACCTTGCCCGTCGGGTTGTGGGGGGAGTTGACCACGATCAGCCGGGTACGGGGGGTGACCGCCCGGTGAAGCTCCTCGGGATCGAAGGTCCACGAGGGCGGGCGCAGTGGCACCACCCGGTAGGTCGCGCCGGCCATGGCGGCGAGGGCGGGGTAGGCGTCGTAGTAGGGCTCGAAGAAAACCACCTCGTCACCGACCTCGCACAGGGCCAGGATCGCTCCGGCGAGTGCCTCGGTTGCGCCGACGGTCACCAGGACCTCCCGCTCGGGATCGAGGTCCAGCCCGTAGCGACGGCGCTGGTGCTCGGCGATCGCCTCCCGCAAGCGGGCGATTCCCCGGCCCGGGGGGTACTGGTTGTGTCCCGCGGCAATGGCTTGGGCCGCAGCCTCAAGCACCTCCTTCGGCCCGTCGTAGTCGGGGAAGCCCTGGCCGAGGTTGACCGATCCGGTCTCGTCGGCCAGCTGAGACATGGCGGCGAAGACGGTGGTGCCGAACCCCTGCAGGCGCGAGTTGACATACGGGAGCCGACCGGGCATTGCGTCGGCCGAGGCCACTAGGCCGCGGCCTCCGCCCCTCGGCGGGCCCGGTACAGGTAGCGTCCGAGCACCGGGAGCTCCCACATCGACTCGGCCCGGGCGACGGCCAGCCCGACCGTACCGATGTGCTCGACGCCCGGGTACACCAGGTGACGCCGCATCCACTCGGGGTCGTACTTGGCGGTGAACCGCCACAGCGACTCGATCTGCATCGAACGCGACAACCGGCCGAGGGCGAGGCGCAGCAGGCGGGCGCCAACCCCGTCGGCCTCGCCGGCCACAACCGCCCGCAGGGCGGCGAAGTTGAGACCGAGGGCGTTCATGCCCCGGGCCCGCAGGTGCTCGATCGTCGAGACGATAAGGAAATCGATCAACCCGTTGGGGTGCTTGCCCTGGTCCCGTCGCATGAGGTCGAGTGAGTATCCGCCAATGGCCGGTGCCGGAACGAATTGGCAGAAAGCCACTGGCGCGCCGGATCGGTCGGTGGCTACGGCGAGCAAGAGGCCGGTGTCGGCTGGGTCGAACATCCGGCCGAGGGTCATGGAGAACCCGCGTTCGTGCCCACCCCGGCGGCTTCTCGACGCCAGATCAGCGATGGAGGCCGCCAGCGACGGATCGAGCTCCCTCGGGTCGTGAAACGAGACCTGGTAGCCGTACCGGGCGATCCGGTGCACCGCCTGGCGCAGGCCTTTTCGATGCCCGCCGGCGAGGTCGAAGGCGTCGAGCTGCACGATTGCTTCGTCGCCGATGTAGAGAGAGCGCATCGCGGCAGAGTGGTAGATCGGGAGCCAGGAGTCGTCGGCGCCGAGGACGGCCACGATCCAACCCCGCTCGTCGGCGAACCGTGAGAACTCGGCCCACGCCGCGGCTCGCTCCTCCGCCGGGCCGATCGGGTCGGGGGACACCAGGCACACCCCACCGTGGACCGCATAGGTGATCAGCGTCTCGCCGGTGAAGTGGTGCGCCTTGTCGGAGCGCAGGGCGAAGTAGTCGAGGGTGCCGCCGCCATGGGCTCCGACCAGCTGGCGGGCCCGATCGTCGGAGCACCGACTGGCGCGTTGGCGCCGGTCGACCACGGGACGGGAGACCACGAGCACCGCGTAGACGGCCAGGCCCAGTCCGACGCCGAGCAATGTGGGGGCCACGAAACGGTCGAGCCGGGGCGGAAGGGCCACGGTTCGCAGACCGACCAGCCGCTCGAGCACCCCGAGCGCGACCTGGCGGAGCGGCGGGCTAGTGCCGTCGGCGTCGACGGCCAGGAACCCCTCGATCGATGTTGTACACAGGACCACCGTGGCCATCAGCCCGCCGGCCAGCACTAGAAGTCCCGAGCGCCTCGCTCCGGGCTCGACGGCGGCGGCGAACGCGCGCCGTTCGACGATCAAGATGCCGAGAAGGCCGACGGCCAGGGCGGACTGGATCCCGTCGAAGCCTCGGGCGAGGTGTAACACAGCAGCCAGGGCGAGCACCCCGACCGAGAGGTTCCACGCCTGGCGCTGACCCCGGCGCAGGCCCCGGGTGAGGGCAAGGAGGACGAGGCCGGAGAGGGCGACGAGGACGGCGGCCACCTGGCTGAGTGCCAGCGGAGCGAAGCGCAGGAGGATCGCCAGGTGTTCCCGCGACGGGGGGAGCACGGAAGTGACCAGGTCGAACGTGCCGACGACCCCGAGCGCAAGGGCGCAGAGCCTGCGGGATCGCTGGCTCCGGGCGATCGGTCGGAGTGGGTCGTCGAACTGGCCGCTCACCGTCGGCCCGGTGAGCCGACCGAGGTCCGAGGTGTTGGGCGAGGGCGCGGGAGCCGAGCCCAGGGTCCGAGACCAGCCACGACGGAGCAATTTACCAACCGGCCTGGCTGAGGGCCGGTTCGGCCGAGGGGTGGAGCGGGGTCGGTAGCATCGGGTTCCCACCATTTTGGAGCCGGGGGTTGACCTTGGACGCGGATCTGGCAGCGATCGACATCAGCGGAGTCCTGCAGAAGCAGGCGTGGGAGGACGACGTCCTTCCGCCGGTCGAGAGCCTCGGGCAAGGCTTGTGGTCGGTCCCCGTCCCGATGCCCCAGAGCTCGCTGCGCTATGTCCTCGTGTACCTCCTGGAACGGCCGGACGGGGTGACCCTGATCGACGCCGGCTGGGACACCGAGGAAGCGTGGTCGGCCCTGAACGCCGGCCTGGCCAAGGCCGGCTACGAGATCGGCGATGTCAAATCCGCGCTCGTGACGCATATCCACCCCGACCACTACGGACTGGCTGGTCGGGTCCGCGAGGCCTCGGGCGCCTTCATCGCCCTGCACCCGGCCGACGCCGCGATCCTGCCGCAGCGCTACGTGCAAATGGACCCGCTCCTTTCCACAATGCGCACGCACCTGCACGAGTGCGGCGTGCCGACCGAGGACATGGACCACATGCGCGGTGCGTCGATGCCGGTACGCGGATTCGTGAACGTGGTGCTGCCCGACGTGCTCCTCGAGGACGGCGACCATCCCGAGGTGCCCGGCTGGGAACTCACGGCGGTGTGGACGCCGGGGCACTCGCCGGGGCACCTGTGCTTCTACGACTCCGGCCGCCGCTTGCTCCTGTCGGGGGACCATATCCTGCCCAGGATCACCCCCAACATCTCGCTGCACCCCCAGCAGACCTCCAATCCGCTCGCCGACTTCCTCGACGCGCTGGACAAGGTGGCGTCGCTCGAGGTCGACGAGGTGCTGCCGGCGCACGAGTACCGCTTCAGGAACCTGGCCCAGCGCATCGTCCAGCTGCGTTTGCACCATGAGCACCGCCTCTCCGAGGTCATCGCGGTGCTGACGAGCCAGCCGGGGGCGACCGCCTGGGAGATCACGGTCCAACTGACCTGGAGCCGTCCCTGGTCCGAGATCCAGTTCTGGACGCAGCGAGCCGCACTCGGTGAGACGCTGGCCCACCTCATCGTGCTCGAGGGCCGCGGGACGATCCGGCGCAGTCAGGGGGTCCCGCAGCGTTGGGAGCTGACCGGCGCCTCCTGAGAGGGGGCGCTCAGGTCCTGGTCACATAGGCCAGGGCAAAGCCGTCGTAGCCCTTGGAGCCCACGGTCTGGATGGCGGTGGCCTCGACCCGCCCTTCGGTTGCCGCGTAGTCCATGAACTCGCGCATGCCGAGCACCCGGCTGTCGGTGCTCGCGCCGTCGATCAGCTCACCGTTGCGGACCAGGTTGTCGACGAAGATGACTGTGCCCGGATGGGCGAGCTCGATCGAGCGCTCGAAATAGCTGCGGGTGTTCTCCTTGTCGGCGTCGATGAAAATGAAATCGAATGGACCAGCGTCCTGTTCGACCATCTCGGCCAGCGTGTCGAGCGCCGGTCCGAGACGGATCTCGACCCTGTCGGCCACCTTGGCTCGCTCCAGGTTGGTCCGGGCCACCTCGGCGTGGTGTTCAGAGAGCTCGAGGGTGACGAGGCGCCCTCCGGGCGGGAGCGCCCGCGCCATCCAGATGGTGCTGTAGGCGCCGAGCGTTCCGATCTCGAGCACCGCCCGTGCCTCCAGACTGCGCACGAGAATCTGGAGCAGCCGGCCCTGGTTGGCCGCAACCGCAATCGACGGCAACCCGCCGGCGTCGGCCGCCGCCGCTGCCGCCGCGAGCAGCGGATCGTCCGGGAGCAGCTTGGCCTCGAGGTACTCGTCGACGGCGATCCAGTCTCGCTCGGGCACCGGCCCACCATACCGGCGCGGCTCCGGCGGAGACCGAGCGATCAGGAGGTGCGCCGAGCGACCGCCGTCCCCAGGTGAGCGAGGGCCGCCTCGACAAGATCGGACCGTGAGCGCCCGATCGACCGCGCCGCACGGGTGATGAGCCCGTGGAGATAGATGCACAAGTTGGCCACGGCACGCTTGGTGTCCGCCATTACGATCGGCATCGGCTCGGTCTCGGCATCGAGGGCAGACACCTCCAGCACCGCTTGGCGCACCGCGAGCAGGGCGCGCGGGACCGTGCTCAGCTCGGCACCGGAGCGCCGCAGCCACAGGCTCACCTCCAGCTCCAGATTGAGCTTGTTGCCGCGCACGTCCTCGTCACGCAGCTCGGCGAGCCCCCTGGCGGCCACCGTGATCAGCTTCATCGGGTTCGGCGCGTTGGCCATAGAGCCAGTGTGGCGAAGGGCTGTGACCGTATGGTGGACCCCACCTCCGAGCTGGGTAAGACTACGGGTGTGGCAAGAGCGATTTGGTCGGGATCACTCAGCTTTGGGCTCGTCAATGTTCCGGTCGGGCTCTTCTCGGCGACCCAGGACAAGACCATCCATTTCAACCAGTTTGAAGCCGGGACCTCGGATCGCATCCGTTACAAAAAGGTGAATGAGCGGACCGGTCGTGAGGTGGACAACGCCAAGATCGCCAAGGGGTACAACCTCGGCGACAATGAATACGTTCTGCTGAGCGACGACGAGCTGGCCGCCGCCGATCCGGAGCGCTCCCGGAGCATCTCCATCCTGGACTTCGTCGACGCGGCGGAGATCGATCCCATCTACTACCGGGGTGGGTACTACCTCGCCCCCCAGGGGGAAGGGGCCCGGCGGGCCTACGCGCTCTTGCGCGAGGCGATGGAGCGCGAGTCGAGGGTGGCCGTCGCCACCCTCGTCATGCGCAACAAGGAGTACTTGGTCACCATCAGGCCCGGTCCCGAGGACAACGTGCTCGTCCTTCAGACCATGTACTTCGCCGACGAGGTCCGAACCCCGGCCGAGGAGCTCCCCAACCTGCCCGGCGAGGAGAGCTTCAACGAGCGGGAGCTGTCGATCGCGAGCCAGCTGATCGAGGCGATGACCTCGGGGTGGGAAGCCGAGCAGTACCAAGACACCCACCGTCAACGAGTCCACGAGCTCGTCGCCAGCAAGCACGAGGGACGTGAGATCGTGCTCGAGGCTCCGCCTCCGGCCCCCAAAGTCGTCGACTTGATGGCCGCCCTCGAGGCGAGCGTGAAGGCCGCGGGCGAGGAGGCCCGGCCCAGGGCCTCGGCAGCCGCGTCCAAGCGGCCGGCTCCTGCCAAGGAGAGATCGAAGTCCGCCTCCAAGACCCAAGAGGCGGCGAAGCGAGCTCGCAAGAAGGCCTCTTAGGCGCCATCCCCGCCCCGAGCGCCCAGTGGGGCGGGACACCACCCTCTCCTGGCCTGCCGACCGACCGACCCAGAGAGCGTTCCTGGGCCCAGTGAAGGCGATGAGACCCGACGAAGGACTGGATGAGAGGAGCGTCAATGGCGCCCAGGGCGAACCGAACGGCGAAGGGCACGTCGTCGGCGCAGATGGAGGTGCTCCGGCGGGACGCGGTCCGCACGCTGCAAGAGATGGAAGAGGCCATCGTCGCGACCCGTAACCAGCTGAAGGTCATGGAAGGCTTCATGCGCCGGGCGCGCCGGATGGTCGAGTCGGGTCGATCGGCGTCGGAGGTCGCCCGTCTGAACGGCGCGGCCGAGGCTCGTGCCGCCAACTCCGAGATGCTCAGGAAGGTCCAGGCGGCCAGGCACCGGGCCCAGCAGGCGCAATTCAAGCTGGCTTCCGCCGAGGGGTCGACCATGGCGGACATCGCCAGAGGATGGGGGGTGTCCCGCCAGCTCGTCTCGCGCATGGTGAAGGAGCCAACCCCTCGACGCCGTCGCCCTTGAGCGTCCTGGCCATACGGGAGGCCGCCCGGTCCGACTATCCGCTCTTGTCGGCCATCGAGGATGACGCCGGCCGGCGCTTCCAACAGATCGGCATGCCCCTTGGCGCCGGGGTCAACGTGGCCGACCGGGGTGACCCGCCCCTCGCCGCGCTGATCGCCGGCCGGCCCCCGGTCGGATTTGTCTGGATCGAGCGCGTATGCGGGCGGGCTCACGTCGAAGAGTTGGCAGTCGTGGAGAGCGCCGGGCGGCGGGGGGTGGGCCGGGCGCTCCTCGAGGCGGCATGCGGGTGGGCCGAGGCGGCCGGCTACGACACGATCACCCTGTGCACCTTCGCCGAGGTGCCGTGGAACGGCCCCTTCTATCGTTCAGCCGGGTTCGTCGAGCTGCCTTCGACGGGTTGGTGCAGAGAGTTGCGGGCCATCCGGGTGGCCGAGCGCACCAATGGCCTCGACGACCTCGGACGCCGGGTGGTCATGATCCGTCGGCTCCGGCCACCTCACGCTGACGGAAGCATGAGACCAGGTGGTCGTTAACCAGACCGGTCGCCTGGAGATGGGCATAGCAGACGACTGGGCCGACGAAGCGGAAGCCCCGTCGGCGAAGATCTTTGCTCAGGCGCTCGGAGAGCACGGTCGACGCCGGGATCTGCTCGATGTGCTCCCAGGCACCGACGACCGGCGACCCGTCGACGAAGTCCCACAGGTAGGCGTCAAAGCTCCCGGCATCCTGCAGCTCGAGGAGCCTCCGCGCGTTGTGCACCGCCGACTCCACCTTGGCCCGGTTCCGGATGATCCCCGGATTCTGGAGGAGCGACTCGATGTCGCGCTCGGACAGCCGGGCCACCAGTTCGGGGTCGAAGCCACAAAAGGCCTGGCGGTAGCCCTCGCGTCGACGGAGCACGGTGAGCCAGCTCAGCCCGGCCTGTGCCGCCTCGAGGACGAGGAACTCGAAGTGGCGCCGATCATCGTGGACCGGCACCCCCCACTCTTGGTCGTGATACTCGGTGAGTAGGTCGCCGTTGGCCCACCCACAGCGGGTTCGGCCGTCTCGGTTGGGTGCGGTCATTGGATCAGTGTGGCATGGCATGGTTCGGCGAAGTCATTTGGGGATCTCTTGGGGATCATCTGGGGAGAACCCCGTGGGCGGTAGGGAGGAACGGTCGCCTCCTGTGGACTTGTGGGGAGAACATCTGGATTTCGCGTCCGCGCCTTGACCGTGCATGGTCCAAGGCGCACGCTGAAATCAGTTCGGGTGGCTTACAGCCCGCCAAAGTTCTCCGGGAGTTATCGCAAGATGAGTTTCGGAGAGCAACACCGAAGGACTACCGCAAGGTAGATCGGAGGATGATTCCGAGGGGAAACCGCAAGGTCGAACCAAGGACGGTCGGTTGCTCGTGCAGGGTGACCGGTCGGGGCGGAGGAAAGGTGCCCGACAGGCAGGTTTGCAAGAGTCGTCGGCTTCCCTGGAGTTGGTGACTCTGCACCGGGCGGGGGTTGTCCGACACGGCTCCCGCTGTTGGTAGCAGCCCGCCATGGGCGTGGCCCCGAGGAGCGCGGACGGCCTCGGCCGGACGGTTACTCGGGGCTGCGTCGCGTCCGGGCCCAGATCAGCGGCCCGGTCGGGCCGGGACCAAATTATCCGGGGACCCGGCTACCTCGCAGGGGTCTTCGTTGTCGCTGCACCGCTCGCACTCGAGCTCCAGGGTCGCATGGGCGACGCCGAAGCGGTTGCTCGTGGCCGCTCGAACCTGCTCGGCCAGGACCTGGGCCTCCTCGAGGCTCGGGTGTCCGGTGAGGACAAGGTGGGCCGACAGTGCCCGGACCTCGCTCGAGAGGCTCCAGACGTGTAGGTCATGGACCTCGCCCACCCCGTTGACTCCGGCCATCGTCGTTCGCAGGGCACCGAGATCGACGTCGGACGGGGTCGACTCGAGCAGCACCTCGACGCTGGCTCGAACCAGTCGCAGTGCCTGGAGGACGATGAGCACCGAGACGGCCAGAGCGGCGGCGGGGTCGGCCCGGTTGGCGGCCGGACCAAATAGGAGGATGGCGACCCCAGCGGCCAGGGCGACGCCGGCCGACGCCGCGTCGGCCGCCATGTGGGCGAACGCGGCCCGCACATTGAGGTCCGACGCCGGCCCAGCCAAGAGCAGCGCCGCCAGCGCGTTGGTCACCAAGGCGGCCCCGGCCACGGCGGTAAGGACGGTGGCGTTCACGTGCTCAGGGTGCACCAGACGCTGGATGGCGACCGCGGCGATCGACACCGTGACGAGAGCAAGGAGCATGGCGTTGAACAAGGCGGCGATGATCGTGGCCCGGTGATTGCCGAAGGACCGCTGGTCGCTCCTCGGTTTCGCCGCCCACCGCATCGCCCCGAGCGCGGCGGCCAGGGCGGCCACGTCGACCAGGTTGTGTCCGGCGTCGGCGAGCAGCGCCGAGGCATGCCCGAGGACGCCGGCCACCAACCCGCCGACCACCACGGCCAGATTGAGGCCAAGGGCGGCCCACAGGCGCCGCGCACGCCCGAAGCTCGGGAGGACAGTCAATGGTCCGACCACGGTCTGGCCGGGCGCTCGCCGCGGGCAATCTGGGCGGCGACATCTGCCCGGACGAGCGCGAGATCGTCGGGATGGGTGACGCCGACACAGCGGCTTTCGGTCGGTAGGACCGCAAAGCGCGGCGACCCTTCGCCGCGGGCGATGAGTTCGCCGACCAGCTCGGGGAGGAGGACCTCGCGCTCATCGGCGCCGGTCATCGCCGCTTCGAAGTCGTCCCGCAGCGCGCTGGCGAAGCCCCAGAGGTTCATGGAGACCAGAGCCGAGGGGTCGAGCACCGCCGGAGCCTGGCCGTCGCCGGTGTCGAAACGGCGATCGGGCCGGCGGGTCACGCCCCGACGCTCGTCGATCTGGAGCAGCCGCCCTTCGCGCGAGCTCCGGCACAGGCCGCGAGTCACCGGCGAGGTGCCGACGACCGCATGGTCCAGCCGGAAGGCAACGAGGGCGTTATCCCCCGGCGCTCCCCCCAGGTGCGAAGCGAGCATCCTCATGGCTTGGGGTCCATAAAGGTCATCGCCGTTGGAGACCCCGAACGCGTGAGTCCCGTCGAGCTCGTCGTAGGCCGAGAGGACAGCATCGACGGTGCCCCGGGCCCGGGTCTGGGTTGCGAAGCGGACATCGAGCTCCGCCGGCCACGCTCGCCGAACCCGCTCTTCGATGGCTGGCCCGGAGTCCGGGTTGACCACCACCACGAGGGTCGAGAACCCGGCCGCCACCGCGTCGCTGGCCAGCAGGTCGATGATGGTCTCGTCCTGTGGACCGACCGGAGCGAGCGGCTTCAGGGCACCTCCGTAGCGCTTCGCTCGGCCGGCCGCCAGGATAACCAGCACGGAAGGTCCGCTCGATCTGCTCACGACCCCCAGCGTATGACGGCACTCGCCCAGCTCATCCCGGCGCCGAAGCCGGTGAGCAGAAGCAAGTCCCCGGCGCTCACCCGCCCGCTCTCGATCGCGTCGTCAAGGGCGAGCGGGATCGAGGCCGACGAGGTGTTGCCGTAGCGGTCGATCACCACCGCGGTGCGGTCATCGGGGATCCCGAGTCGTTGGGCGGCCGCCTGGATGATGCGCTGGTTCGCTTGGTGGGGGACCAGCATCGCGATGTCGTGCGCCGCAACGCCGGCGTCAGCCATGGCCTCCTCGGCCGATTCGACCACCACTCGGACGGCGCGGCGGAAGATCTCCTGGCCCTCCATCCACAGATAGCCGCCGTGATCGCAGTAGAGGAGATGGCGCAGCGAGCCGTCCGAGTGCAGGTTGTGACTGAGCAGGCCGGAGGGGCCGTCGGTGGCCTCGACAACGACGGCCCCGGCCCCGTCGCCGACGAGCACCGCGATGTTGCGGTTGTCCCAGTCGGTGATCCGGCTGAGGGTGTCCGCCCCGATGAGCAGGATGCGCTCCGACCCGGTTGCGGCCAGACCCGCGCTCACGACCAGGCCGTACATGAACCCCGAGCACCCGGCGTTGAGGTCGAACGCTCCGACCCGTCCCATGCCCAGGAGCTCCTGGACGCTCGACGCGGTTGCCGGGGCGATCGAGTCCGGGGTGGTGGTGGCCAGGACCAGGACATCGACGTCCTCGGCGCGCAGTCCGGCCCGCTCGAGCGCCCGCCGGCCGGCCTCGGCGGCGAGCGACGAGGTCGTCCCGCCGACCCTTCGTTCCTTGATCCCGGTGCGCTCGGTGATCCAGGCGTCGCTTGTGTCGAGCGTGGCGGCCAGGTCGTCGTTGGTGAGGACCTTGTCGGGGACGGCCGTCGCGCAGGCGCGCAGGATGATCCCCGCGCTCCTCATGAGACTCTCGCCAATGCGGTCATGCCCACGTAGCCGGCGTCTCCGTTGACCACGCCGCCGGTGTTCACGGCCAGGCCAAGCCGAGCTCCGGCCACCTGGCGGGCGCCGGCGCGGCGGCTCAGGTGAGCGGCAAGCTCGACGACCTGCGCGATGCCGGTGGCCCCGAGCGGGTGACCACGCGCCACCAGCCCGCCGCTCGGATTGACGGTGACGGCCGAGCCGCCGAGCGCGGTGCTGCCGGCCAGGGTGGCCGGGCCGGCCTCGCCGGGGCCGAAGATCCCCAGGGACTCCAGGGCGAACAGCTCCTCGGCGCTGGTGGCGTCATGGAGCTCGACCATGTCGAGGTCCTCGGGGCCGAACCCGAAGACGTCGTACGCGGCCTTCGCCGTCTCGGTCAGCCGCTCGTGATAGTCGAGGTTGCCCCAACCCGAGCGGGCTACCGACCCGACGATCTTGGCCATCGAGGGCCCGAATCTCGCTGCACCGGCACCGACCACGACCGCGGCGGCGCCGTCGGTGAACGAGCTGCACATCAACCTGGTGAGGGCTCCAGCGACCTGAGGTGAGCCGAGCACCTCGTCCATGCTCACCTCGCTCTGGCACTGGGCCAGAGGGTTCATGGCACCGTGTCGCCTTGCCTTCACCGCCGCCGCCGCGAACTGCTCGACCGTGGCTCCCCGCTCGACCATGAATTGGTCGGCCCAGGCGGCATTCATGCCCATGAGGATGCTCCCCGCCGGGTTTCCGTGCTCGGCCAGCCGGGCGTGCATGTCCGCCCGGTAGTCCGCCGGCAAGCCGGCCTCGATCGCCTCCAGGGTCGCGGTCCGGTCACCGGTCCACATCTTCTCGATCCCGACCACGAGGACCGGGCGGTCCTCGGCCCGGGCCGAGTGGGACCCGAGGTGCAGCGCTGAAGTCCCACCGGCGCAGGAGTTGTCCACGTTCACAATCGGCACGTCGCCCAGACCAGACTTTCGTAACCAGGCCTGGCCTCGGATGCTGCCCTGGTCGCTCAGCCGACCGCCGCCGGCATTGCCCACCACAACCAGGGCGAGGTCGGAGGGATCCACCCGGGCGCAGCTGAGCGCCTCTCCCACCACCTGGAGCGCCATCTGTTCGGGGGCCAAGTCGCGGCGGCTCATGTCGGTCATGGCGGTGCCGAGGATGTAGAGGGGCTCGGTGCTCATGGCACACCTCCGGCGGTCGGGGGACGCTGCACGGTCCTTGAAGGTGGGCGGAGCGCCCCGAGGAGCGACTCCAGGTGTTCGAGGGTCTCGTCTGCTGCAACCAGGACGACGACATGGCTGGCCCCGGCGTCGTGATAGGCGTTGACCGCGGCGGCGCAGTGCTCGGCTGGGCCGGCGATCAGGTGCCGCTCGAAGGCCTTGGGGGGCAGGTCGTAGAGCTCGGCCAGCCACAGCGTGCCAGCCTTCCGAGCCACCTCGGGGCTGTCGCCGGTGCAGAGGACCACCACCGCGGCGGTCGCCAGCTCGGCCGGGTCGCGGCCGGCATCAGCCGCCAAGTCGAGGAGCCGGCGTCGCGCCGGTCCGTACTCGGCTGCCGGGAGAAAGAGCGGGACCCATCCATCGCCGGTCCGCGCCGCCCTCGAGACCGCGGCCTCGCTCGATCCGGCGAGCCAGACCGGGACGGCCGGGACCGGCGGGTCCTGACGGTAGTGCTGGGCGGTGTCTCCGCCGCTGGCCCACGCCCGACGCAGGGCCGCGATTCCCTCGTCGAGCCGCCGGCCCCGGCGCGAAAAGTCGATCCCTGCGGCCTCGTACTCGCCCCGGTGGCTGCCGACGCCGACGCCGAGGACAAACCGGCCCGAGGCCATCGTCTGGAGGGTGCCCGCCTGACGAGCCACCGCCGCCGGGTTGCGTAGGGGGAGCTGCAGGACGCACGTCCCGAGGACCGCCGTCCTCGATGCGGAAGCCACGACCGCCAAGGTGGTCATAGGCTCGAGGATGGGCTGGTGCCAGAACAAGTGATCGCAGGCCCATAAGCCGGTCGCCCCCAGAGTCTCGGCAGCCACCGAGAGGTTCTGCAGCCGCTCAGTAGTACCTGAGGTAAGCACACTGGGGTTACCTATGGTAATACCGCCTTCACCAGCGATTTCGCGCCAGGGGACGGTCGGGAGCATCAGGCCGACGGACCTCGGTAGCCCCAAGGGTCGTACCGATTGCACAGTACATCCTACGACGAAACCCCTTGTTTGCGCCACGATCTGAGGCGAGTCGGGGCCCGAGCAAGTCTGAGAATTCGGTGGTTCGGCCAGGGCCAGACGCCAGCGGGCGCCGGTACGATCGCTGAGCGTGTCGCCTCTCGTCGATCTGCGCAGCGACACCGTCACCCAGCCGACGCCGGCCATGCGCCGGGCGATGGCTGAGGCCGAGGTCGGCGACGACGGCTACCGGGAGGACCCGACGGTCATCGAGCTCGAGGCGACCTTCGCCGCGCGGGTGGGGATGGAGGCCGCCCTGTACGTGCCCTCGGGCACCATGGCCAACCAGCTGGCCCTCAGGGTGCTGGCGCCGGCCGGTACCTCGGTCCTGGTCGGGCGACGCCAGCATTTGTTCGCCTACGAGAACGGGGCCGGGGCGAGGAACTCGGGCACCCAGCTCACTGCGCTCGAGGACGACAGCGGCCAGATTGACCCGGCCGCGATCGCCTGGGCCAAGGAGGGCGCTCGGCATCACCTCCCCGCCGTCGGCATGGTCGCCGTGGAGAACACCCACATGGCGTCGGGCGGCAGGGTCCTCACCCCGGAAGCGATGAAGGCGTTGGTCTCGGCGGCCGGCGATCTCCCGCTGTACGTGGACGGAGCCCGCATCTTCAACGCCGAGGTGGCAAGCGGGGTCCCGGCGGCCGAGCTCGTGTCCGGGGCGACCGCGATGATGGCCTGTCTCTCCAAAGGCCTGTGCGCCCCGGTGGGTTCGGTCCTGGCCGGAGAGGGCGAGCTCATCGAGCAGGCCCGCCTCGAGCGCAGTCGGCTTGGTGGGTCGATGCGCCAAGCCGGAGTGATCGCCGCCGCCGGCCTGGTAGCCCTGCGGACGATGGTCGACCGGTTGGCTGAGGACCACGCCCGGTCCCTGCGCCTGGCCGAGGTCGTCGCCGAGCGCTGGCCCGATTGCGGCCTCCGGCCCGACAACGTCGTGACCAACTGCGTAGTGTTCGGACACTCCGACACCGACCGGCTCCTCGGACACCTCCGGGAGGCCGGCGTGCTGGCCGGAACGATCTCCCCGGGGGTGATGCGGTTCATGACCCACCACGACGTCGACGACACCGGGCTGGAGCGGGCCGTCACCGCCATCGCCGACGCGCCGCGGTGACCCGGTGAAGATCCGCATCGGAGTGAGCGCCCGGGGCGAACCTGATCTCGAGCTCTTTGGGGCACTGGCCGACGACATCGAGGCGCTGGGCTTTGACTCGCTCTGGCTCCCCGAGGTCCTGACCCAGCCGGCCTTCGATCCGATCGTGGCCCTGGCCTGGGTCGGTGGCCACAACCCGAAGCTGAAGCTCGGGGCCACCGCCCTGCTGCCCGGACGCAACCCGCTCCGCCTGGCCAAGCAGGTGGCGACGGCGGACGTCCTGACCGGTGGCCGGTTCCTGCTCACCCTGGTGCCCGGGCTCACCCAGCGGCCCGAACGCGACGCCGTCGGGGTCGAAACGTCGCGGCGGAGCGATGTGATCGAGGAGCTGTTCCCGGTGCTGCGCCGCTTGTGGGCGGGCGAGCGCGTCGGCCATGACGGGCCGACGGCGAGCTTTCCAGAGACCGAGCTGTGGCCCCTCCCGGTCCAGCGACCCTTCGAGGTCTGGCTCGGGGGCATGGCCCGCCGCTCTCTGGTCCGGTGCGGCCGGATCGCCGATGGCTGGCTTCCCTCCCTGTGCTCGCCGCAGGAAGCGTTGTCAGGCCGCCGGGTCATCGAGGAGTCGGCCGAGGAGGCCGACCGCGAAATCAGCACCGAGCACTTCGGGGCCAACATCGTCTACTCCCACACGCCTCTGGACGAGCGAGTCGTGACCGCGTTGTCCGCCCGGTCACGAGGCCGCGACCCCCGTGCCCTCGTCCCCGTCGGTTTCGACGCCCTGCGCGACGCCCTGGAGCGCTTCATCGAGGTCGGCTTCTCCAAGTTCGTGGTCCGACCGGTGGCCCCCCCACAGCGGTGGCGGGCCGAACTCGAGAACCTGGCCGCGGCGGTTGGGGACCTCCAGACCTGACGCCCGGTTCGGCCAGCTGGCGAAAGAGGAGCCTGTACCGGCGGCAGCGGCACCCGGGCAGATCGTCGTCTTGAACGGCGCACCGCGCTCGGGAAAGTCCAGCATTGCCGGCGCGCTGCAGGACCGGATGCCCGGGCTCTGGGTGAGCCTTGGCGTCGATGCCATCGCGCGCGCGACCCCGGCCCGCTGGCATCCAGGGATGGGGCTCCGTCCAGGGGGCGAACGGCCCGACCTGGAGGACGTGGTTGTTGCCCTCTATCTCGGGCTCTACGGCTCAGTCGCCGCGCAGGCCCGGGCTGGCGTCAACGTGGTGGTGGACGTGGGCCATCACGAGGATTACTCGAGGCCGCTCGGGATCCTGTCCCGCTGCGCGCGGGAATTGGTCGGACTGCCCGTCCTGTTCGTCGGGGTGCGCTGCCCGATCGAGGTGATCTGGCGCCGACGCGAGCGCAGCTGGGGCCAGAGGGAGCAGGACGCGGGTCCCGAGCTTCTCGGCGCGGTGCAGAGGTGGCAAGAGGCGGTGCACGCGCTCGGCCCCTACGACCTCGAGGTAGACACGAGCGTCTGGTCCCCCGAGGAATGTGCCGATCGCATCGGGGCCCGGCTGGTGGAGGGTCCGCCGGGGCGTGCTTTCAGTGAGCTGGCTCGGAGCTGATCCTCGGATCTCGTCGGAACGAGTGGTGCTGACGCATTCGGGACTCGAGGGTAGGGTTTGGGTGGTGCGACCCGATGGCCCTCTTGGGTCGAGACGGGCCCAGCGAGGGGGAGTGAACCCCCCAGGGCTTGGCTCCCGCCGCTTCCACCAATGCGTCGGAGGAAGCGGCGGGAGACTCGGCGCGCTTTCCCATGCTCCGATGAGCTGAGCCGCGCGCTGCCCCTCCCGCCTCGAGCGAGGAGGCGGCAGTGCCCGAAGTTCACGATCGATTGCTCCCAGCGGGTCCCCAGCATCCGTTGGTACGTCGCTACCGGAGCATCCGAGCGCACCGGGGGACCGAGAAGGGGTCAGGGCTGGCTCTCGAGGGCGTCTGGATGGTCCGGGCAGCGCTCAACGCCCACCATTCGATAGAGGCGGCGTTCGTCTGTCCCGAGCTGACCCGAGGGCCCGAGGCGCTCGAGGTGCTCGAGCAATTACTTGCTGACGGCGTTCCGGTCCTGCGCGTCGGGACGCGCCTCGCTGGACGCCTCGCCGGCCGCGACGGTCCCGACGGCCTGGTGGCCATCGCTGCCCGCCGGTCGGTCGACCTGTGGTCGCTGCGGCCCCGGCCGGTCGACCGGCTCCTCGTGCTCGACACCCCGGAGCTGGCCGGCAACCTCGGGTCCCTCATACGCTGCGCGGATGCCGCCGGGGCCTGCGGGGTGATCGTCGTCGGGGGGCAGCTCCGGCTGGACCATCCGACCGTGATCAAGGCGTCGATGGGCACGGTGCTGTCCACCCCGGTGGCTGTCGCGACCCCCTCCGACGCGCTCGGGTGGCTGTGCGCCAACCGCTTCGGGCTGATTGGAGCGGACCCTGACGTGTCCATCTCGTACCGGCAGGCCCGCTATGGCGCGCGGGTCGCCATGGTCCTGGGCTCCGAGCGCTCCGGCCTGAGTAGCTTCTGGCGGTCGGCGGTGGACCAGCTGGTGGCGATCCCCATGCTCGGACAAGCCGACTCGTTGAACGTCGGGCACGCCGGCGCCCTGCTCCTCTACGAGGCGCTGTACCGCCAGCGCGGCGCGATGTGGCGCGATCGGGACCGCCAGCTGGCCGCCGACAGAACGGAGAGAGAGGACACCGATGCCTGAGGACGTGCGCGACTACTGGCCTTTCTTCGATTTGTCCGTCCGCACGCCGCGCCTCGAGCTGCGCTACGCCGACGACCGGCTTCTGCTCGAGTTGGCGGTTCACCACGCCGGCGGGGTGGTGCGGCCCGGCACCGAACCCTTCGACGGTGACGCCACCTTCTACGAACCCGGGCCAGGCACCGTCCGATGGCTCAAGGGCCAGTGGTCGGCCCGCGCCAGGACCTCGCCGGAGTGGTGGGTACTCGTCTTCGCGGTCGTGCTGGACGGCCGGGCGGTGGGCGGCCAGGAGCTAGTCGGGGTCGAGTTCGCCAAGGTCCGTACGGTGAGCACCTTCTCGTGGCTCAGCCGCAGGTTCCAGGGGCAAGGCCTGGGCAAGGAGATGCGATCAGCCGTTCTGCACCTCGCGTTCGACGGCCTCGGCGCCTTGCGAGCCGAGAGCGAGGCCTTCGATGACAATCCGGCCTCACAACGGGTGTCGCTGGGTGTCGGCTATCAGGCCGACGGCTCCATCCGCCTGCCGCGACCGAGCGGCGGCGCCCCGGCGACGCGCTTCGTCCTCACGAAGGAGCGCTTTGCCGACGTGCGCCGAAGCGACGTGGCCATCGAAGGCCTCGAGCCGTGCCTTCCGCTGCTCGGCCTGGAGCCGTACGAGGGCTGACCCAGCGGATCAGGGCTCCGCGACCGCACCTCCCCGGGGGCGCTCGCGCCCCCGGGGAGCCAGGGCGACCGCCGCCGCCGTCAAGAACAGCACGGCGGCGACGATCTCGATCACGAACGCCGCGACCTGGTTGGTGCCCACGAAGGTGTCCTGGAAGCCGAAGATGCCGTAGTTAACCGAGACCAAGAACCCGGCCAGCGTCGCCAGCATGGCCGCGCCTCCGAGCAGGGCCGTCGCCGCCCACCTCAACGCCGAGGCGAGCAGTGCCGCCACGATCGAGCCGATCCCCTGAAGCAGGAAGAGGGGGCCGATCGTGGGGAGGCCGCTGAACCCGACCGTGAAGAGATGGAGATGGATGGCGCCCGAGGCGACCATGAGGGCCGAGGCCGCCAGTGTGGTGACCACGACCGTCGGTCGTCTCGGCCCGTCTCCTCGGAGCCAGCGGAGCCATCCCCATCCCCCCCGGTCATCGGCCATGGCCGTTCGGGACAAGCGGGCACGGCGCACCGTCGTCGCCGAGGAGCTCACGGCTTCACTCCTTCGCGGACGGGCCGGGGATCAATACCCGTAACCGCCCGACCCGCCCGATCCTCCGGAGGAGCCGGCGGTTGTGGGCGTGGACCCGGATCCCGACGAACTGCTGGTCACTCGGCTGCTGGTCGCCACGTACCAGATGTGCGATCCGGCCATGACCCCGTTGCCGTTGACCATGCCGGCGCTGGTGTCCAGCGTGTAGGTGTAGAGCGGGTGCTTATTCCAGGTCACCTGGAGTTTGCTGCCGTCGGGGATGGTGCCGAGGTGCTGCACGCCAGGTCCGCCCGTGGGCTTGGTGCCCTTCTTGACCGTGACGGGCGGCCAGAGGCTCAGGCAGGCCCCGGTGCAGTTGGACTTGTTGGCCGCGTCCGCCGTGAAGACGTACACGCTCATGCCGCTGGACGTCACGAGGATCTTGCCGTACCCCGAGTGGCTCGTCAGCTTCACGGTTGTGCTCCCATGGCTGCTCGCCCCCGCCGGGGAAGGCGCCGCCAGCGCCAAGGCGCCGAGGCCTCCCGCCACGGCGGCTGCGGCGGCCATCCGAGCCAGACGGGTCCCGATGCGTCCTCGTTGCAGGGCTATTGGGGTCAATGGTCCTCCTTGTCGCTGGTGACTCGACTCAGTCGGATGGCCCGTGGCCCTAACCCGACAGTTTCATTACGGCCGACGGGGCTCCTCGGATTGGACCGTCGCCATATTCGGTCCAAGCGTGCTGACCCGGTCAATCCGATCCTGGTACCACACCGTATAACCGGCAATGGGAAAATCGGGGCCTGTGGAGGGAGAGCGGGCGAAACCAGGTGAGTGAACTCTCCGACGAGGCGCTGCTGGCCGGCATGGCCGTCGGCGACGAGGCGTCGGCAGTCGCTTTTGTACGCCGGTACCAGCGCCGGGTCTTCGGGCTGGCCGTGTCGATGCTCGGTGACGCCCAAGCGGCCGAGGACGTCGCCCAGGAGGCCCTGACCCGGGTCTGGCGGCATGCCCAGATCTTTGACGCTCGCCGTGCATCTGCCGCCACCTGGGTGCTGACCATCACCAGGAACTTGGCCATTGACGCCATGCGCCTCCGTCGGGCGACGCCAATGGATCCGACACGCTTCCTGCTCCTCGGCGAGGTCAGCCAGGATCGCTCGACCGAGGAGGCCGCCGTGGCACTCCTCCCCGACGGGGACCTGGCCGAAGCGCTCCGGAGCCTGCCGGTCGAGCAGCGCCGAGCGCTGGTTCTGGCCGTCGTCTATGGGCTGAGCGCCGAGGCGGTCAGCAGGGAGGAGTCGATCCCTCTCGGCACGGCCAAGACCCGGATCCGCGCCGGGCTGCAGAAGATGCGAAGAGCACTTGACGTGCGGGTGGCCCAGCCATGAGCTCGACGGACGAATGCCGCCGGGTCTATGACGACCTTCCGGAGCTCGCGCTCGGAACCCTGAGCGGGATGGAGCGCACGTCCGTGCTCGTCCACGTCGAAGGGTGTGCTGCCTGTCGCGAGGAGGTCGACCGGCTATCGGGCGCGGCTGACGCCCTGTTGACTCTGGCACCGGCCAGCGAACCGCCGCCCGGCTTCGAGACCCGGTTGTTCGAGCGGATGGGCGTGCTGCGCCCCAGGCGATTCGGCACGAGGCCCCTCTCTGTGTTCCGGCTCAGCCGACGGCGGCTTGCGTCGCTGTCGGCAGCTGTGGCTGGGACGCTCGGCCTCGGGCTCGGCCTGGCCTTCGGGCTGGGCGGGGCGACGACTCCGGTTGCTGCGCCATCGGCGCCCGTGGTCGTGGCCGAACTGACGTCTCACCAGGTGGTGAAGGGGGAGGTCTACCTCACGCCCGGCCATCCCGGTTGGCTGTTCATGTCCGTCCACGGGATGCCGACCACCGGTTTGATCAGCTGCAAAGTACAGGTGCACGGCCATGCGGTCACGATGGGTTCCTTCTACGTCTACGCCGGCTCGGGCAGCTGGGCCTACCCGCTCGGGGTGCCGACCAATGAAGTGCAGGCGGCCTGGCTGGTCGACCAGCACGGTACGGTGCTGGCAAGCGCCAGGCTGACCGGTTGAGCGGCCGGACAGCGCGGATTCAGTACCGGTAGCTATCCGGCTTGAAGGGACCCTCGGCCGGCACGCCGAGGTAGGCGGCCTGCGCGTCAGTCAGCGTTGTCAACTTCACGCCCAGCGCCTCCAGGTGCAGTCGGGCCACCTTCTCATCGAGGTACTTGGGCAGCACGTACACCTTGTTCTCGTAGTGATCTGCCCTGGTGAACACCTCGATCTGGGCCATCGTCTGGTTGGTGAAGGAGGCCGACATCACGAAGCTGGGGTGCCCGGTGGCGTTGCCCAGGTTCAGCAGCCGTCCCTCCGAGAGGACGATCACCGCGTGCCCGTCGGGGAAGACCCACTTGTCGACCTGAGGCTTGACGTTCACCCGCGTGATCCCGGGCACTGCGGCGAGACCCGCCATGTCGATCTCGTTGTCGAAGTGTCCGATGTTGCCCACGATCGCCTGGTGCTTCATTTGGGCCATGTGCTCGGCGGTGATGACGTTCTTGTTGCCCGTGGCCGTCACGAAGATATCGGCAACGGCGACAACGTCCTCCAAGGTTGTGACCTCATACCCCTCCATCGCTGCCTGGAGCGCGCAGATCGGATCGACCTCGGTCACCACGACCCGGGCGTGCTGACCGGCCAGGGATTGGGCACACCCCTTGCCAACATCTCCGAACCCGCAGACCACGGCCGTCTTGCCGCCGATGAGCACGTCGGTCGCCCGGTTGATCCCATCGATGAGCGAGTGGCGGCATCCGTATTTGTTGTCGAACTTGGACTTGGTGACCGAATTGTTGACGTCGATCGCCGGGAACAGGAGCGAGCCAGCTCGCTCCATCTCGTAGAGCCGGTGGACACCGGTGGTGGTCTCCTCCGTCACTCCGCGGACACCATTGGCCAGCTGGGTCCATCGCCTGGGATTGGTGGCGAAGCTCTCAGCCAGGCGGCCGAGCACAACCGCGAACTCGGCGCTGTCGGCGGTCGAGGGGTCGGGGACCGCTCCCGCCTTCTCGTACTCGACGCCTTTGTGGACCAAGAGCGTGGCGTCGCCGCCGTCATCGAGGATCAAGTTCGGCCCGTCATCGTCGTCCCAGCTGAGGGCCTGCTCTGTGCACCACCAGTAGTCCTCGAGCGACTCGGCCTTCCAGGCGAAGATCGCGACACCCCGCGGATCCTCTGGGGTCCCGTTCGGACCGACGACCGCCGCCGCCGCGGCGTGATCCTGGGTGGAGAAGATGTTGCAGCTCGCCCAGCGGACCTCGGCCCCGAGCGCGACCAGGGTCTCGATGAGCACAGCGGTCTGGACCGTCATGTGAAGCGACCCGGTGATCCTCGCCCCCGCAAGCGGCTTGGACTCGCCGAACTCCGCGCGCATGGCCATGAGACCGGGCATCTCGTGCTCGGCCAGCTCGATCTCCCTGCGGCCAAACGCGGCGAGGCCGAGGTCGGCGACCTTGAAGGGGAGCCGGTCCTGGACTGCGGTCATAAAACCTCCATGCTCAGGAGTCTGGTGGGCGGCGTTTTGTGACGTAACCCCGCTCGAACGGTCAAACAATAGGTCGAGCCAAGCCCGGCACCGACACAACGGCCGGGCGACTCGGGGGACTCAGCTGGAGCTATCCGAGCTTGACCCACTATCGAGGGCAGCCGACGATCCCATCTGCGCCTTCAGGGCGGCGAGCTCCTGGTCGACGTTGGACTTCGACGAGACCTCGTCGAGCTCCCGCTGAACGTCGTCGTCCCCGCTGCCGACGTCTTCGAGCGCACCCGATTCCAGCAGCTCGTCTAACGCGCTCGACCGGGCCTGCATGTTGGCGATCTTGTCCTGAGCGCGCTCGAGAGCCGCGCCGGAGTCGCCGAGGGACTTTGAAATCCCGGCCACGCTCTCGTCGACGCCAGACATCGCCTTGGATGCGGTGTACTGCGCCTTGAGCACTTCCTTCTGCGAGCGGAACTGGTTCACGCGCTGCTGCAAAGCGGCCAGGGTCTGCTCGAGCTTCTCCTCCTCCTCACCCAGCTGCTGATGCTGCGGATCCATCGCGTCGATCTGGGACTGGGCCGTGGCCTTCCGGGCAAGGGCCTCCTTGGCCAGGTCCTCGCGACCGGCCGAGAGCGCCTGCTTGGCCTGGTCCTCGAGATGATCGACCGAGTGCTGCAGCTGCTGTTCCTGCAGCTCGAGCTGCTTGCGGGAAGCGGAGATGTCGACAAGTGACCGCTTCACCTGAGTGATCTGCTCGAGCATCTTCTCGTAGGAGAGGTCGAGCATCTCGTCGGGCCGCTCGGCTGAGTCGAGGGCCCGGTTGGTTTTCGCTTCGACGATGTCGTGCGCTCGCTGGAACAGTCCCATTTCCCGGTACCTCCTCCGCCTTCGGAAGCCTAGGAGGAAACTACCTGGCCAGATGGGGCATGCGCGGGCGGGCGAGGGCGGATCGGGCCGTGCATCGATGGTGACGAGGTCGCCCGGGGAAGAGCCCTAATCGATGTGGTTCGG
>JBEDUR010000120.1:0-4618 GCA_040414865.1 Acidimicrobiales bacterium
CGACACGATCAGCCAGGCCGTGATCACCGTTCCCGCCTACTTCGACGACGCGCAGCGCACCGCGACCAAGGAGGCAGGGCAGATCGCCGGCCTCGAGGTGCTCCGCATCATCAACGAGCCCACCGCAGCGGCCCTCGCCTACGGGCTCGACAAGGAGGGCGCCGACCAGACCATCCTCGTCTTCGACCTCGGCGGCGGCACCTTCGACGTGTCGGTGCTCGAGATCGGTGACGGCGTGTTCGAGGTCAAGTCGACCTCCGGCAACTCACACCTCGGCGGGGACGACGGGGACCAGCGCATCATCGACTGGCTCGTCAAGACCTTCAAGGACACCGAGGGCGTGGACCTCTCCGCCGACAAGATGGCGATGCAGCGCCTGAAGGAGGCGGCCGAGAAGGCGAAGATCGAACTGTCTTCGGTGCAGGACACGCAGATCAACCTGCCCTTCATCACCGCCACCTCCGAGGGTCCGAAGCACATGGACGTGAAGCTCACCCGCGCCCAGTTCAACGAGCTGACCGCGGATCTGGTCGAGGCGTGCAAGGGACCCTTCGAGTCCGCCATCAAGGACGCCAGCTTGCAGGTCTCCGACATCGACCACGTGGTCCTGGTCGGGGGCGCGACCCGGATGCCGGCGATCCAAGAGCTGGTCCAGTCGCTCACCGGCAAGGAGCCCCACAAGGGGGTCAACCCGGACGAGGTGGTGGCCGTCGGCGCCGCCGTCCAGGCCGGGGTCTTGAAGGGCGAGGTGAAGGACGTCCTGCTCTTGGACGTCACCCCGCTCAGCCTGGGGATCGAGACCAAGGGCGGGGTCATGCACCGGCTCATCGAGCGGAACACGACCATTCCGACCAAGCGCTCGGAGATCTTCACGACCGCCGAGGACAACCAGCCTTCAGTCGAGATCCACGTTCTCCAGGGTGAGCGCGAGATGGCGTCGTACAACAAGACGCTGGGCAAGTTCCAGCTGGTCGACCTGCCTCCGGCCCCCCGTGGGATCCCCCAGATCGAGGTCACCTTCGACATCGATGCCAACGGGATCGTGCATGTGGCCGCCCAGGACAAGGCGACCGGCAAAGAGCAGTCGATGACCATCACCGGCCAGTCGGCGCTGGGCAAGGACGACATCGAGCGGATGGTCCGCGACGCCGAGGCCCACGCCGAAGACGACCGACGCCGCCGGGAGGAGGCCGAGGTCCGCAACACGGCCGACACCCTCGTCTACCAGACCGAGAAGCTGCTCAGGGAGCAGGGCGACAAGATCGAGGGCTCCGAGCGCGAAGCCGTCTCGGGCGCCTTGCAAGGGGTGAAGGACGCGCTGAGCGGATCCGACGTCGAGGCCATCAAGACGGCGACCGAGACGCTCATGACCGCCAGCCAGAGCTTCTCCCAGCGCCTCTATGAGCAGGCGTCTCAGGCCAGTGCGGCCGACGACGCAAGCGCCGAGCAGCACACCGATGCCGCCGACGACGAGGTCGTGGACGCCGAGATCGTCGACGACGAAAAATGACCTACCGTCCCGAGCCCGACCGGTCCGCCGACAACGGACCGGGCGGGGCGGTCGGTGAAGGCGTCGAGGGGCTGCAGAACGTCGATGACGTGGAGACCGGCCCGGCAGAGCCCGGACCGGTCCCGCAGAGCGGCGATCCCGGGCAGGTCGACGAGGCCGCTTCGGAGATCCTGACCGACGTGGCAGCCGTGATCGCCGAGCGCGACGAGTACCTCGCCGCGCTCCAGCGATCCCAAGCCGACTTCGCCAACTACCGCAAGCGGGTGCTCCGGCTCCAAGAGGAGCAGGGTGCCCGGGCAGCGTCGGATCTGATCACCAAGCTGCTGCCGGCGCTCGACACGCTCGATCTGGCCATCGCCCACCTCGACCGGAGCAGCACTTCGACCGAGGACGACGAGGCGTCCGAGGGCTCGTCCGAGTCGACCGCCGTCAAGGGCACCGAGTCCGTCGAGGCCGAAGCCTTGCGGCGGGCCCGCGACCAGTTGACGGACACTCTGGCCAAAGAGGGCCTCGAACGGGTCGACGCGGTGGGGGTCGCCTTCGACCCGTCCGTCCACGACGCGGTCGCCCACGCCGAGACCAAGGAGGACGACGAGCCGGGCATGAGGGTCGACGAGGTGATGCGTCCCGGCTACCGCTGGCGCGGTCAGACTCTCCGCGCGGCGATGGTCAAGGTAAGGGGTTGAGTTGCCGGTCCAGCGCGAGTGGTTCGAGAAGGATTACTACAAGATCCTCGGGGTGACACAGAACGCCTCCGAGAAAGAGATCACGCGCGCCTATCGGAAGCTCGCCAAGCAGTACCACCCTGACGCCCACCCCGGTTCTGAGGACCGGTTCAAGGAGATCTCGGCCGCGCACGACGTGCTGGGCGATCCCGCCACCCGCAAGGAGTACGACGAGGCTCGCCGGCTCGGTCCGATGGCCGGCGGGTTCGGCACGCCTGGTTCCGGCGGCACGTTCCGGATGGAGGACTTGGGCGACCTCGGTGACCTCTTCGGGGGACTGTTCGGGCGCGGTCGTCGGCGTGCCGCAGGACCCCAACGCGGCGAGGACATCGAGGCCGAGCTGCACCTGTCGTTCGAAGACGCGGTGCGAGGCGTGACCACCACCGTCAACGTCCCCCAGGACTCGCGCTGTAGGACCTGCAACGGCACCGGCGCCGCCCCCGGGACCTCCACCCACGTGTGCGACCGCTGCAACGGCCGAGGGGTCCTCGACGACAACCAGGGACTGTTCTCGCTGTCCACGATCTGTCCGAAGTGCAACGGCCGTGGGGTGCTGGTCGACACCCCGTGCCCGACCTGCAACGGCACCGGCGTCGAGCGCCGGAACCGGAAGGTGAAGGTGCGCATCCCGGCCGGGGTCGAGGACGGCCAACGCATCCGGGTGAAAGGCCGCGGTGCGCCCGGGCAGGGCATGGCTCCGCCGGGTGACCTTTACGTCGTCGTGCACGCCGGCTCGCACTCGAAGTTTGGGCGGCGGGGGAGCAACCTCACCTACACGGTGCCGATCACGTTCCCCGAAGCGGCTCTTGGAACGGTGATCTCCGTGCCCACGCTGGACGAGCCGGTGAAGGTCCGGGTTGCCCCCGGGACCGCCGCCGGAACCACCCTCCGGGTGCGGGGTCGGGGCGTCCCCTCGGCCCGCAACGGCTCGAAACCGGGCGATCTGCTGGTCAAGGTGGACGTTCTGGTGCCGAGCTCGCTGACTGACGATCAGCGGGAGGCGGTCGAGGCGCTGGCCAAGCTGACCAACCCGGCGCCGCGCGAACACCTCGAGGAGGTGTGAGCCCGATGGAATCCCGAAGCGCCGACACCGACGGCGGCCCGGCGGGCGCCAACCGGGCCGTCTACGTCATCTCGGTCGCCGCCGAGCTGGCCGGGGTCCACCCCCAAACCTTGCGCGTCTATGAGCGCAAGGGCCTGCTCGACCCGGTCCGGACCCCGGGCGGCTCCCGCCGGTTCAGCGACTTGGACCTGGCCCGCCTCCGGAGGATCCAGGAGCTGACCGCGGCGGGCGTGAACCTCGAGGGAGTCCGGCGCTTGCTCGAGCTCGAGGCCGAGGTGCTCCAACTCCACGCCCAAGTGGACCAGATCCGGCGGGAGGCCAGGGAGGCGCTGGAACGGGCCCACCGGCATTACCGAAGGGAGTTGGTCCCGCTCGACGTCTCGCCGATCCCCTACCGGGGTTCTCGCCGGCCGGTACGGAAGTGACGAACGGATCCAAGGAGCCTGACCATGCCCCTTGACCCTCAGCGATGGACCGAGAAGACGAAGGCGGCCTTTTCCGGCGCGACCACGATGGCGGCCGAAGCCAACAACCCGGAGGTCACCCCGGCCCACCTGCTCTCGGCGGTCTTGGCCGACCCCGACACCATCGCCCGCCCGGTGCTGCAACGGGTCGGCGTCTCGCCCGACGAGATCGCCGCCCGGCTGGCTGAGGCGCGGAGCCGCCTGCCTCGCGCCGTGGGGGGCCAGGAACCGGCTCTCGGACGGGCCGCCCGGGAGGGGCTCGAGACGGCGGACCAGCTCCGGGCCGATCTCGGTGATGACTACCTCTCGATCGAGCACCTGTTGCTCGCGTTTGCCGACGAGCTCGGTACCAACCGGGATCAGCTCCTCAACGCGCTGCGCGAGGTGCGGGGCAGCCACCGAGTCACGACCCCGACCCCCGAGGAGACCTTCCAGGCGCTCGAGCGCTACGGCCTGGACTTGACCGAAGCCGCCCGGCGAGGCCGGCTCGACCCGGGCGTCGGGCGCGACGAGGAGATCCGGCGGGTGATCCAGGTCCTGTCCCGCCGGACCAAGAACAACCCAGTCTTGATCGGCGAGCCTGGCGTGGGCAAAACCGCGATCGCAGAGGGGCTCGCGCAGCGGATCGCGCAGGGGGATGTGCCAGAGGGCCTCAAGGGGAAGCGCGTGGTCGCGCTAGACCTGGGCGCCCTGGTGGCCGGCACCAAGTTTCGCGGCGAGTTCGAGGATCGCCTCAAGGCCGTACTCAAAGAGATCGAAGGCTCGGACGGCCAGGTCGTCCTGTTCATCGACGAGCTGCACACACTCGTCGGAGCGGGTGCCGCCGAAGGCGCCATCGATGCTGCCAACCTGCTCA
>JBEDUR010000121.1:0-26683 GCA_040414865.1 Acidimicrobiales bacterium
CAAAAACTCACCACCAAGCAGATTGACCTGGTCGTCGCCAACGACGTGGCCGCCCCCGGTGTCGGGTTCGCCCACGACACCAACGCGGTTCTGATCCTCGGGTCAGACGGCCGCCAGACAGACGTGCCGCTGGCCAGCAAGGCCGAGGTCGCCCGGGCCGTGGTTGACGCCATCGCCCGGCTGCGGCACCACCGCATCCCCCCTCAAGAGGAGCAATCATGAACCGCTGGACCTTTACCTCGGAGTCCGTCACCGAGGGCCACCCCGACAAGATGGCCGACCAGATCTCCGACGCGGTCCTCGACGCACTGCTCCAACAAGATCCGACGAGCCGGGTCGCTTGCGAGACGCTGCTCACCACCGGGCTCGTGGTGGTGGCCGGGGAAGTGTCGACCGAGGCGACCATTGACGTGACGGCCCTCGCCCGCCGGACGGTTTGCGACATCGGCTATGACGACGACGCCACTGGGTTCAACGGGAACACCTGTGCGGTGCTCGTCGCCTTGGATAAGCAGTCGCCCGACATCGCCCAGGGCGTCGACCATGCCTACGAGCTGCGTACCGGCTCAGGCGGGGAGGACAAGCACAACGCCCAGGGTGCCGGCGACCAAGGCATGATGTTCGGCTTCGCCTGCGACGAGACCCCCGATCTGATGCCGCTGCCTATCTGGCTGGCCCACCGCCTGTCTCAGCGGCTGACCCAGGTGCGGCGGCTGGGATCCCTCTCCTACCTGCGCCCCGACGGCAAGACCCAGGTGAGCGTCGTCTACGAGGACGGCCGACCGGTCGGGGTGGACACGGTGCTCATCTCGACCCAGCACCAGCCCGGCATCGACATCGAGAACCTGCTGGCTCCGGACCTCACCGAGCAGATCATCGAGCCGCTGCTGCCGACCGACCTCGACACCGTGGGCGTCGCGGTCCTCATCAACCCAACCGGGTGCTTCGAACTCGGCGGCCCGCACGCCGACGCCGGGCTGACCGGTCGCAAGATCATCGTCGACACCTACGGCGGGATGGCCCGCCACGGCGGTGGGGCGTTCTCGGGGAAGGACCCCTCCAAGGTGGACCGTTCGGCCGCCTATGCCGCCCGCTGGGTCGCCAAACACGTGGTGGCCGCCGGCGCGGCCCGCCGGTGCGAGGTTCAGGTGGCCTACGCCATCGGGGTAGCCCGGCCGGTGTCGCTGCTCGTCGAGACCTTTGGCACCGAGAGCGTCGACCCGGTCAAGATCTGTGGCGTCATCGACGAGCTGTTCGACCTGCGCCCGGCGGCGATCATCGAGGAGCTCGATCTGCGCCGCCCCATCTACCGGGGCACGGCCGCCTACGGCCATTTCGGCCGGGGCGAGAAGGAGTTCACCTGGGAGGCGACCCCCAAGGTCGACGACCTGAAGCGGGCACTCGGGATCTAGCCCAACGCGCGCACCGGGCCGGAGCGGTGCGCGTCGTGCGGGTGCTGCCCGACGTGGCTGCACTCGACCGGAGCTTTGACTACGAAGTGCCGCCGGCCCTCGACGGCGCGGTCGGGATCGGGACACGCGTGCGGGTTCCCCTCCATGGCCGCCGGGTCGGCGGTTGGGTGGTGGCCGACGGGGTCGAACCCGAGCCCGGACGCGAGATCAAACCCCTGGCCAAGGTGACCGGCCTCGGCCCGCCGGAGCCGGTGGTGGACGTGAGCGCGTGGGCGTCCTGGCGGTGGGCCGGGCCGCAGCGCGTGCTGCTCTCGGCGGCATCGCCGGAACGAGCCGTCCGTGTGCTGCCCCGCCCGCCGGCTCCCGGGCCGCACTCGGCCGCCCCAAAGGGGCCGCTGGCCGTCCAGGCGGCCGCCGCCCTCGAGCGTCTCGAGCGCCCGACGCTCATCCGGGCGGGTCCGGCCACCGATCTGCTCGAGGTGGTGGTGGCCGCCTGTCTGGGCGCGGGCGGCCCAGTGCTCGTCTGCGTCCCCGAGCTTGGTTGGGCCGAGCGCCTCGGAGCCCGGCTCAGGCGCCGGGGGCTCGCCACCGCTGGCTCGTGGGCGGAGGCCGCCGCGGGTTGGCCGGTCGTGGTCGGGGCCCGCTCCGGCGCGTTCGCCCCCGCCGGTCGCGTGGCGGCGGCGGTGGTTCTCGACGCCCACGACGAGGCCTATCGCGAGGAGCGCTCGCCCCAGTTCGACGCGGCCGCGGTGGTGGCCGAGCGGTGCCGCCGCGATGGGACACCGTGCCTGTTCACCTCGGCCACCCCGAGCGCTGCCCTGGTACATGCCTGCTCGGTTGTCACGGTGCCGCGGGACCTCGAGCGCGGGGCCTGGCCGGCGGTGCGCGTGATCGACCGGCGGGGGGCGGACCCGAGAACCGGGCTGTACTCCGAGGAGTTGGTGCGGACCATCCGCGCCGAGCACCCCCTCCCGGTTCTCGTCGTCTACAACCGGCGGGGGAGGGGCCGGCTGCTCGCCTGCGTCCGCTGCGGGGAGCTGGCCCGCTGCGAGCGGTGCGGGCGATCGGTTGCCGAGACCGATGACCGGCTGAGCTGTGCCACCTGCGGCCGCATCCGCCCCCGACTCTGCGCCGCCTGCGGAGGGGGTCGGCTGAAAGTGCTCCGGGTCGGGGTGAGCCGCATCCGCGACGAGCTGGCGGCGCTCGGTGGCCGGGAGGTGGGTGAGGTGTCGGGCGAGACCGGGGAGATCCCCGACACCCCGGTCGTGGTCGGCACCGAGGCGGTCTTGCATCGGGTGCGGCGGGCCTCGGTCGTGGCCTTCTTGGACTTCGATCTCCATCTGCTCGCGCCCCGCCTTTCCGCCGGCGAACAGTCGCTCGCGTTGCTGGCCCGGGCCGGGCGACTGGTCGGCGGGCGCGCCACCCAGGGGGCCGGAATCGTCGTCGTCCAAACCCGGCTGCCCGACCACGAGGTCCTGGCGGCGGCAACCGCCGGGGACCCGGACCGCTTCGTCGGCCCCGAGCTGGCCATGCGCGATGAGCTCGGCCTGCCGCCCTTCGCGGCCTTGGCCGAGCTGTCCGGCCCCGGCGCCGACTCGTACTTCGAGGCCCTCGGTCTGGAGGGTTCGGCCATCGCAGGCAACCGGTGGCTGGTGCGGGCGGCGGACCATGAGGGGTTGTGCAGCCGGCTGGCCGCGGTGCCCCGGCCCCGGGACCGAGTCCGGGTCGTGGTCGACCCGACCGAGATCTGAGGGGTCCCACTACCATGGGGCGGCCGTGACCACCTTCACCATCCGCCAGTACGGCGACCCGGTGCTGCGCCAGCGGACTCGAGAGATCGAGGAGATCGACGCCCGAGTGGCCAAGCTGGCCGAGGACATGATCGCGACCATGCACGCCGCCCCTGGGGTCGGGTTGGCGGCCAACCAGGTCGGGGTGCAGCGGAGGTTGTTCGTCTACGACATCGGCGACGGGCCCCGGGTGATCGTGAACCCGAGGATCGTCGAGTCGAGCGGGGAGTGGACCTTCGAGGAGGGCTGCCTGTCGGTGCCGGGGCTCAGCTGGCCGATCGTCCGTCCCAACGCCGTCCACCTGGTCGGCGTGGACCTCGACGGCGACGAGCTGTCCATCGAGGCCACCGAGTACGAGGGTCGGGTCTTCCAGCACGAGGTGGACCATCTCGACGGAACCCTGTTGGTGGAGCGGTTGGACGAGGACCAGCGGCGGGAGGCCCGGGCCATCCTGCGAGCCCGGGCGCTCAACCTGCCGGCCGCCGATCCCGACGGGCTCGCGACCCTGTAGGCCATCGGCCGGCGCCGGACGCGGAACATTCGGGGGTGGCCCGCCTGGCCTACCTGGGGACGCCGGAGATGGCGGTGCCGCCGCTGAGGGCCCTCGTCGGCGCCGGCCACGAGGTGGTCCTGGTGGTGAGCGGGCCGGACCGTCGCCGGGGTCGGGGCAGGGCGACGGCACCGTCGCCGGTGAAGGCGGCTGCGCTCGAAGTCGGGTTGCCCGTGACCGCCTCGCTGACCACGCTGGCAGCCATGGACGAGCCGCCGGAGCTGGGGGTTGTCGTGGCCTACGGACGGCTCATCCCACCGGCCGTGCTGGCCAAGGTGCCCATGGTCAACCTGCACTTCTCCCTCCTGCCCCGCTGGCGGGGGGCGGCGCCGGTCGAGCGGGCCATTCTGGCCGGCGACGCCATCACCGGGGTGTGTGTGATGGCCGTCGAAGAGGGCCTCGACACCGGGCCCGTGTACGCCCGGGCCGAGCTGGAGGTGGGGCCCGACGAGCACCTGAGCTCGCTTCGGGAGCGCTTGGTCGCGCGGGGCGGCGAGCTGCTGGTGGAGGTGCTGGCCCATGGGGCGGCCGGCCTGCCCGAGCCGGTGTCCCAGGAGGGTGAGGTCACCTACGCCACGAAGCTCGAGGCCACTGAGCTCGAGATCGACTGGACCCAGCCGACCGCCCAGGTCCTCGGCTTGGTCCGTTTGGACCGCGGGGCCCACACGAGCCTTGCCGGGCGCAGGCTCCGGGTCCTTGACGCGAGAGCACACGAACCCGGTGGAACCCCTGGCCCCCCAGGCACCCTGATCGGGGACGTCGTTGCCACCGCCGACGGGGGGTTGCGCCTCCTCGTCGTCCAGCCCGAAGGGGGGCGGCCGATGGCCGCCGCCGACTGGCTGCGGGGTGGCCGCCTCGAGGCGGGCACGAGGCTCGGAGAACCGCGGTGACCGACGGCTGGGACGCCGACCAGTACGCGCGGTTCGCGGCCGAGCGTCGGCAGCCCTTCGACGACCTCAAGGCGCTCTGTCTGCCCGTCGACGGCGGCCGGATCGTCGATCTCGGCTGCGGCACTGGGGAGCTCACCGCCGAGCTCCACCGCGACCTGCGAGCCGGCGAGACCATAGGCATCGACCGGTCGCCCGGCATGCTGGCCGACGCCTCCCGGATCGCCCAGGGCGCCGCGGGCCTGCACTTCGAGGAGGCCGACATCGAGGTGTGGGAGGACCGCGGGATGGGCCTCGTCTTCGCCAATGCCTCCCTGCACTGGGTGCCGGACCACCGCCGCCTCCTTGCCCGGCTGGTCTCGGCGCTCGGGCCGGGCGGCCAGCTGGCCTTCCAGGTTCCCGCCGCCTTCACCCACCCCTCGCACCGCCTCGCGGCCGAGGTGGCCTCGGCGCCCCCTTTCGCCCCGGCACACCACGGCCTGCTCTCGCCGGACGCGGTGCTCACGCCGGCCGGCTACGCCGAGCTGCTCTTCGAGCTGGGCGCGCTGCGCCAGCACGTGCGCCTCCAGGTCTACGGCCACCTCCTGCCCTCGGTCGACGCCGTGGTCGAATGGGTGCGAGGCTCGGCCCTCACCCCGATCAAGGCCTCGCTGGGCGAGGAGCGCTTCGGCGACTTCCTGGCCGCCTACCGCGAGCGGCTCGTGGCCGAGCTGGGCGAACGGAGTCCGTACTTCTACGCCTTCAGCCGCATCCTGTGTTGGGCTCGGTTCCCCTGATCGCCCCGCCAAGCGGTCAGCGGGCGAAGGGCCGACAATGGCTCACGGTCGGTGCTGGGGAGACTCGTCTGCCACCACCGAGCCGAACCTAGGGTTGTCCCCGTGGGAACGACGGGGCGAGCCCGGCCCGATCCCGGGCCGCCCGGTGCCGTGAAGGTGGCTCCCTCGGTGCTCTCGGCCGACTTCGGCAACCTGGCCGAGGCGGTGGGTGAGGTCGCGAGTTCGGCCGACTGGTTGCACGTTGACGTCATGGACGGGCACTTTGTGCCCAACCTGACCATCGGCCCCCCGGTGGTGGCATCGCTCCGGCGGCACTCCGGCCTCTTCTTCGACTGCCACCTGATGATGACCGACCCCGGCCGGTACCTCGAGGCCTTCGAGGCGGCGGGCGCCGACTCGCTCACGGTGCACGTCGAGGTGGGAGACACCGCCAACCTGCTCAGAAGGATCCGCGAGCTGGGGATGCGGGCGGGGCTGGCGGCCAACCCCGACACCCCCACCACCGCCGTCGAGCCGTTCCTGGACCAGGTCGACCTGGTGCTGTGCATGACCGTCTTCCCCGGCTTCGGGGGCCAGGAGTTCATGCCCGAGGTGCTGGGCAAAGTGACCGAGGTCCGGGGGGCCATCGACCGGCGGGCGCTGCCGGTCGAGCTCGAGGTGGACGGGGGGATCGACGAGCACACCGCCAGGCGGGCGGCCGAAGCCGGGGCGAACGTCTTCGTGGCCGGCAGCGCGGTCTTCGAGCGGGACGCTCCTTGGGAGGCGGTCGAGGCGATCCGGCGAGGGGCGCTGCAGGCCCGCGGTGGGTGAGCACGGGGCCAAGGAGGCCGACAAAGGCTGTCTGTACTGGGCTTCTCGCGCCGCCCGGTAGGATCGAGCCGCCTATGAGCCTCTCCACAGACCGAGTCGCGGGCACCGATGGGGATGCCGGCGATCGACGCCACATGACCCGGGCGGTCGAGCTCGCCGCGCTGGCCCGGCCCCGCACCGCGCCCAACCCCTGGGTCGGGGCGGTGGTCGTGGCCCGAGAGGGCGGGGCGACCTTCGAGGGACTGACGGCACCAGCCGGAGGGGACCACGCCGAGGTGGGGGCGCTGGCCCAGGCGGTCGAAGCCGGTCAGGCCGGCGGGGCCACGCTCTACACGACGCTCGAGCCCTGCTCGCACCACGGCCGGACCCCGCCGTGCGTGGACGCCATCGTTTCGGCCGGGATCGCCCGAGTGGTGATCGGCATCGTGGACCCCGACGAGCACGTGTGCGGCCAAGGCATCGCGGCACTGCGCCAGACCGGGATCGAGGTCACCACCGGAGTCTGCGAGGAACTGATCACCGAGCAGCTCGCCCCGTATCTCAAGCACCGACGGACCGGCCGGCCTTGGGTCGTGCTCAAGCTGGCTCTCACCCTGGACGGGCGCATCGCTGCCCCCGACGGCTCCAGCCGGTGGATCACCGGCCAGGCGGCCCGAGCCGATGCCCATCACCTGCGGGCCTGTTCGGACGCGATCCTGGTCGGCGCCGGAACGGTACGGGCCGACGACCCGGCCCTCACCTTCCGGCCCGAGACCGGCCCGCTGCCCGAACGCCAGCCCCTCCGAGTGGTGCTGGGCAAGGCGCCGCCAGCAGCCAAGGTGCGGCCGGCCGTCGAGCTCGGGGGGGACCTCGAGACCGTGCTCGCCGAGCTTGGTCAGCGCGGCGCGATCCAAGTGCTGGTGGAGGGCGGGGCCCGGGTGGCTCACGACTTTCACGTCGCCGGGCTCGTCGACCGCTACGTCTTCTATCTCGCCCCGGCCCTGGCCGGCGGCGACGACGGACGGCCGGTCTTCGCCGGTCCGGGCGCGCCCAGCATCGAGCAGTTCTGGCGCGGCCGGCTGGTGTCGGTCGAGCGCCTGGGTGACGACCTGCGAGTGGAGGTGGCGGCCTAATGGCCCTGGCATCGATTTCCGAGGCGATCGAGGCGATCGGTCGCGGCGAGATGGTCGTCGTCGTCGACGACGCCGATCGCGAGAACGAGGGCGATCTCATCATGGCGGCCGAGGCCGCCACGCCCGAGAAGATCGCCTTCTTCCTGAAGCACACCTCGGGGGTCATCTGCGTCCCGATCACGCCCGAACGGGCCGACGAGCTCGAGCTCCCGCCCATGGTCCACACCAATACCGAGTCCCAACGCACGGCGTTCACGGTGAGCGTGGACTCCCGGAAAGGGACGACGACCGGGATATCGGCGGCCGACCGGGCGGCCACGATCGCCGCCCTGATCGACCCGGCCACCCGGCCACCGGACCTGGCCCGACCGGGCCACATCTTCCCCCTCCGCTACCGCACCGGCGGCGTGCTGAAGCGCCACGGCCACACCGAGGCTTCGGTCGACCTGGCCCGGGCGGCCGGGCTCTACCCGGCCGGAGTGCTGTGCGAGATCGTGACTGCCGACAAGTCGTCGATGGCCCGGCTGGAGGAGCTCGAGCGCTTCGCCGAGGCTCACGGACTTCCCCTCATCACGATCGCCGACCTCATCCGGTACCGCCGGCGCAACGAGATGCTGGTGAAGCGCGTGGCCCAGGCCCGCATCCCGACCGGGGGCGGCGAGTACTCGGCCTACGTCTACGAGTCGCTGCTCGACGGCGAGCAACACCTCGCCTTCGTGCGTGGCGAGATCGCCGGCCAGGACAACGTGCTCGTGCGGGTCCACTCCGAGTGCCTCACCGGCGATGTCTTCGGCTCACTGCGTTGCGACTGCGGCCCCCAGCTGCAGGCCGCGCTGGACCTCATCGAGCAGGAAGGCCGAGGCGTGGTCATCTACCTGCGCGGCCACGAGGGCCGGGGAATCGGACTGGGCCACAAGATCCGCGCCTACAGCCTGCAGGAGCATGGGCACGACACCGTCGACGCCAATTTGGAGCTGGGCCTCCCGGTCGACAGCCGGGAGTACGGGATCGGGGCGCAGATGTTGGTGGACCTCGGCGTGACCACCATGCGGGTCATGACCAACAACCCGGTCAAGTACGGCGGCCTCGAAGGCTTCGGCCTCGACATCGTCGAGCGGGTGCCGCTCGAGTCGACCCCCAACGCCGAGAACATCTCGTACCTGCGGACCAAGCGCGAGCGGATGGGCCACCTGCTGGAGAACCTGGCCGACGTCATCGAGGACCGCGACCCGCCCGCACCGTGAGCGGCCCGGAGGAGACCCGGCTGGAACCGGGCGTCTTCACCTCGGTCCAGGATCGGGTCGGTCGGCAGTTCGGCGAGCGGGTGCTCGAGGCGGCCGAGGGCCCGGGCCTGCGGATCGGGCTGGCCTGCGCGATGTTCAACGGGAAGCTGACCGCCCGGCTGCTCGATGGGGCCCTCGACGGCTTCACGACTGCCGGCGTCGAACGCAACGACCTGAGCGTGGTCTGGGTGCCGGGTGCCTTCGAGTTGCCGCTGGCCGCCCAGCGCCTGGCCATGGGCGGCATGGACGCGGTGGTGTGCCTGGGGGCGGTCATCCGTGGGGACACCGCCCATTTCGACTTCGTGGCCGGGGGGTGCGCCACCGGGCTGGCCCGGGTGGCCCTGGACACCGGCGTGCCGGTCGTCTTCGGCGTGCTCACCACCGAGAACGTGGCCCAGGCGCTCGAGCGGAGCCAGTCCGACACCACCAACAAGGGCCGCGAAGCGGCACTGTCGGCGGTGCACATGGCCGGTGTCCTGCGGGCCCTGCCTCCCGCCCGGAGGAGGGGCTGATGCTGCGCCTGGTCCTGCCCAAAGGATCCCTGGAGGAGGCCACTCTCTCCCTGTTCGCCGCGGCCGACCTGCGCGTGCACCGTTCGTCGGCGGTGGACTACCGGGCAACGATCCACGACGAGCGAATCGCTGCGGTCCGGGTGCTGCGTCCCCAAGAGATCCCGCTCTATGTGGCCGACGGTCTCTTCGACCTGGGCATCACCGGCCGGGACTGGATCGAAGAGCGCGGTGTCGAGGTGGTGTCCCTGGGCGAACTGTCCTACTCCAAGGCCAGCGCCGACCCGGTGCGCCTCGTGCTGGCGGTGGCCGAGTCCTCGCCGGTGACCTCGCTCGGCGATTTGGCCGGGGCCCGGCGCCGGGTGCGCGTCTCCACCGAGTACCCCGGGATCACCGGCCGGGCCCTGGCCGAGGCCGGGATCGAGGCCGAGATCTCCCTCTCCTACGGAGCGACCGAGGCCAAGGTGCCCGACATCGCCGACTGCATCGTCGAGCTGACCGAGACGGGCCGCGCGCTGCGGTCCGCCGGCCTGCGCATCATCCACACCCTGCTCGTCTCCCACACCGAGCTGGTGGCCAACCCGTCCTCGGCGTCGGACCCGGCCAAGCGACGGGCGATGGACCAGATCTACACCCTGCTCATGGGAACGCTCGAAGCCCGGGAGAAAGTGCTGGTCAAGTTGAACGTCTCGGCCGAGCGGCGGGCCGCGGTGATCGACCGCCTGCCCTCGTTGCGCTCGCCGACGATCTCGGAGCTGGCCGGCAACGGCGGGTTCGCGGTCGAGACGGTGGTCCTCAAGGAACAGATCAACACCCTCATCCCGGAGCTCAAGGAGCTGGGGGCGACCGACATCTTGGAGCTCGCCCTGGCCAAGATCGTCCATTGAGCGTCCCCGATCGTTGGCCGGTGCACCGCGGGCCCCGTCAGGGGGTCGTGATCAGCTTCGAGCCTGAGCGCGGGGTCGGCACGGTGGCCGAGGAGGACGGGGCCACGTTCTTTTTCCACTGCACGGCGCTCGCCGACGGCAGCCGTCAGGTCGAGGTGGGACGCCGCGTCCTGTTCGTGGTGCGCCCGGGCCACCTGGGGCGTCTCGAAGCCCGCGAGGTCGAGAAATGCTGAGCCGGCGCGCTGGCCCGCTACGTGGCCGCGCCGCCCTCGGGCGCTTCGGTGGAAGACCCCTGGGCCCGAGAGGCTCGCTCCACCTGGACGTAGCCGAGGCGGATCTGGGCCAGGGCTTCGCGCAGCGGGTTGGCGGCGTCTCCGAGCCGTTCGCCGAGGCCCTCGACCAGCAGTCCGAACGCGTCGATGGCCAGGCGAGCCTCGGCCAAAAGGGGCGGGTCAGCCGACAGGTAGATGGCGCCCAGCTCAAAGAGCCCGTAGCAGTGGTTGGCCACCACGGTCTCGGCCGGGGTCTCGGCCAGGCGGGCCCTGAGGGCCTCCACCTCGGCCTCGGCCGGTTCGCCGGGCTCGGGTCCGCTCGGGGGTGGGGCCGGGGGGCCCGACCCGGTGCCGCCTTCGTCACGCTCGACGCGGTGTTCGCCCGAAGGTGTCCAAAGACTGGACATGCTGGTACCCTACACAGCCGAGCACAACGGAAAGCGGGGTGGCGAAGCGCCACCTCCACCCGGCCACCGAGCAGTGGAGACCAGTGGTGCGCCGGGTCAGCGTGGCCAGTCGGGATCCCCCGCAGGCCCCCCGCTCTCCGCCATATGGCCCGCGGCGAGCCGCGCGCCCGACCGGAAGGAGTGATGCCGCATCGTCACTGAGACCACCAACGAGCACCGCATCAACGACCGCATCCGGGCTCGAGAGGTTCGCCTCGTCGATCCCGACGGCCAGCAGCTCGGAATCAAGCCCCTTCCTGACGCGCTGGCGATCGCCCGGGGGCTCGATCTGGACCTTGTCGAAGTGGCACCGATGGCGAATCCGCCGGTGTGCCGCATCATGGACTACGGCAAGTTCAAATTCGACGAGGCTCAGCGGGCAAAGGAGTCACGACGTAAGGCGGTCCACGTCGGGATCAAGGAGATGAAGTACCGGCCCAAGATCGGACCGGGGGATTTCGATACCAAGACCCGACAGGTGGCCAAGTTCCTCGACGAGGGCCACAAGGTGAAGCTCACGATCATGTTCAGAGGTCGTGAGGTGTTCCACCCCGAGCTCGGGAAGCGCATCCTCGACCGGGTGGCCGAGCAGCTGAAGGAAGCGGCCAAGGTCGAGTTCGAACCCCGCCTCGACGGGCGCAACATGGTGATGGTGCTGGCTCCCGACAAGCGGGCCAAGCAGTCGGCGGCGGCTCGGGCCAACCGCCAGCGAAGCGAGGAGGCGACCGAAGAATCCTCGACCGAGCCGGCCCCGCCGAGGGCTGAGGCTGGTGGTGACGCCGCGGTGGAAAGCGCTTGAGATGCCCAAGATGAAGACCGACCGCGGTGCGGCCAAGCGGATCAAGGTGACCGGCACTGGCCGGCTGCGCCGGCGCCAGGCGTTCCGCACGCACTTGTTTGTGAACAAGCCGTCCAAACGGACCCGGCGCCTGGCCCGCGAGGTCAACGTGGCCCCGGCGGACGAGCGGCAGGTGCGCCGCATGCTCGGCCGCTAGCGGTCGAGGGCACCGCCCAGACGCGGCGTAACCCCGTAAACCACGATGACCACACGAGGAGGACTACCCAGATGGCCAGGGTGAAGCGCTCTGTGCCCGGCCGCAAACACCACCGCGCCGTGCTCGAACAGGCCAAGGGCTACTACGGCAACAAGAGCCGCAGCTACCGGGCGGCCAACGAACAGCTCCTGCACTCGATGCAATACGCCTACCGCGACCGGAGAGCCCGCAAGGGGGAGTTCCGCAAGCTCTGGATCCAGCGGATCAACGCGGCGGCCCGCGAGAACGGGGTCAGCTACAGCCGGTTCATCGCCGGCCTCCACCGGGCGGGCGTGGAGGTCGACCGTAAGATCCTGGCCGACCTGGCGGTGACCGACGCCGAGGCGTTCGGCGCGCTGGTCGCTTTGTCTTCGAGCACCGCCCAAGGCCCCTCGGCCGGGGAGACCGGCTCCTGATCCAGCCGCTGGGCCCCTCCCACCAGCGGGTCCGGCGCCTGCGGCGCCTGCTCCACAAGCGCGCCACCCGCTGGAACGAGCGAGCGTTCGTGGCCGAAGGCACCGAGGTCATCGAGTGCGGTCTCGGGGCGGGGACCGTCCTCGAGACCCTCTTCGTCGCCCATGAGGCCCGAGACGACCGCGAGGTGTCGCGGCTGGCGTCGGCGGCGCTGGCCGCCGGGGCTCGGGTCTTCACCCTGGCCGATGGGGTGGCCAGGCGGGTCGCGGACACCGTCACCCCCCACCCGGTCTTCGGGGTCTTCGGCATGACCGACAGCGCGCTCGAGAGCCTCGAGGACCCTTCACTCGCGGTCCTCTGCGCCGAGGTGCGCGATCCGGGCAACGCCGGGACCGTGCTGCGTACCTGCGACGCCGCCGGGGTGGACGTGGTGATGTTCTGCGGGGGCACGGTCGACCCCTTCAACCCCAAGACCGTCCGCTCGTCAGCCGGGTCGATCTTCCATGTCACCCTGGCCGTGGTGCCCGAGGTGGCCCGAGCGATCGACTGGCTGCGCGAGCGCGGTGTGACCATCTACGGGACCGACTCGGCCGGCACCGACTACGCCTCGGTCGACCTGCGCGCCCCGTGCGCCTTCGTGCTCGGCAACGAGGCGGCCGGGTTGGACAACGACGTGCGGGCGCAACTGGACGCCACCGTGGGGATCCCGATGGCCGGGAGGGCCGAATCGCTCAACGTGGGGGTGTCCTGTGCGGTGCTGTGCTTCGAGGCGTCCCGCCAGCGGCGGGCCGGGCGGTGAGGCACCGGAGCCTCCGGTGGCCGCCGCCTAGAATCCCTGGATGGCTGGAGGTTCTCCGGGCCGGGTGCCGATGAGCGAGCACGTGCTGGACGTGGCCGCGCTGAAGGCGGAGTCGGTGGGCTCGATCGAACGAGCGGGTTCCACCGCCGAGCTCGACGCGGTGGAGACGGCCGTCCTCGGCCGGCGCTCGTCCCTGTCGGCCGCCCATCGCCGCCTGGGCGCGCTGGACCCCGATGCCCGGCGCCGGGTCGGCCAGCAGCTGCACGACTTGCGGGGCGAGCTCGAGTCCCTGGTGGCCCGGCGTCGGCGCGAGCTCGGCGCGGCCGAGCGGGCGGCGGCCCTGGACGCCGACCGGCTCGATCTCACCGAGGTGGTGCGCGACACGGTGCGCTCCCGGCTCGAGCGGGGCCATCGCCACCTCGTGACCTCGACGCGCGACGCGCTGGAAGACGTGTTCGTGGCCATGGGGTTCACCGTGGCCGAGGGCCCCGAGGCCGAGACCGATTGGTACAACTTCGAGGCCTTGAACATCCCCCCGGCCCATCCGGCGCGGGGCATGTACGACAGCTTCTATCTGGAGCTCGGGGAGCCCGAGACCATCGTGCTGCGCACCCACACCTCGCCGGTGCAGATCCGGCTCATGGAGGCGGCCGTCGCCCGGGACTTCATCCCCATTCACTCGGTCATGCCCGGCCGCTGCTACCGGCGTGACACGGCCGACGCCAGCCACCTGCCGGTGTTCCACCAGATCGAGGGACTGGTGGTCGACCGGGGGATCACCTTCGCCGATCTGGCCGGGACCATCGAGACCTTCACCACCGCCTACTTCGGCCCCAAGGTCCACTCGCGGCTGCGCCCGGCCTACTTCCCCTTCACCGAGCCTTCGGCCGAGTACGACATCACCTGCACGATCTGCCTCGGCGCGGGCTGCCGGACCTGCTCGGGCACCGGGTGGCTCGAGCTTGGCGGGGCCGGCATGGTCGACCCGGCGGTGTTCGATGCGGTGGGCATCGACCCACTCGATTGGTCGGGCTTCGCGTTCGGGTTCGGCATCGATCGAAGCGCCCAGATGCGCCACGAGATCGCCGACCTGCGCAACTTGCTCGAGGGCGACGTCCGGTTCCTCCGGCAGTTCTAGGAGGCCCGGTGCGTGCTCCGCTGTCGTGGCTGCAGGACTTCGGTCCCATCGAGCGGGACGTCGACGAGCTCGTCGTCGCGCTGGACGACCTCGGCTTGATCGTCGAGGGGGTCGAGCGGATTGGCGAGGGTCTCGAGCAAATTGTCGTGGCCGAGGTTCTCGAGGTCTCATCGATCGAAGGCGCCGACCGCATCCGCAAGGTCGTGGTCGACGCCGGGGGCAAGCAGTTTCAGATCGTCTGCGGCGCCTTCAACTTCGGGGTGGGCGACCTGCTGCCGCTGGCCGGAGTGGGCACGGTGCTGCCGGGCGGGATGGAGATCGGCCGCCGGCGGATGAGGGGGGTGGCTTCCGAAGGGATGCTCTGTTCGGGCCGGGAGCTCGGCCTCTCCGACGACGCCGAAGGCCTTCTCGTCCTCACGGGCACCGATGGTGCGGCCCCGGGGATGCCGGTCGCCGAAGCGCTCGGCATCGAGCCCGACGTGGTCTTCGACATCACTGTCGAAGGGAACCGCCCCGACGCGTGGAGCATGGCCGGGGTCGCCAGAGACTTGGCCGCCCGTTTCCGGCTGCCGTTCGTCCTGCCGTCGCCGTCGGTCGAGACCTCGGACCCGCCGGCGTTCGAAGCGGCCAGCGCGGCGGTCGAGGCGCCCGAGATGTGCCCCCGGCTCACCGTACGGGTGCTGCGCTCGGTGACCGTGGGACCCTCGCCTCGCTGGCTGGCCCGGCGCCTGGTGCTGGCGGGCATGCGACCGATCAACAACGTCGTCGACGCGTCGAACTACGTGATGCTCGAGCTCGGTCAGCCCACCCACCCCTACGACCTCGACCGGCTGGGTGCCCCGGGGCTCCTGGTCCGGCGCGCCCGGCCCGGCGAAGTGGTTCAGACCCTCGACGGGGTGGACCGGGTGCTCGGGGTGCCCGGACGAGGGTTGGGGGAGACCGGCGAGGACTGCCTGATCTGCGACGCCGGCGGCGAGCCGGTCGGGATCGGCGGGATCTTCGGCGGGGCGAGCTCGGAGATCTCGGAGAGCACCACCCGGGTCCTGCTGGAGGCGGCCTACTTCGAGCCCATGGTCATCGCCCGGACCTCCAAGCGCCTCGGCCTGCGCACCGAGGCCTCGGCCCGGTTCGAGCGCGGCACCGACCCCTTCGGCATCGACCGGGCGACCGAGCGGTTCTGCGAGCTGGTTGGGGCGAGCGACCCGCGCATGGTCGTCGCCCGCGGGACCCTGGATGTCAGGGGCGAACTCGGCGGGCCGAGGGAGATCACCCTGGCCACCCCCCGAGTCAACGGACTGCTGGGCACAGCCCTGTCGACCGCCGAGGTCGCCGAGCTGCTCGGGCCGATCGGCTTCGACTGCACCCCGGTGGGCGACGACGCGCTCTTGGTGGTGGTGCCCTCGAACCGTCCCGACGTCCGCCCCGAGCCCCACGGCGTGGCCGACCTCGCCGAGGAGGTCGCCCGGATCTACGGGTACTCCCGGATCGAGCGACGTCAGCCGACCTGGACCGAGCCCGGTGGGCTGACCCGGTACCAGCGGGAGCGGCGCCGAGTCCGAGACGTGCTGGTCGGGGTGGGGGCGCTCGAGGTGTGGACTCCCTCGCTGGTGGACGCCGACGACGATGCCCGGGTGGGCGTGACCACGCCGCCGGTTCGGATCACCAACCCGATGGCCTCCGACCAGGCCACGCTGCGACGGACCCAGATGGCCGGGTTGCTCGGAGCCCTGGCCTGGAACCGCGACCGGCGCCAGGGGTCGGTGCGGCTGTTCGAGGTGGGCACGGTTTTCGCTCCGCCTGAGACGGGCCGCTCGGCGGTGCGTGCCGGGTCGGGCGGCTCCGCCGTCGCCTCGCTGCCCATCGAGCGCGAGCTGGTCTCGGCGGTGTTCGCCGGCGACGGCGACGACGTCACGAGCGCGCTGGCAGCCCTGTGGGCGCTGGCCGACGAATTGCGAGTCGCCGACCTTCGGCTGCGGCCTCCGGCCGAGGGGACCACGCCTCCTGGGCTGCACCCGACCCGTTCGGCCGAGGTCCGCTCTGGCCCCGAGGGACCGGTGGTGGGCACCGCTGGAGAAGTCGACCCGGCCGTCGTGGCCGGCTTTGGCGCCGGCGCCGGGAGGGTGGGCTGGTTCGAGCTGGACCTGCCGCGCTTCTTGGACCCGGCCTTGGTGGAGCGGCGTAGCGACGTGGCCGCCCCGGTCAGCCGGTACCCATCCTCGGACGTCGACCTCGCCTTCGTGCTCGACGACGACGTTCCCGCCGATGTCCTGACCGATGTGCTGCGCCGCGCCGGGGGAGACGCGCTCGAGTCGGTGACCCTCTTCGACGTCTATCGAGGCCCGGGCGTGGAGCCCGGCCGGCGGAGCCTGGCCTTCCGTTTGCGGTTCTGTGCCCTTGACCGGACGCTGACCGATGCCGAGATCGGTGCTCTCCGGGCCCGCTGCGTCGCGTCCGCCAACGAGGGGCTGGGTGCGGTCCTCCGCTGAGGCGAGGTGAGACGATGGTGCGGAGGACCAGCTCAGCGATGATCGGACGGAGACCCCAGCACGCTCGCCGCACCCACTGGCTCGGATGGGTGGGGCGAGTGGCGTTGGTCGTCGGAGCATGCCTCGGCGCGTGGATGCTTGGCGTGCCCGGGGCGCCGCGGGCAGTCAGCCCGAGCAGGCCCGCCACGCGAGCAGTGAGCCCGAGCACGCCCGCCCCCTACCGCCCAGTGACCATGCAGCCGGTCGGCCTGGAAGATCCGGGGCGGGTGATCACCCCGGGCCAGGACGTGTCGGACCCCTGGATCCTCAAGACCCACGGCGTCTATGTCATGTTCTCCTCCCAGGACCAGTTCTTCGCCCCCAACATCCCGGTCCGGGTGTCGAACACGCTCGACGACTGGAGCGGTCCCGCGGTCGACGCGATGCCGACGCTGCCCAGCTGGGCCGGCCCGGGGTTCACCTGGGCGCCTGACGTGCTCCGGGTCGGCCACAGCTACGTCATGTGGTTCACCGCCGCCGACGCTGCCACCGGCTCGTCCTTCGAGAAGTGCATCGGGGTGGCCACCGCGACCTCGGTGGTCGGCCCCTACCGCTCGACCTCGCCCCACCCGCTCGTCTGCCAGCTCGACCACCTGGGCTCGATCGACCCACGCGCGGTGGTCGACCCGTCGGGCCGGCTGTGGCTCGTGTGGAAGTCCGACGACAACGCCAGCTTCAACCCCGATATCCACGCGACGATCTGGGTACAGCGACTGTCGGCCAACGGCCTCGAGCTCCTCGGCCATCCGGTCGCGCTCATGACCGCCGACCAGCCGTGGGAGGGGCCCATCGTGGAGGCTCCCGACATGGTCTACGCCGCCGGGCACTTCTGGCTGTTCTTCTCGGGCAACTGGTTCAACGAGTCCGCCTACGCCATGGGAGTCGCCGAGTGTGCCGCGGTAACCGGGCCCTGCCAGTCGACCACCGCCGGCCCTTGGTTCGCGTCCAATGCGCAAGGGGCGGGGCCCGGGGAGGAGTCTGTCTTCTTCGACGGCTCAAGGTGGTGGTTGCTCTATGCCCCCTTCGCCGTGAACTACCAGACCTGGACGGCACGGCCGGTGGCGATGGCGCGGCTCGTCTTCGGATCCGGCGGTCCGGTGGTGGTCGCCCCCAGCACCGCGGGGTAGACGCCCGAGCGGGTCCCGCGGGCCAAGCCCGCCGAGACCTCCTCCGACGAGCGGCGATGCACGAGTTTGTGGCGGTCCTCGGAGACGTTCATGGGCCGTTGACCACGGTGGGCCTTCTGCTTTCCGCCTGACGTCAGCCACCTCTGACCGCCGGTCATCCCTCGGTCCCGGCTCATGGACCCCATTCGAGAGCGTGCTCGGCTGAGGTGGGTTGGTCCGGCCGTCCTCGACCTGCGCCCATCATCTGAGGCCGGCCCTCGCTCACGTCATGGCCGAAGACCCGACGCCTTCAGTCGCTGGCGCCCGATGCCTGATTCATAATTATGCCATACGTATGCGTCTAGGTGTATAGTTATGGCAATGAAGGTCGGGATCGTGGGTGCCTCCGGCTTCCTCGGGCTGGAGCTGCTCCGGCTGTGCAGCGGGCATCCCGAAATGGACGTCGTCACCGCCATGGCGGCCACTCACGCCGGCGAGTCGGTCGCCGTTCGCTACCCCTCGCTGGCCGGCGCCTACCGCGACCTGCGTTTCGACCCGACGACGCCCGAGCCGCTCACCGGGCTGGACCTCGTGTTCCTCGCCCTTCCTCATGGCGAGTCTCAGGCGCTCGTTCCCCGGCTGGTGGGGAAGGTCGGCGCCATGGTGGACCTGGCCGCGGACTTCCGGCTGGCCGAGGCGGAGACCTACGAGGCCTGGTACGGCCAGCGGCACGGCGCGCCGGAGCTGCTGGGGTCGTTCGCGTTCGGGATCCCCGAGCTGTTCCGGAGCGAGATTGCCCGGGCGCGGGCGGTCGCGGTGGCCGGCTGCTACCCGACCGCCGCCGCACTCGCCCTGACCCCGCTGGTACGGGCCGGGGTCGTGTCGACCAGCGGGATCGTGGTCGACGCGGCGAGCGGGGTCTCGGGGGCCGGTAGCGGCGTCAGCCAGGCCACCGCCTTCAGCACGGTGGACGAGGACTTCCGGGCCTACGGCGTCGGCAACCACCGGCACACGCCCGAGATCGAGCAGATCCTCGGGGCCTCAGTCATCTTCACCCCCCATCTGGCCCCCATGTCGCGAGGCATCCTGGCCACCTGCTACGCGCCGCTGGCTAAGGACACCCTCACTGGCGGCGAGGTGATGGACCTCTACCAGCTGGCCTACGGACGTGAGCCCTTCGTCGTGGTCACCGGTGTGCCGCCCTCGACCAAGGCCACCGCCGGGTCCAACTGCGCGCAGGTGAGCGCGGTGGTCGACGAGCGCCGCGGCTGGGTGGTGGCCATGTGCGCTCTGGACAACTTGATGAAGGGGGGCTCGGGGCAGGCCGTGCAATGCGCCAACCTCGTTCTCGGCCTGCCAGAGGAGACCGGACTGCCCCTGACCGGGCTCTACCCATGAGCGTCACCGGACCCGCGGGCTTCGTCGCGGCCGGTGGGTCGGTCGGGATCAAGGCAGCCGGGCTCGCCGACCTGGCCGTGGTGGCCACCGCCGACGGCCGGCCTGTCCCGGCAGCCGGGGTCTTCACCACCAACCTGGCCGCAGCCGCCCCGGTCCAAGTGAGTCGCCGCCACCTCGCCTTGAGCGGAGGGATGGTGGCGGGCGTGGTCGTGACCTCGGGTAACGCCAACGCCGCCACCGGCGTGGACGGACTCGCGGCAGCGGCACGGATGTGTCATGTCGTGGGCCAGGGAATCGGAGCGCCAGAGGCCGAGGTGCTCGTGTGCCAGACCGGCTTGATCGGTGTGCCGTTCCCGCTCGAGGCCGTGATCGGAAGGGTGGGGAACGTCGTCGCCCATCGAGGGCCCGAGGACCGGCACGGAACGGCGGCGGCGCGGGCCATCCTCACCACCGACACGGTCACCAAGGAAGTGTTCGTCCACGCGAACGGGTTCTCCATCGGGGCGATGGCCAAGGGCGCGGCCATGCTGGCCCCCAATCTGGCCACCATGCTGGCGGTGATCACGACCGACGCCCAGGTCGACCCGGGCGGGCTCGAGCGGGCGCTCGGTCGGGCCGTCGGCCCGTCGTTCAACTCATTCAGCGTCGATGGCGCCACCTCGACCAACGACACCGTGCTCGTCCTGGCGAGCGGCCTCGGCGGGCCGCCCACCCCAGCAGCGTTCGACGGCGCGCTGGAAGAGGTTTGCGCGTCACTCGCCTACCAAATGGCGGCCGATGCCGAAGGGGCGACCAAGGTGGTCCGGATCCGGGTCAGTGGGGCTGTCACCGACCACGAGGCGCACCAGGCCGCCCACCGGGTCGCCGGCTCCCAGCTGGTCAAGTGTTCCTTCAACGGCGAGGATCCCTACTGGGGGCGGGTGCTGAGCGAGCTCGGGACGGCGGGGGTCGCCCTCGACCCCGATCGGGTCTCCATCGCCTACGGAGGAGTCACGGTGTGCTCGGAGGGGGTTGGCGTGGCCCACGACGAGTCCGCCGTCCGCGCCCACATGGCGGGGCGGGACATCGAGGTGCACTGCCGGCTGGGGCTCGGGAACGGTGCGGGGGCGGTGCTGACGACCGATCTGGGTCACGGGTACATCGACGAGAACCGGACGACCTCATGAGCGGGCCGACCCGGACCGACCCGGCGACGGTCGCGTCGCTGCTCATCGAGGCACTGCCCTACATCCGACGATTCTCGGGACACGTCGTGGTGGTCAAGTACGGTGGCAACGCCCTGGCCAGCTCGACCGACCAGCTCGGCGACGCACCCGAGGAGGCGACTCCTGCGGTCGGCACCCTGGCGACCTTCGCCGAGGACGTGGTGCTGCTGCGTTCGGTCGGGCTCCAGCCGGTCGTCGTCCACGGTGGCGGGCCCCAGATCGGCGAGATGATGCAGCGCCTGGGCAAGGCGGTGGAGTTCCGGGACGGCCTCCGCGTCACCGATGCCGAGACCCTGGACATCGCCCGGATGGTTCTCGTGGGCAAGGTGAACCGCGAGATCGTCTCGGCCATCAACGTGCACGCACCGCTGGCCGTCGGGCTCTCGGGGGAGGACGCCCACCTGATCACCGCTGAGCAGCGGTCCGCCCAGCTCGGCTTCGTCGGCGACATTCTCCGAGTCGACCCCACCATGGTCCACGGGCTCATCTCCCAGGGGCTGATCCCGGTGGTCGCCACGGTCGGGATCGGCGCCGCCGGCCAGGCCTACAACATCAATGCCGACACCGCGGCTGGCGCCGTTGCGGCCGCGCTGGCAGCCGACAAGCTCGTGTATCTGACCGACGTCCCGGGCGTTCAGGCGGACCGGGACGATCCGTCCACGCTGATCGGTCAGATCGACGCGGCCGACGTGGGCCAAATGATCAAAGAAGGAGTGGTCGACGGCGGCATGGTCCCGAAGCTGGAGGCGGCGGCCCAGGCGGTCAAGGAGGGAGTGACCCGCGTCCATGTCCTCGACGGGAGGGTCCCCCATGCCCTGCTGGTCGAGCTGTTCACCGACGCCGGGCTGGGCACGATGGTGTTCGCACCATGACCGACGCGCCGCCCCGCTCGGCCCTGATGGCGACCTACACGCCGCCGGAACCGGTCTTCGTACGCGGGTCGGGAACCGAGCTCATGGACGCGGACGGCCGTCGGTACCTCGACTTCATCGGCGGACTGGCCGTCGTGTCGTTGGGTCACGCCCACCCGGTGGTGGCATTGGCCGTGGCCGAGCAGGCGGCCACGCTCGCCCATGTCTCCAACCTCTACCAAAACGCGCTGGCCCCCGAGGTGGCGGTCACGATCGACCGTCTGGTCGGTGGCGGATCGAGCCGCGCCGGGGGTCAAGTGTTCTTCTGCAATTCGGGGGCCGAGGCCAACGAGTGCGCGATCAAGCTGGCCCGGCGGTGGGCGGGGGCCGGTCGCCACCGGGTGGTGGCCGCGCTGGGGTCGTTCCACGGTCGGACCCTGGCCACGTTGGCCGCCACCGGCCAGCCGGAAAAGCACGTCCCCTTCGCCCCGGTGCCCGAGGGGTTCACCCATGTCCCCTTCGACGACCTCGACGCGCTCGAGGGCGCGCTCGACGAAGAGCCTGCCGCCGCCGTGCTGCTCGAGCCGATCCTGGGGGAGGGCGGCGTGGTGGTGCCCTCGTCGGACTATCTGGCCGGGGTTCGCCGACTGTGCGACGAGCGGGGCGTCCTGCTCGTTTGCGACGAGATCCAGACCGGCCTCGGTCGTACCGGGCACTGGTTTGCGTTCCAAGCCCAGGGCCTGCGGCCCGACATCGTGACCATGGCCAAGGCGTTGGGCAACGGGATGCCCGTGGGCGCGTGTTGGGCCCGGGCCGAGGTGGCGGCGGCGTTCGGACCCGGCGACCACGGATCGACCTTCGGCGGGCAGCCGCTCGCCCTCTCGGCGGTCCGGGCCACATTGGCGGTGATGGAGGCCGAGGACGTGTGTGCACGGGCCGAGCGCGCCGGGGCCCGGCTGGCTGCCGGCCTGGGCGACCTGCCCGGGGTGCTCGAGGTGCGCGGTGCCGGCTTGCTCCTGGCGGCCCGGCTGTCCGGCGAGTGGGCCAGGACGGTGGCGGCCCAGGCCCTGGACCGGGGCCTGCTGGTGAACGCGGTCCGCGCGGACAGCGTCCGGCTGGCCCCGCCGCTGCTCGTCTCCGACGCCGAAATCGACGAGGCGCTGGCCATCCTGGCGGCGGTCCTGTCCGAGGTGGTGGCGAGGGAGGGACGGTGAGGGTCACCAAGCACCAGCGCCAGCACCGGATCGCTCGGCTCCTCGAGTCCTCGCCGGTGACCAACCAGGCCCGGTTGGTCGAGCTCCTTGCGGCCGAGGGCATCGAGGCCACCCAGACCACCGTGTCTCGGGACCTCGAGGAGCTCGGGGCGGTGAAGGTCCGGCTTCCCGGCGGCGACAGCGCCTACGCCCTCGCCGAGCTGCCTACCCGTCAGCTCGTGCCCAGCGAGCACCTGCGGCGGGTGCTCGGCGAGTGGGTGGTGGAGATGGCGGCGTCAGCCAACCTGGTCGTGCTGCGGACGCCGCCCGGTTGCGCTCACGTGGTCGCCTCGGCGCTCGACCGCAGCGCCACCTCGGGGTTGTTGGGCACCGTGGCCGGCGACGATACGGTGCTACTGGTGGTCGCCGAGGAAGAAGGCGGCCCGAGGATGGTCGAGCGGCTCCGGTCCCTGATCGAGCCGGCACGGATCGTCGAGGCCGATGGGTCGGCGCACCCGCCGGGAACCACGGCGGGGCCGACCGGCCTCTCAGGTCGACGGAGGCGATAACGATGACAAAGCGCGTGGTGCTGGCCTACAGCGGGGGACTGGACACCTCGGTCGCGGTGCGCTGGCTGATCGAGAACCACGGTCTTGAGGTGATCGCGGTGGCGGTCGACGTCGGCCAGGAGGCCGACGCTGGGCCCAAGCAGTGGGAGCGCATCCGGCAGCGGGCTCTGGCGGCCGGCGCGGTCGAGGCGGTGGTGGTCGACGCCCGGGACGAGTTGGCCGAGGAGTTCTGCGTCCCGGCCATCAGGGCCAATGCCAAGTACGAGAACAAGTATCCGCTGGTCTCGGCGTTGTCGCGACCGCTCATCGTTCGCCACCTGGTGGCCGAGGCCCGGCGCCACAGGGCCGACACCGTGGCCCACGGCTGTACTGGCAAAGGGAACGACCAGGTGCGCTTCGAGGTGGGCACCCGGGCGCTGGCACCGGATCTGGAGGTCCTGGCTCCCGCAAGGAACTGGGGGATGTCGCGAGCCGACAGCGTCGCCTACGCGGCGAAATGGGAGATTCCCATCGAGGCGACGGCGGAGAAGATCTACTCGATTGACGAGAACCTCTGGGGTCGGGCGATCGAGTGCGGGGTGATCGAAGACCCCTGGTCGGACGCGCCCGAGGACGCCTACACGATCACTCAAGTTCGCAAGTCCGAGCCGGTCTCGGTGGTGGTTGGCTTCGAGGCCGGGGTCCCGACCTCTCTCGACGGCCAGCCTCTCGGGGTGCGCTCGATCATCGAGCACTTGAACAGCTTGGCCGGCGCCCGGGGCTTCGGCCGGATCGACGCGGTCGAGAACCGGCGGGTCGGGATCAAGAGCCGGGAGGTTTACGAGTGTCCGGCCGCCCTGGCCTTGCTGGCGGCGCACGCCGACCTGGAGGACCTGACGCTCGAGCGGGATTTGGGCCACGAGAAGATCCGGCTCGAGCACCGCTGGGCCGAGCTCGTCTACGACGGCCTGTGGTTCTCCCCGCTCAAAGAAGCCCTGGACGCCTTCATCGAGCACTCGCAACGCCACGTGACCGGCGAAGTCCGGCTGCGCTTCGAGGCACCGGGCCGGTGCAGTGTAGAGGGTCGTCGCAGCGCCGTCGCCCTCTACGACCACCGCCTGGCCACCTACGACGCCGGGGACGCCTTCCGGCACCAGGACGCAGAGGGGTTCGTGCGGATCTTCGGCCTGGGCGTCACGACCTGGGCCGCCCGCCAGGCGCGTCGGGAGCGCCCGTGACGCTGTGGCAGGGACGGTTCGGCGACGAGATGGCCGAGGTGGTCGCCGAGTTCACGATGAGCACCGGGTTCGACCGCTCGCTGGCCAAAGACGACATCGCGGGGTCGAGGGCGCATGTCCGAGGGCTCGGGCGCAGTGGGGTGCTCACCGAGAAAGAAGTCGAGGTGCTGCTGGCAGCACTCGACCAGGTCGAGGCCGAGGTGACCTCGGGCGCCTTTGTGTTCGGGCGCGACGACGAGGACGTGCACACCGCCATCGAGCGGCGGGTGACCGAGCTGGCTGGCGACGTCGGAGCCAAGCTGCACACTGGGCGGAGCCGGAACGACCAGGTGGCCACGGATCTGCGGCTGTGGTGCCGTCGTCGCCTTACCAAGGTGGCCACAGAGGTGGTGGCCCTCGAGGAGGTCCTGGTCGGGCGAGCCGCCGAGGTCGGGGATGCCTACCTGCCGGGGTACACACACCTCCAGCGCGCCCAGCCCGTCCTGCTTTCCCACCACCTGCTCGCCCACGCGTGGGCGCTGGCCCGGGACGTCGACCGGCTCATCGCCACGGTGGAGCGCATGGACGTCTCCCCCCTCGGCGCCGGGGCCCTGGCCGGCTCGTCCCTCCCGCTCGATCCCGACTTCGTCGCCGAGACCCTGGGGTTTCACGGCCGATTCGAGAACTCCCTCGACGCCGTGTCGGACCGGGACTTCGTGGCCGAGGCGCTGTTCGACATCGCCCTGCTCGGCGTGCACCTCTCTCGTATGGGCGAGGAAGTCGTGCTCTGGTCGACCGCCGAGTTCGGCTTCTGCACCATTGCCGATGCCTACGCCACCGGGAGCTCGATGTTGCCGCAGAAGAAGAACCCGGACGTGGCCGAGCTGACTCGAGGAAAGGCCGGCCGGTTCATTGGGCACCTGACCGGCCTGCTGGTGACCCTCAAAGGGCTCCCGCTCTCCTACAACCGGGACCTGCAGGAGGACAAGGAGCCCCTGTTCGACGCGGTCGAGCAGGTGACCTTGGCCGTGCGGGCCCTGGCCGGACTGTTCGCCACCGTCGAGTTCCACCAGGACCGGATGGCCGCGGCCGCCGACACCTCGGCCACCGCCGCGGTCGACCTGGCTGAGTTCCTCGTGGAACGGGGCATGCCCTTCCGCAAGGCCCACGGCCTGGTCGCCGGGTTGGTGCGGGACTCGGTCGAACGCCACGTCCCGCTGGCTGAGCTGGTCCAGGCTCACCCGGAGCTCGGCGACGCCGGCGCCAAGCTGCTCGAGCCGGGCGTGGCGGTCAGTCGGCGCAGGACCCCCGGGGGAGCAGGGTCGACGGCCGTGGCCGAGCAGCTCGAGCGTTTTGCCCGCCGCCTGGATGTCGACCGGACGCGCCTCGGTGTGCTTGCCGGCGAGGAACCCGCCTCTCCGAGGTGAGCCTCCTCGCCAACCAGTTCTCGCCGGTGCCGCTCGAGCGGCTGGCCGGCGACCCGATCGACGTGGCCCCCAGGCTGCTCAACCTCCTGCTTGTGCACGGTGAGCGAGTGGCCCGGATCGTCGAGGTCGAGGCCTACCGGGGGGCCCATGATCCGGCCTCCCACGCGTACCGCGGCCGTACCAGGCGAAACGCGACGATGTTCGGCCCACCGGGTCACCTCTATGTGTACTTCACCTACGGGATGCACTGGTGCGCCAACGTGGTGTGCTCGCCCGAGGGGGTGGCCGGTGCCGTCCTGTTGCGGGCGGGCGCCCCGGTCGCCGGGGTCGAAGCCATGTGGGCGGTCCGCCCGGCCGCCCGCAAGCCGAGCGACCTCATGAGCGGCCCAGCCAAGCTGTGCCAGGCGCTCGGGGTGACCGGCGCGCACGACGGCGTCGACCTTCTCGCCGATGACCAGGGGATTCAGTTGCGAGGCGACGCCGTCGACCCGCCGAGCACCCCCGGAGTGGGGCCGCGGATCGGGCTGAGCGCCGCCGCCGAGCAGCCCTGGCGGTGGTGGGTGGTGGACGACCCCAACGTCTCGGTGATCCGACCGGCCCGTTGACCGGTCGCTGATCGTGCTGGTATTCTCTATATCCCGCCGTCAACAGTCGGCCCCGGTCGGAGAGTCGACGACGGCGGGGAATTCGAGGTCTGGGGGGGCGAATCGTCGTCCCTGACCTCGAGTGGCAGCACCAACACCTCGTGGTGGGTGCTCCAGGTCGTTCCTTGAAAACGGAAGAGCGAGAGCCAAAAGCCAGTGCGGGCAGCTCTGGAGCGCTTCGGCGCGACCCGGGGCTGGCTGTCAAGCAGTACAACGCGGTGGCTCGGTCCACTTCGAGCGGACCGGTCCACCCTGTCAGCCGGGGCGAGTCACTCCGGCTGGCTCTTCGATTTTCGGGAGGTCCTTCGCGGCCGCCTGGAGGTCTCGATGGAGAGTTTGATCCTGGCTCAGGACGAACGCTGGCGGCGTGCCTAATACATGCAAGTCGAACGCTGTCCATTCGGTGGCAACACCGATGAAGACGGAGTGGCGAACGGGTGAGTAGCACGT
>JBEDUR010000122.1:0-9878 GCA_040414865.1 Acidimicrobiales bacterium
GCGGCCGAAGGCAAGCCCGACGAGCACAAACGGCAGCGCGAGGCCGAGCGAGTAGGCGAAGAGCAGCACGACGCCGCCCGCCAACGTGCCGTTGTGGCTGGCCAGCCCGAGGACGACCCCGAGCACCGGGCCAATACACGGCGTCCACGCAAACGCGAATGCCATGCCCATTACCGGTGCCGCCCAGCTGCCGAGCTTCGAGGGGCGCACGTCGAAACGATGCTCCCCCGTCACCCGCGTGACGACGCCGAGCGTGCCCGATCCCGTGTGCGCCCAGACCCGCTCGGGGAGCGCGGTCAGCACCATGACGACGCCGAGGAGGATGATCACGATCCCGCTGATGTGCGCGAGCTCGACCTTGTTGCTCTTCAGCACGTGCCCGATGCCCGAGGCTGTCGCTCCGAGAGCGACGAAGACCAGCGTGAAGCCGGCGACGAAGAGCCCGATGCCCCGCAGGACCGGTCGCAGCGCCACCGAGGGTGTCGTGCCGTCGGCGCCCGCCTCGAGCTCGGCGGCCGACAGCCCCGAGACCATGGACACATAGCCGGGGACAAGGGGCAGGACGCAGGGCGAGATGAAGGAAAGGATCCCGGCTCCGAAGGCGACGAGGACCCCAGCCGGATTCGCCGAGATCGCGGCGGGTGCTGCAGGGAGGAGGAGCGCGGCTCGCTCCCCGTTACGCCAGGCTCTTGCGAACCAGGTCCATGTCGGCCTCGACCATCATCTGGACCAGTCCGGGGAAGTCGACCTCGGGTCGCCAGCCAAGCACCTCGTGCGCCTTGGCCGGGTGTCCCACGAGGAGGTCGACCTCGGCGGGCCGGAGGAAACGCTCGTCGATGACGACGTGCTCCTCCCAGTCCAACCCGACCACCTCGAAGGCAAGCCGGCACAGCTCCCGCACCTGGTGTGTCCGGCCAGTGGAGACAACGAAGTCGCCCGGCCCGTCCTGCTGGAGCATCAGCCACATGGCGCGCACGTAGTCGGCGGCGTAGCCCCAGTCGCGGTGCGCGTCGAGATTGCCCATCGGGAGCTTCTCTTCGAGCTTGTGCGCGATGCGCGCCACGCCGTGGGTCACCTTGCGGGTCACGAACTCGAGGCCGCGCCGGGGGGACTCGTGGTTGAAGAGGATGCCCGACGAGGCGTGCAGGTCGTAGCTCTCCCGATAGTTCACCGTGATCCAGTGGCCGTAGACCTTGGCCACCCCATAGGGGCTGCGCGGGTAGAAGGGGGTGGTCTCGCGCTGGGGAACCTCGAGGACCTTGCCGAACATCTCCGAGCTCGATGCCTGGTAGAAGCGGATCGTCGGGTCGACGATCCTGATGGCATCAAGCATCCTGGTCACCGCGAGCGCGGTCGTCTCCCCGGTGAGCACCGGCTGGCTCCAGGAGGTTTGCACAAACGACTGGGCCGCCAGGTTGTAGACCTCGTGGGGCCGGAACTCGCTCAGCACCGTGATGAGCGACGCCTGGTCGAGCAGATCTCCACCGACGATGGTCATCCGGTCCTGGATGTGGGCGATCCGCTCGAAGGAGACCGTGCTCGAGCGCCGCACCATCCCGATGACTTCGTAGCCCTCTTCCAGGAGGAGCTCGGCCAGGTACGAGCCGTCTTGGCCGGTGACTCCGGTGATCAACGCGCGCGGTGGCACATCGAAAACGGTACTCGACACCCGTGGAGGCCTCGGGCCAGAGCAGGGTTGCCCTACAGTGCGCGTCCGTGGCGACGGCCGCCGTGGTCTCCTTCCGTCTCGGCGGCACTGACGGGGTCTCGGTGGAGTCGGCCAAGTGGTGCGACGCCCTCCGACGCCTCGGCTTCGCCATCACCACGGTGGCCGGAGAGGGCCCGGTCGACCACCTGATCGAGGGCCTGGCGATCGCCCCCAAGGTCGAACCGGACCAGGCGGCGCTCGTGCGGGCCCTGAGCGACGCCGACCTCGTCGTCGTGGAGAACCTGTGCTCCCTGCCGCTCAATCCGGCGGCCTGGGAACTCGTCGCCTCGGTGTGCCGGGGTCGACCGGCCGTCCTGCACCATCACGACCTGTCCTGGCAGCGGCCCGGCCTCGGGGTGAAGCCGCCCCCGGACGACCCGCGCTGGTGCCATGTCACGGTCAACGAGCGCAGCCGAGGCGAGCTGGCCGAGCACGGTATCGAGGCGACCACGATCTACAACCGTTTCGACACGGCGGCCGCGCCGGGTGAGCGAGACCGCACGCGAGCCGGGATCGGCGTCGGGCCCGGCGACCGACTGTTCCTGCAGCCGACACGGGCCCTGCCCCGCAAGAACGTGGGTGCGGGCATGGGCCTGGCCGAGGCATTCGGGGCAACGTTCTGGCTGCTCGGCCCGGCCGAGAACGGCTTCGGGCCCGAGCTCGAGGCCCTGGCCGCCCGATACCGGTGCCCGGTCCTCCTGGGTCGCCGGCCAGCGGGCGGCTCCGGTCACGCCTACGCGGCCTGCGACCTGGTGCTCCTCCCCTCGACCTGGGAGGGGTTCGGGAACCCGGCCATCGAGTCCGCGATCCACCGCCGGCCGCTGGTCATCGGCCCGTACCCGGTGGCCAGTGAGCTGATCGCGTTCGGGTTCCGCTGGTTCGGCCTGGACGACTCCGAGGCCCTGGCCCGATGGTTTGCCCGACCGGACCCGGCAGTACTGGCCCACAACTGGGCGGTGGCCGACAGCTACTTCTCGGTGCGCGACCTGCCCGGAAGACTTGCCGGGGTGCTCGAAACGCTCGGTGGGGCTCTGAGCCGTTACCTCGGTTGACAGCGGGCAGGATGGGTCGGCCTGCGGGCGGTAGCCTCTCCACGAGGGCACATGACCGCGCTCACGGAGACTCCCCCGTCGCCCCAGAGGGCCCGCTCCCGACGACTCGGTGCCAGCCAGCGTCGTGAGCAGTTGGTCCTGACCGCCCAGCGCCTCTTCGGCGAGCGCGGTTATCGGGCCACCACCATGGACGACATCGCCCAGGCGGCCGGGGTGACCAAGCCACTCCTCTACCAGCACTTCGCGTCCAAGCGAGCCCTCTACCTCGAGCTGGTGCAGCAGGTGTCGACCGAACTCCTCGCCGCCCTGCGCGCGGCCCACGACCGAGCCAGCGGCCCGCGCGCGCTGGTCGAGAACGGCTACCGGGCCTACTTCGAGATGATCGTGACCCACGAGGACGCCTTCGGGCTGCTCTTCGGACGAAATGCCCCCGACGACCCCGAGCTCTCGAGCGCGGTCCGGGCGGTCGAGCGCGAGGTCCTCGAGGTCGTCGAGTCCCAAATCCCCGAGGAGCTCGGGGAGGACCACCGTCGGCTGGTGGCCTACGCGCTCATCGGCATGGCCGAAGGCGGTTCCCGCTTCTGGGCCGATTCGGCCCATGACGCGACGACCGCGGCCCGGGACGAGCTGGCTCTGCTGGCCGACCGGGTGGCGAAGATCGCGTGGGGCGGTCTGCGATGCATCGAAGAGGGCGACGAACCCGACCTCACAATCGGCGGGTCAGACGCTCGGTGAGGGCCCAGAGCTCCTGCGCGCAGGCCACGTAGACCTCGACGTCGCCGCCCGCGGGGTCGGCGACGTCTTCAGCCGGGTCGAGCGCCAGGTCGGCCAGCCCCAAACGCCCGATCCGTCCGGCCAGGCCTTCGCCGGGCACCTCGAGCGCCGCTGTGAGACGACGGAGGGTGGCGCAACGGGCCGAGGCCTCGGGGTGGTGTCGCCGCACGAAGCGGACGTGGTCGGCCTCCATCGCCACCACCAGCTCGGCCCGCGCCAGGTGCTCGGGGCCCAGCTGCCTGCTCCGGTGCCCCGCCACCTTGAGGTCGCCCAGGGCCGGGATCGAGGCGAGCGCGGCACGCGTCCGCATCCCCATCGGCTGGCCCTCGACCACGTGGGTCCCGGCGCTCACCACCTCGAGAGGGACCCCGAGCTCGCGGCCCCAGTGCTCGAGCATGTAGGCAGCCATGACCGAGCGCGCCGCGTTTCCGGTGCACAGCGTGACGATGAGAGGCGGCTCGCGGCGGAGGGAATCGCTCAGGTGAGCCGAACCCCCGAGATCGCGCGGGCGATGACCAGACGCTGGATCTCCGAGGTGCCTTCGAAGATCGTGTAAATCTTCGAGTCCCGGTACCAGCGCTCGACCGGTGCCTCGCGGACATAGCCGAGACCACCGAGGATCTGGACCGCCCGCTCGGTGACCCACACTGCGGTCTCGCCGGCGAAGAGCTTGGACTGGGAACCTTCAGCGGCGGCGAATCGTTGACCGGTTCGGCCCATCCACGCGGCTCGCCACACGAGCAGCCGGGCGGCGTCGATGCGCGTCTGCATGTCGGCCAGGGTGAAGGAGATGGCCTGATTCTCGATGATCGGCTGGCCGAACTGGACTCGAGTCTTGGCGTATTCGAGCGAGTACTCGTAGGCAGCACGGGCGATGCCCACGGCCTGCGCACCGACATAGGGTCGGGTCGATTCGAAGGTGCTCATCGCCGCCTGGGCCGAGGTCCGCCCCCCCTCGCGCGCCCGAGCCAAGCGCGCATCGAGCCGTTCCTTGCCGCCGAGGAGGCAAGCACCGGGAACCCGACAGTCGTCGAGAACCACCTCGGCCGTGTGCGAGGCGCGGATCCCGAGCTTCTGGAATTTGCGGCCCTGGGCGATCCCCGGGGTGCCCTCGGGCACGACGAAGCTGGCGTGCCCTCTGGCGCCGAGCTCCGGGTCGACTTGCGCCACCACCACGTGCACGTTGGCCACGCCGCCGTTGGTGATCCACGTCTTGGTGCCGTTCAGGACCCACTCGTCCTTGGCTTCGTCGTAGCGCGCGTTGGTCTTGAGCGACGACACGTCGGAGCCGGCATCGGCCTCGGACACGGCGAACGCGGCGAGCTTGACGTTGTCGGGCGAGCCGTAGCACTGGGGCAGCCACTCCCCCTGCTGCTCGGGGGTCCCGTTGGCGAAGATGGCCGAGACAGCGAGCGCCGAGCCCAGGATGGCCAACCCGATGCCGGCGTCCCCCCAGGCCAGCTCCTCGCCGGTCAGAGCCAAGCTGAGCCCCGTGGGGTCGGCGAAGGCGCTGGCCACGAAGTCGAGGCTGTAGAGGCCGATCTTGGCCGCCTCCTCGATGACCGGCCACGGCGTCTCCTCGCGCTCGTCCCACTCTTGGGCCGCGGGACGGATGACGCGCTCGGCGAAGTCGTGGACCCAGCCGGCCACCTCGAGCTGATCCTCACTCGGAGTGAGCGAGAAGGGCTGTGCCGTGACCACCGGATCCTCCTCACGCCGGTTCGCGCGCGCGCAACCGCATCGCGAAAACTACCAAGCGGTAACCAGACTCCGGGCGCGCCGGAACGATCAGCCGAGAGGGCGGACCGCCTTGGCCATGAGGCCCTTGGGGCCCTCCTCGACGTCGAACTCGACCGGCTGGCCCTCTTCGAGCACGCGGTAGCCACTCATCTGAATGGCTGTGTGGTGGACGAACACGTCTGCGCCGCCGTTGGGCTGCGAGATGAACCCGTAGCCCTTCTCCGAGTTGAACCACTTCACTGTTCCGGACGCCACCGAGGCAATCCTCCTGTTGCTTGAGGCATTGCCAAGGCAATACCGCTACTCATTCTGGCTGCGATGCACGCACCCAATTCGGTGAAATCGCCTCCCACCGACCCGCGGGGACGCTAGCAGGGGCGAACCGTCGGAGGGGGAACGCTGGCACACACGTGTGGATAGCGTCATCGACGCAAGCTCGTTCCCCGCGGAGTATCCTCCACCGTCCAGCCCAGCGCGACCAGCTCGCGTCGAATCTCGTCGGAGCGCTCGTAGTTTCGGGCGGCCCGTGCGGCATCCCGCTCGGCCACCAGGTTGGCGACATGCTCGTCGAGCTCGGCCGTGCCCTCGGCGTGCAGTGCGAGCCCAAGGACTCCACACAACACGGCCACCGTTCGCGCCAATCCCCGGGCTTCGCCGACATCGCCGCGGTCGGCCGTGGCGTGCGCCCGCCCCGCCGCCTCGAAGAGCCCGGCCAGAGCGCCGGGGGTGTCGAGATCATCGTCCATGCATTCACGGAATCCGGCGAGCACGTCCTCGACGATCTCCTTGCCCGCTACCGCCTTTGGGCCGAGCGCCCTCGTGCCGACCCTGAGATCCTCGTGCAGGTCGAACCGCCGTGCGAGCGCGTCGAGACGATCGAGACCCTTCTCTGCGTCCTCGATCGTGGCCGGGGTGACCTCGATCTGCGAGCGGTACTTGGAACGGAGGACCAAGAGACGGTAGGCGCGCGGATCTGAACGCTCGAGCAAGTCACCGATGGTCGTGAAGTTGCCGAGGGACTTGGACATCTTCTCGGCCCCGACCATCACCCAACCGTTGTGGACCCAGTGGCGCGCGAAGCCACGTCCATCCGCCACGGCTTGGGCGCGCTCGTTCTCGTGGTGCGGGAAGATCAGGTCCACCCCGCCGCCGTGGAGGTCGAAGTCCTCGCCGAGCAGATCGAGTGACATCACCACGCATTCGGTGTGCCAGCCCGGGCGGCCCGGGCCGAAGGGCGAGCTCCACGTCGGCTCGCCCGGCTTGGCCTTCTTCCACAGATCGAAGTCGAGTGGTGAACGCTTCTCCGGGTCGACCTCCACCCGCGCCCCGGGGAGGAGCGTGTCCAGGGGCTGGTGCGCGAGCAGGCCATAGCCCTCTACCGAGGAGACGTCGAAGTAGACGCCGGTCGACGTCTGATAGGCGACCCCGCGATCGACGAGGTCCGAGACCAGCGTCACCATACGGTCGACGTAGGCAGTGGCGTGCGGGATGTCGTCGGGCCGCAGGACGCCAAGGGCGTCGGTCGCCTCCCACCAGGATGCCTCGAACTCGGTTGCGACCTCGGACTCGCTCCGCCCCTCGCGGTTGGCCCGTTCGATGATCTGATCGTCGAGGTCGGTCACGTTCGAGACGAAGTGAACGTCAAGCCCGCTGAAGACGAGGTAGCGCCGGAGCAGGTCGAAGACGAGCGCCAGCCGGCCGTGCCCGATGTGGGGATGGTCGTAGGCGGTCAAACCGCAGACGTACATCGAGACATGACCGGGGTCGCGCAGCTCGAGCCGACGCACGCTGAGGGTCCCGGTGTCGTAGAGGCGCAACACCCCAGGTACGGTAACCCGATCATGAGCGAGACCGTTCCGGGAGTCAGGGTCCCGCAGCGCCCGTCCGTCGATGGCCTGGAGGCCAAGTGGGACCGCCGTTGGCAGGAGCAGGGCACCTACCGATTCGACCGGACCAAGAGCCGCCAGGAGATCTACGCCATCGACACCCCACCGCCGACGGTGAGCGGTTCCCTGCATCTCGGGACGGTCTTCGGTTATGTGCAGTTCGACTCGGTGGCCCGGTTCTGGCGGATGCGCGGCAAGGAGGTGTTCTTCCCGGTCGGCTGGGATGACAACGGGCTTCCGACCGTGCGGCGCGTCCAGGACCATTACGGCGTCCGCTGCGATCCCACTCTCCCCTACCAGCCCGATGCCCGCATTGAGCTGGAGCCGGGCGCCGAGCGCCCCATGTCCCGGGGCAACTTCATCGAGCTCTGCCACGAGCTGACCGCCCGCGACGAGCAGGTGTTCGAGCAAGTGTTCCGAGATGTCGGGTTGTCGGTGTCCTGGGACCTGACCTACACGACCATCGGTGACCGGTCGCGTCGAATCTCCCAGCGGGCCTTTCTCCACAACCTGGCCCGTGGCGAGGCCTACCTGAGCGAGGCCCCGACCATGTGGGACGTCGACATGCAGACCGCCGTGGCCCAGGCCGAGATGGAGGACCGCCTGACGGCGGGCGCCTACCACCGGCTCAGGTTCCACCGCCGAGACGGCGGAGATATCGAGGTCGACACCACCCGCCCCGAGCTCTTGGCGGCCTGTGTCGCCGTCGTCGTCCATCCCGAAGACCCCCGCTACGGCGACGCCGTCGGCAGCGAGGTCACGACGCCGCTCTTCGGGGTGGCCGTCCCGGTCCTTGCCCATCCGCTCGCCGATCCGGACAAGGGGACGGGCGCGGCCATGATCTGTACGTTCGGCGACACGACCGACGTCGTGTGGTGGCGCGAGCTCAACCTCCCCTCACGCTCGATCGTCCGGCGCGACGGACGGCTGCAGACCGAGCGTCCCGACTGGCTGACCACCGAGGCCGCGGCGCGGGCCTGGGAGGCCGTCGCCGGCCGGACGACCAAGGCGGCCCAGACCGAGACCGCCAGCCTGCTTGCCGAATCGGGCGAGCTGGTCGGAGAGCCGCGCCGGATCGAGCACGAGGTGCGGTACTACGAGCGGGGCGAGCACCCGCTCGAGATCGTCGCCAGCCGGCAGTGGTATATCCGCAACGGTGCCCGTGACGAGGACCGACGGCAGGCCCTCCTCGGCGCCGGCCGGACCCTCAGCTGGCACCCGGACTTCATGCGGGTGCGCTACGAACACTGGGTCGACGGCCTGAACGGCGACTGGCTGGTCAGCCGCCAACAGGTCTTCGGCGTCCCCTTCCCCGTCTGGTTCCCCCTCGACGAGGAGGGGAACGTGATCCATGCACGGCCGATCCCAGCCGATGAATCCTCCCTGCCGATCGATCCCCAGAGCGCCGTCCCCCCCGGCTATGACCAGGCGCAGCGGGGCCGACCGGGTGGCTTCGTGGGCGACCCCGACGTCATGGACACCTGGGCGACGTCGTCCCTCACCCCCCAGATCGCCGGCTCGTGGGAGGACGACCCCGATCTGTTCGGGCGGATCTTCCCGATGGACCTGCGACCGCAAGGGCCCGAGATCATCCGCACCTGGCTCTTCGCCACGGTGCTGCGAAGCCAGCTCGAGCACGCTTCGCTTCCGTGGTCCAACGTGAGCATCAACGGCTGGATCCTCGACCCCGACCGCAAGAAGATGTCCAAGTCCAAGGGAAACGTCATCACGCCCGAATCGCTCGTTGGTCAGCACGGGGCCGATGGCCTCCGCTACTGGGCGTGCCGCGCCGCTCCGGGCACCGACACCGCGGCAGACCCGGCGCAGATGCGGGTCGGGCGCCGCCTGGCCATCAAGGTTCTGAACGCCTCCAAGTTCGTCCTGTCGATGGCCGAAGGTGGCGGCGAGGTCACCGAGCCCCTCGACCGGGCGATGCTGACGCGGCTGGGCGGGGTGGTGGCCGGCGCGACCGAGGCGTTCGAGCGTTACCAGTACCACCAGGCTCTCGACCGGGCCGAGGGGTTCTTCTGGTCCTTCTGTGACGACTACCTGGAGCTGGTCAAGTCCCGGGCCTACGGGACCAGCGACGCCGGCGGGCCGACCCGCTCGGCCCGTCAGGCGCTTTCGCTCGCCCTCTCGATTCAGCTCAGACTGTTCGCCCCGTTCCTTCCCTTTGTCACCGAGGAGGTCTGGAGCTGGTGGCGGAATGGCTCGATCCACCGGGCCCGCTGGCCGGAGCCGAACGAGCTCGCCGGCGTCGACCGTGGGGACCCGGCCGCACTCGAAGCCGTCGCCGAAGTCCTGGGAGTCGTGCGGCGCACCAAGACAAGCGAGAAGCGCTCGTTGCGATGTCCGGTCGAGCGCCTCGAGGTCATTGGTGACGCCGGGCGTCTGGCCTCGGTCGCTCTCGGCCGGGACGACCTGGTCGAGGCGGGGAACCTTCGGGAGCTGGTACTGACCCCCGGGCCAGAGCCGGCCACGCTCGTGCGGCTGGGCGAGGACTGACCGCCACCGGCGTAACGTTGGCTCGGGGATTGGAGGCAATGATGGGTGTGCGTGAACTCGGCCACATCGTCCTCTACGTGGAGAGTGCCGAGCGATCGGCCCGCTTCTACCGCGAGGTGCTCGGCTGGAACCAGATCCTTCCGGAAGATCCGGGCAAGGTCGGACCGGTGGCCGCCTTCTCCGGCGGCCGCACCCACCACGAGCTGCTGCTCA
>JBEDUR010000123.1:0-2112 GCA_040414865.1 Acidimicrobiales bacterium
CGCTTCGGGCCGTGATGCCCTTGAGCTCCTCAAGGCTGGCGCGGACGCCGTCCAGGTTGGCACGGCCACCTTCCGCGATCCCAGAGCGCCCTGGAAGGTCCTGCGGGATCTGACGTCCTGGTGCGACGCGCACCGGACCACCATCGCCGACCTTCGCCCCCGATCACCTCGTCACGCCTCCTCCGAGCCGGTTGAGGACCGGCGTCGCTTGCAGTCGACCGCGGTGCGGGGAGCGAGCACGCGGACCGCTCGGAGTGGAGAGACCCGTGCCTGACGGCTTCCGTGATCGAGTGGCAGTCGCCGTCGAGGCAACCGGCCCTCTCTGTGCTGGTATCGACCCTTCTGGTGCACTGCTGAAAGCCTGGGGCTTACCCGACGACGCCAGCGGGCTGCGCGCCTTCTGCGATATCTGCCTTGACGCCTTCCCGGGAACGGTTGGCGTCATCAAACCCCAAGTGGCTTTCTTCGAGCGCCACGGCTCCGCCGGGATGGCAGAGCTCGAGCGCCTCCTCGCCCATGCCTCCTCGGCGGGATTGGTCGTGATCGTCGACGCAAAACGGGGAGACATCGATTCCACGGCGGAGGCGTACGCGGATGCGTGGCTTGACGAAGACAGCCCGTTCGCGGCGGACGCCGTGACCGTCCATCCGTATCTCGGGCTCGGCGCGTTGGCGCCGATGGTTCGGCTCGCGGGGACGAGCGGACGAGGGGTGCTGGTGGTCGCCCGCAGCTCCAACCCCGAAGGGCGAGTCCTTCAGCAGGCAATGACCGCCGAGGGAACGCGGGTGGAAGACATGTTGCTCAACGAGATCGCCGCACTCAACACGTCCGGCGACGTCCCAACCGGCACTGTGGGTGCGGTGATCGGAGCCACCCTTGAGCCGTCAACCTTTCCGTTGTCGCAGCTCAGGGGCGTGATTCTCGCGCCCGGGCTGGGTGCTCAGGGCGCCGGGGCCTTGGAGGTGGCCGAGCGGTTCGCAGGGTGCGATCCGGGGACGGTGTTGCCCAGTAGCTCTCGGGGGCTTCTCGGAGCCGGTCCCGAGCCGGACAAGCTGCGGAGCGAGGCCCAGTCACTCGTCCGCGAGCTGTCGGCGCTCATGCGCTGAGAAGGGAATACGGGTAGAAAAGCCCTGGCAGAGGCGCTATGGTCTCGCCATGCCGCAACCTCCCGCACTTACTCCCGAGCAACGCGCCGCTGCGCTCGAAAAGGCTGCCAAGGTTCGCCGCGAACGGGCCGAAGTCAAGGACAAGCTGAAGATGGGATCCCTCTCGCTGGCGGATCTCCTCACCCAAGCGGACCACAACGAGACCGTTGGAAAGATGAAGGTGGTTTCCGTGCTCGAATCACTGCCCGGCCTGGGCAAGGTGAAGGCACGGCGCCTGATGGAGTCCGTGGGTATCAGTGACAGCCGTCGGCTACAGGGGCTCGGTGCCAAACAGCGCGACGCGTTGCTCAAAGAGACTGCACGCTGAACCGCACGTCTTCGTGCTCATCGGCCCTGGTGGGGCCGGGAAGGGCACGGTGGCGGCGGCCCTCGACGCACAGGTCCCCACCCTCTGGCTGAGCAGGAGCTGGACTACACGGTCCCCCCGGGCCGGCGAGCTTGAGAGCGGGGCATATGTGTTCGTCGACCGTGAGACGTTCGAGGATGCGATCGCCGAGGGCGGGTTCTTCGAATGGGCGGAATTCCTGGGCAATCTGATGGGAACGCCCATCCCCGAACCCCCGCCGGGCGCGGACGTGTTGCTCGAGATCGACGTACAGGGAGCTGAGCAGGTCCTTGCCCAGCGGCCGGATGCGACGGTGATCATGCTGTTGCCTCCGTCGTCGGACATACAAGCGGCCCGCCTTGCGGCCCGCGGTGATGACGAAGCGCGCATCCGACGACGGGTCGAGGTTGGGAAGTCCGAAGTCGAGCGAGGGGCACGGATCGCCGACCACACAGTGGTGAACGAGGACCTGCACCGGGCCGTGGCCGAGGTCAGGGCTATAGTTGAAGGCATCCGTTCGGTTGCTGAGCGCGCTGCGAGCGCGAGCCCGAACCCTGACTTGGAGGAATCCTGATGGCTCAAGGCCGCCACACGCTCATGGACCCGCCCATTGAAGAGCTC
>JBEDUR010000124.1:0-2233 GCA_040414865.1 Acidimicrobiales bacterium
AAGGTCGGCAATCTGATCAGGGCCAGCGCCGAATCGTTCTGACCGCGCCAACCAGCCTCGGAACCGCTCGTCGGCGATCCGGCTGGGGGCAGCGACTTCCACGATTGCCGCTGTGCCCCAGCTCTCCTTGAGGGCGGTCAGGATCTGGTCGAGATCCTCGGGTGGAAGGCCCCAGGGGTAATCGTGCTCTTGCACGTAGTGGGCAGCGGCGTTGACTAGTACGAGGCGACTCATCCGCTCGGGATGGGCAACGGAGAAATGGATCGCCCTCCCACCGGCTGCTGCACCGTCTGCCACCAGGGCCAGTAGCCCGAACCCCGCGGCGTCGAGCAAGGCGTTGAGGTCGGCGTCGAAGATGTCTAGCGCCGCGGAGTCCCTGGGGTCACCCTCCGATGCGCCCATGCCCCGGGTATCGGACCACAGGGTGCGGCTGAACGCGCCCAGCCGCCTGCGGAACCGGATGAACCCGGGGTCCTCCGATAGGAGATCGATGGGGAAGGGTCCGTCAACCAAGAACACCAGGTCGAGCGGCCCGTCTCCGCTCACCTGGTAGGCGAGGTTGGTCCCGTCCGCGGAACGGGCGTAGTGGTTCTCAGGGGCGTTGGTCACCACCACGGACAGTCTGCCCCCCGGGGCCGTCCAGCCGCATCGTCCACCGTAAAGCAGGACCGCGGGCGGTCGGTTTGGTCGTGGCGACCTAGCCACAGATCCGGCGATCGGGGACGCGGCCTTAAGTGGTGACTGCAAATAGTCGCCAGGCACCGGGCACGCCCTTGAGTTCGCGCTCTCCGCGGTCGGCGAACTCGATGCCCGAGCCAATGACGAGGTCCTTCACCGTTCCGGAGACCAGTACTTCTCCGGCCGTCGCCATCGAACCGACCCGAGAGGCGATATGGACGGCTAGTCCACTCAGATCGTTGCCTCGGGCGTGGCACTCTCCGGTGTGCAATCCGGCTCTGATTTCGACACCGAGACTGTGTGTTGCCTCGGCGATTTCGGTTGCGCATCGAATGGCACGAGCCGGTCCGTCAAAGCTGGCCAAGAAGCCGTCTCCGGTGGTCTTGACCTCTGTTCCACGAAAGCGTTTGAGCTGGTCACGTACCGCTCGATCATGAGCATCGAGGACCGAGCGCCAGCGCTCGTCTCCAATTTCAGCGGCTTGTTGCGTGGAGCCGACGATGTCGGTGAACAGCACTGTGGTCAGGATGCGTGCTATGTCCAAGATCGGCCGCTGACCGGTCACGAATTCTCCGACCTCTTCGACAATCCGGGGACCGTTGAAGGTGGTGGCCGTGTCGGCTCCGGGAAGCTCGATGAGGCGCGCACCTTGGATATGGCTGGCGAGATATTGCCCGTGGCCAAGGGGGACGATGGGACTCTCACGCACGTGGAGCACCAGGGTGGGTACCTGGATCAGCGGTAGTACCTCGCGTACATCCAGATTGTGGAACATGTAGTGATATTGGGCTGCAGCCGTCCGGGGAGTGGCGGCGGCGCGAATCTGACGGGTCAGTTTGGCCAAGGTCTCGGGATCGTCAGCGAGGCTGGGTTCGGCAGCGAGAACGACATCCGGAGTGCCCCAATTTTCTCCCAGGTACTCGATGAAGGAGTCCAGGTCCTCAGGCGTCATTCCGATCGGATAGTCCTCGGCGGCGAGGACGCGTGCTGACGTGTTCAACAAGACGAGGGCGCGCACCCTGTCGGGATGCATGGCCGTGAACAAGATGGCAATGGGGCCGGCATCGACCGCGGCAAGAATGGCCGCTCGCTCCGATCCGACCTCGTCGAGCACGGCCAAGATGTCATCGGTCCACTGCTCCCATGTCGGGATCGCACTGTTCGCCACTGCGTCGGATGCTCCGGTTCCGCGCCGATCGAACATGATCAGTCGGCTGAACGAGGCGAGTCCTTCCATGAACTCGACGCTGAAGGGCATGTCCCATTGGAGGTCGATGTGATTTCCCAGGCCGTAGAAGTGGAGGAGGTCGATGGGACCTTCGCCGAGGACCTGGTAGGCCACGTCGGCATCGGCCACTGTTACGTATTGGGTCTGCGGAATCTCAACCACCAGGCCACCAGTCTGCCGAGATGAGTTGCCTGGTGCTCAGGTGGCGGCCGACCGATCGGGCAAGAGGCCATTGGGGGCCGGTTCGGATCGGAGGTAGCCACAGATCCGGCGTTAGGGGCGACCCTGCCCGGGTCACTTCTGATCGAGCCTCGGCAGGACCTTGCA
>JBEDUR010000125.1:0-20704 GCA_040414865.1 Acidimicrobiales bacterium
GGGAGCTCGTCGCCCGGATGCGAGCGGTGCTCCGCCGAGGCACCACGGTGAACACGATTCTGGGCGAGGAGCTCCTCCAGGGAGGAGGGGTCCAGCTCGACAACGGCCGGCGGCTGGTCACGGTGGACGGCCAGCCCGTCGACCTGTCCCGGAAGGAGTTCGATCTCCTCGCCCTCTTGATGTCCCAGACCGGCAAGGTCGTCACCCGGGACCGCTGCATCGATTGCCTTTGGTGGGACCAGGACCTGGCCGACACCCGCACCCTCGACACCCACATGAAGCGTCTGCGCCGGAAGATCGAACGCGACCCAGCCAACCCGCGCCGTCTGGTGACCGTCCGGGGGGTGGGGTTCCGGTTCGAGGGCTGAACCCATCGGCAAGGGCCGGCCCCTCGGCGTAGGTACGCTCACGGGATGCGCAAGGGGGACCTCGCACCGGACTTCGAGCTGCCAGACGAGACGGGAACCGAGCGCCGGCTCAGTGATCTGCTGGTCTCGGGGCCCGTCGTCCTGTTCTTCTACCCGGCCGCCATGACCTACGGGTGCACCAAGGAGAGCTGCCACTTCCGCGACCTCCGGGCTGAGCTCGCCGCGGCCGGCGGGCAGCCCGTCGGGATCAGTGCCGATGAGGTCGACAAGCAGAAGCGGTTCGCCGAGCTCCACTCCTTCGGCTTCCCGCTGCTCTCCGACCACGATCGGGTCGTGGCCGGGCTCTTCGGTGTCCGGCGCCGCATCACCGCCCTCGGCAACCGCCGGACGACCTTCGTCATCGACACCGACCGTCGGATCCTGGCCGTGAACCACTCCGAGCTGTCCATGTCCTCGCATGCGGACAAGGCCCTCCAAGTGCTGCGTGCCCGTGCCGCCTCCCGCTGAGCGAGATCCGGCAGCCAAGCTCGCCCTCACGACCCGCACCGGGTTGCGCCGGTTCCGCGAGCGCGGCAGCTACGACCGCTCGGTGGTCGACTCGATCCTCGATGAGGGCCTGGCGTGCCACGTCGGCGTGCTCGACGGAGACGTCCCGGTGGTCACGCCGATGGCCTACGCCCGGGTGCACGACCGCCTGTACCTGCACGGTGCGCCGGCCAACCGGATCTTGGGCCTCCTCGCCGCCGGGGCTCCGGCCTGCATCACGGTGACGCTGCTCGACGGATTGGTGCTGGCCCGCGCGGCCTTCCACCACTCCATGAACTACCGCTGCGTGATGCTGTTCGGCACGGCCGGCGTGGTCGAGGATCCCGCCGAGAAACTCGTCGCCTCGGTGGCCCTTGTCGAGCACCTGGCCGCCGGACGCAGCGGCGACGCTCGGCTGCCGACTCCGGCCGAGCTGCGGGCCACGATCGTCGTCCGTTTCCCGATCGACGAGGGCTCGGCCAAGATCCGCACGGGCGGTCCCAAGGACGAGCCCGAGGACCTGGACGCCGCGATCTGGGCGGGGGTGGTCCCGCTCGAGCTGGTGGCCCGGCCGGGTGTCTCCGATCCCGACGTGCCGGCGGCCACACCGACACCGGGCTACGCCATCACCTATCCAGACCGCCGTCACCGGCCGAGGCCGGATCGGGTCTGAGTCAGAACGGGTCGGGACGGGCCCGACCGTAGGCTGCTCCGGTGCCCCGCCGGATCCTGATCGACCCCGCGCCTCTCCGCGAGAGCCGCGACTTCCGGCTCCTGTTCATCGGCCAGCTGGTCTCGACTCTGGGCTCCCAGCTCACCGTGGTCGCCATCCCGTTCCAGGTCTACGCGCAGACCCGGTCGTCCTTCCAGGTCGGGGCGATCAGCATGGCCCAGCTGGTCCCCCTCGTGATCGGTTCGCTCATCGGCGGCTCGGTGGGCGACGCCATCGACCGCCGCCTGCTGCTGCTGGTCTCGAGCGTCGCGCTGACGCTGGCGAGTGGCGGCCTGGCCCTCAACGCCGCCGCCCCTCATCCCTCGCTTTTGGCCCTCTACCTCTTGAGCGCGGTCGCCGCCGGGCTGACCGGCTTCGCCAACCCGGCCCGGAACTCGGTGGTGCCCTCGCTGGTCGGCCACGACAACCTGGTTTCCGCCCTGTCGTTCCTCCAGGCCCTCATGCAACTGGGCGCGGTGGTCGGCCCGGCCGTCGCCGGGTTGCTCATCGGGCGAACCGGTCTCGCCTGGGTATACGGAATCGACGCCCTCACCTTCTTTGCCGCCATCGTGGCCACGGCGATGATGCGGCCCATCCCGCCGGCCGAGGGGGCCGACCGGCCGGGCTTCCGGTCCATCGTCGAGGGGGTCCGCTACCTGCGCGGCCGGCCCGTGATCCAGGGCGCATACCTCATCGACATCATCGCCATGGTCTTCGGCATGCCCCGGGCCTTGTTCCCGGCAATCGGACTGTCGTTCTTCCATGGTGGTCCCGCAGTGGTGGGCTACCTCTACGCCGCGCCCGGACTCGGCGCTCTGGTGGGCGCGTTGACCACTGGCTGGGTCAACGGGATCGATCGCCGCGGGCGGGCCGTGGTCGTCTCGGTGGTCGTCTGGGGTCTGGCCATCACCGCCTTCGGGTTCTCCCGGGTGCTGTGGCTGGCGCTGGTCTTCTTGGCCGTGGCCGGATGGGCCGACGTGATCTCGGCCGTTCTGCGCAACACCATCCTCCAGACGGTGGTCCCCGAGCATTTCCGGAGCCGGATCATCGCCATTCAGCTCGCCGTCGTCCAAGGTGGGCCCCGCCTCGGCGACCTCGAATCCGGCGCAGTGGCCTCGGTGGCGGGCACGCAGTTCGCGGTGGTCTCGGGCGGCGTGATCTGCGTGATCGGCGCGATCGCGCTCGCGCTGGCCATGCCCGCCTTCACTCGCCACCGAGCCAGCGACCTGTCAAAGGAGGTCCCGACCGCCGAGACACTCCCCGGTGCGGTCCGGGAGGAAGGCCTAGCCGAGGCCTGAGCCCAGCTCCAGTGCCCCGGCGAGGTGCCTAGACCCTCGACATGTTCTCGAACCGGGCGTACTGGCTGAGGAAGGCGAGGTGCACCGATCCCGTCGGTCCGTTCCGGTGTTTGGCCACGATGATCTCGGCGTCCCCCCGGCGCTCGATCGGGATGTCTGGGTCGTACTGCTCTTCGCGGTAGATGAACAGCACCACGTCAGCGTCCTGCTCGAGTGATCCCGATTCCCGGAGGTCCGAGAGCATCGGCCGCTTGTCCTGCCGGCTCTCCAGGTTCCGCGAGAGCTGGGAGAGGGCGATCACCGGGGTCTCGAGCTCCCGGGCGAGGATCTTCAGGCTCCGGCTGATCTCGGCCACCTCGACTTGGCGATTCTCGGCCTTGGCCCGCCCGGTCATGAGCTGCAGGTAGTCGACCAGCACCACCCCGAGATCACCCTCGCTCTTGCGCAGACGGCGGGCCCGGGCGCGGATGTCCATCACGGTCAGGTTCGGGTTGTCGTCGATGAAGATGGGCGCGCTGTCGAGCCGGCTGACCGCGACCCCGAGCTTGCGCCAGTCGCCCTCGAGGAGCCGCCCGGTACGCAATCGTTGGCCGTCGACATGAGCCTCGGAGGCGAGCAGGCGCTGAACCAGCTCCAGATGGCCCATCTCGAGGGAGAACAGGAGGCTTGGCCGGCGCAACTCGATACCGACGTGGGCCAAGATGCCCAGGCCAAGGCTGGTCTTGCCGACGGCCGGGCGGGCTCCCACGATGGTGAGGGTGGAAGGCTGCAAACCGGCCAGGAGGGCGTCGAGGTCGGAGTAGCCGGTGGCGATCCCGGTCACCGAGTCCCGCCCGTGGGATAGCTCTTCGATCCGGTCCAGGCTGGGCAGCAGCACGTCGTGCAGGGACTTGATCGTGTCGGTCGTCCGCCGCTGGGCGACGTTGAAGACCTTTGCCTCCATCTCGTCGACCGCCGCCGTCACGTCCTCGGGCACGCTGTAGCCGATGTCGGCGATCTCCCCAGCGATGCCGATCATGCGCCGCAAGAGCGCGTGCTCCTCGACGATGCGCGCGTAGTGGAGCGCATTGGCGATCGACGGAGTGTTCGCCTGGAGGGCCACCAGTACCGCCGGGTCGCCGACCGAATCGATGAGCCCCGAGCGGGAGAGCTCGTCGCGCACCGTCACCACGTCGACCGGCTCGCCCCTTTCGAACAGGGCAACGACGGCAGCAAAGATGTGCCCGTGCGCAGGCTTGTAAAAGTCCTCGGCGCCGCAGGTCTCGATGGCCACGGCGGTCGCGTCGGAGGACAAGAGCATGGCGCCGAGCAGTGACTCCTCGGCCTCGAGGTTGTTCGGCGGGATCCGGGCCGTCCCGATAGGCCTTATCGGACGGGGCCGTCCGTCTTCGAGGGCCTGCGCCATGACGCTCATAAGCGTGCACGAACGGACTGTGAGTCGGAAGACGTGAAACCTGGGGATTCTGATGACAGAACTCCAGGTCGACCCTGTGACCACTCCTGTGGACACACGGTGGAGAGCGACGCGCGAATTGGGGAGAACGCTCGCTCGCCTACCCGGGCGTCTCCGCGGTTCACCGCGCCACAGTGCAGGCCCGCTGTGACAGGGACCTTGCTGAGTGGCTCAGCCCTCTGGCGTCACCGTCACGGCCACGTTCACCGAGATCTCGCCGTAGAGGTGGATCGGGATCTCCACCGACCCAACAGCCTTGATCGCCTCGGGAAGCCCAATTGCGTCCCGGTCGACTTCGACCCCCTTCTGAACGGCGACCGCCTCGGCGATGTCCTGGGCGCTCACCGACCCGAACAGCCTGCCGGTCGACCCGGCACGCGCCGCGATGGTGATGGTCGCCCCTTCGAGGATGGACGCCTGCGCTTGAGCCGACTCTTCGCTCGCCGCGGCCTTGAAGTCCCGGGCCCGCCGCATGGCCAGGGCCTGTCCCTCCATCGTGGGGGTGGCTCTGAGGGCCCGGGAGTTGGGAAAGAGGAAGTTTCGGGCGAAGCCGTCGGCGACCTCGACAATGTCGCCTCGGCGGCCAATCCCATCGACGTCGTCACGCAACAGGACGCGCATCAGGCCTCTTCCTCGATGGAGGGTGGCGCGCTGCCATCCGACGCGGCACCGACCTCGACGGCCTCGTCCGCCTCGGCCTCTTCGGCGGGAACCTCGGCTGCGGCCTCGCCTTCACCCGGCCGGCCGCGCCGCTCTCCTCGGCCGTCCCGACCCCCGCCTCGCCGGCTGCCCGGCCGCTCGGTCACCGTGCGCTGGGTGTAGGGAAGGAGCGCCAGCTCCCGGGCGGTCTTGATCGCCAGTGCGATTCCCCGCTGGTGCTGGGCGCAGTTCCCGGTGACCCGACGGGAACGGATCTTGCCCCGGTCGCTCATGTATTTCCGGAGCGTGGCCACGTCCTTGTAGTCGACCCACTGGACGTGGTCCCGGCACATCGCGCACGGCTTCTTCTTGACTCTCCGGCCGGCGTCCTTGGGTGCCCGCCTGCTCGTGGTGCGGGCGTTGCCCCGGGCCATCAGAACGGCTCCTCGTCGGCCGAGTAGCCAGATGCCGCCGGCTCAGCCCGCGTGGAGACCGGTCGGCCACCACGGCCGCCGTCAGCCGGCCCTCGGCGGTCGTTCTTGGTCACCTGGGCTGTGGCCCACCGCAGGGAGGGTCCGACCTCGTCGGCGACGACCTCGATCTTGGAGCGGCGCTCTCCGTCCTGGGTCTCCCAACTGCGTTGCTCCAGCCGCCCCGCGACCACCACCCTGGCCCCCCGGGTGATCGACTCGCTGACGTTCTCGGCCATCTCCCGCCAGCACACGACATCGAAGAAGCTGGTCGCTTCCTCCCACTCCTGGGTCTGGCGGTTCTGCCACCGGCGGTTGACCGCCAGTCCGAAGGTGGACGTCGCCTGGCCGGTATTGGTGAACCGGAGCTCGGGGTCCCTGGTCACGTTGCCAGTCAGCACAACCGAATTGTCGGGCATGGTTTCCTCCTCGTTCGCGAACCGGCTCGGCTCAGCCGGAAGCGCTCGCCGAAGCCTCCGGGGCCCCCGCCCCGGAGGCACGACCGGCCACCTGGTCGGGCAGCCGGATGATCTTGTGGCGGATGACCTCGTCGGCCAGCGACAGCAGCCGGTCGAGGCCATCGACGGTCCGGGTCTCGCCGGTCAGCTCGATCACGACGTAGTACCCCTCCCGCCGGTGGTTGACCTCGTAGGCGAACGGTCGTCGACCCCAGCGGTCGACGGCGCCCGGATTGCCCCCCGAGGACCGGATCGTCTCCAGGATCCGGTCGACCACGCCCTGGATGGCCGACGGATCGGCCCCGGCGTCGAAGATGACCATGACTTCATACGGCCGCATGCGGCCCACCTCCCTCCGGACCGGGCCCATCCCGGGCGCCGGGCTCCGCACCTGCGGAGCAGGGTGATCGGGGCGCACCCGCCGGGGCGTGCTCCCAATCGGCGCAGCGATGCTACAACACGCCGAGGCGCGCCGATCAGCGCTCGCCCGGTCGCTCCTCCAACGCGGACCGCAGCTCGGCCGAGGACTCGTAGCTCTCGGTCGCGGCCGGGAACGCCCCGGTGCGGACGTCGGCGGCGAAGGCGGCCAGAGCCTTGATCGCGTCCTCGGCCAGGTTGGCGTACCGGCGCACGAACTTGAGGTCCGTTGTGCCGAGGCCGAGGACGTCGTGGAAGACGAGCACCTGTCCGTCGCAGTCCGGGCCGGCCCCGATCCCAATGGTGGGGACGTCCAAGGCCGCCGTGACTGCCCTGCCCAGCGCATCAGGGACGCCTTCGACCACGACGGCGAAGCAGCCCGCGGCGGCGATGGCGGTCGCGTCGGCGATCAGCGCGCTCGCCGCGTCGGGCCGGCGGCCCTGGATCCGCATGCCCCCCATGGCGTGCACCGACTGGGGGGTGAGGCCGATATGGCCCATGACCGGGATCTCGGCATTGACGATCGCCTCGATCACCGGGACCCGCTTGGCCCCCCCTTCGAGCTTCACGCATTCGGCGCCCGCCCGAACCAGCCTGGCCGCATTCCGCACCGTCTCCTCGATGCTCACGTGGAAGCTCATCCAGGGCATGTCCCCGACGATCAAGCAGTCCGGCTTGGCCCTGGCCACCGCGCCGATGTGGTGGACCATGTCGTCCATCCCCACCTGAAGGGTGTCGTCGTAACCGAGCACGTTGTTGGCGACGCTGTCGCCCACCAGGATGAGGTCGACGCCGGCTGCCGAAGCGATCGCGGCGCCGGGAGAGTCGTAGGCGGTGACCATCACAATTGGCTCAGCGCCGTCTCGGCGCTTGCGGGCCCGTAGCGTCGAAACGTTGGGCCGAGGGCTCACAACGCTCGCCGGGCGTCCTTGGCCGAACCCCCGGCCGGGTATTTCCGGGTCAGGTGGTGCCAGGCGCACTCCGGACAGACCTCGACGTCGTAGCAGAGGACCGGGTCGCGCCGCCCGCGCAACCGGTTGAGCTCGGTGACGTCGCCCGGGCAGCGCCCGCCTGGCGGCAACCGGGTGCCGAAGACATAGGTGACCTCGACAGTGTCGACCGACTGACAGATCGGACACTGCTCATCGCGCGGTCTTCCGACGTTGCGCGCGGCCCGCAACAGTTCGGGGTGGGCGTCGCAGACGTCGTCACGGCCGAGCCGCCCCCGCTGGACGTCACGGACCACCGCGTTGCGCAGCAGCCGGTACTCGACCCGAGCCCCCTCGGCGGCGCCACTCTCCTTGGCCGTCCCCGGGTCCTGCGTAAAGGTCATCGCGAGACAGGCTACCCCCCGAGTTTTGGACGCACCCCCGATGACGGCGGCGCGCCCGGGCGCCCACCAGCCGAGCAGAAAAGGCGCGAATCCGACGATGATGACGGAACGACGACGTTCGCGTCGGGGACCACCCCGCGGCCACGGCGGGCCGGACGGGTCAGTCCCCGGTCGATGGCTGGCGCGGGAGGCGGTAAGCCCAGTCGCCGACGGGCTCCCAGAGTTCCCGGTTGGCGTCCCAGACCCAGGGGCGGTGGCACACCAGGCCCTCGACGGCCACGCCCGGTGGCTCACACCAGGCCACCTCGCGGTGATTGGGAAACCGGCCCAGCTCGATGACCCCCCGGCAGCCCCAGGTCGGACAGCTCCAGGCCGGGGCCGGGGAACGTCCGGACGCACGCGGGATCATGCCACCAGGGTAGGAACGAGGACCTCCCAGGCTCCTAGAGGCCAAAGTCCCTTGCTCGTGACCCCATTGTTCTATTCGTCAGTGTTCTATTCGCCATCGTTATATCGAGTCGATATAGTGCTCCGCCATGTTGGATCTGGCGCTCCTCGGAGTGCTCGAAAGTGGGCCGCAGCATGGCTACGAGCTGCGGAAACGACTGAAGAGCCAGTACGGAACGCTGGCCAATGTCTCGTTCGGGTCGATCTACCCCGCACTGTCGAGGCTGGAGCGGGCCGGGGCGGTCGAGACCGTCGACGCTCCCCCGTCGATCGTGCTGACCCCACCAACCGGCTCGCTCAGCGGCGAGCGGGCCGCCATGCGGGCCAGGCGCCGGTCCGGGACCCGGGGGCGGCGGTCGCGCAAGGTCTATCGGATCACCCCGACTGGGAGGCAGCTCTTCCTGGCTCTATTGACCGAAACCACCACCGACGACGCTCGCAGCTTCTTGCTGCGGCTCTCGCTCGCCCGCCACATGGACCGCACCACCCGTGTCGACCTTCTCGAGCGGCGGCGACTTCAGCTCGTCGCGCAGCGAACCGAGATCCTCGCCGACGAAGATCCGGCGCTCGACCTCTATGCCCGGTCGGTCGTCGAACACCTCGTCGGCGGGATCGACCGCGACATCACCTGGCTCGACCGTTTGATGGACGCCGAGCTCACCACCGGCGAGGAGGGCCGAAACCGACCACGGCCCCGACCGCCGGTCGGCGTGAAGGGAGACACATGACACCCATCCGAGTGGCCATCGCCGGCGTCGGCAACTGTGCAAGCTCGCTCATCCAGGGCATCTCCTATTACCGGGACGCCGATCCCAAAGAGGTGGTGCCCGGACTCATGCACGTCGTGTTGGGCGGGTACCACGTCGGCGACCTGCAACCGGTCGCGGCCTTCGACGTCGACGTCACCAAGGTCGGGGCCGATGTGTCCAAGGCGATCTTCGCCGGGCAGAACAACACGATCCGTTTCGGCGACGTTGGTGACCTGGGCATCCGGGTCCAGCGAGGTCCTACCCTCGACGGGCTCGGTCGTTACTACAAGGACGTCGTCGAGGAGTCGCCGGAGGCACCGGTCGACGTCGCGCGGTCGCTGCGGGACGCTCGGGCGGACGTCCTGGTCTCCTACCTGCCGGTGGGTTCCGAGAAGGCCCAGCGCCACTACGCCGAGGCTGCCCTCGAGGCCGGCGTTGCGTTCGTCAACGCCATCCCGGTGTTCATCGCCTCCGACCCGACCTGGGCCAGGCGTTTTCGCGACGCTGGAGTCCCGATCATCGGCGACGACATCAAGAGCCAGGTCGGCTCGACCATCGTGCACCGGATCCTCACCCGTCTCTTCGAGGACCGGGGGCTCGTGCTCGACCGCACCTACCAGCTGAACGTCGGGGGCAACATGGACTTCCGCAACATGCTGGAACGAGATCGGCTGGAGTCCAAGAAGGTGTCCAAGACCCAGGCCGTCACCAGCCAGATCGAAAACACCGTGCTTCCGGCGGACGACGTGCACATCGGGCCCTCGGACCACGTGCCGTGGCTGGCCGACCGGAAGTGGGCGTACATCCGGATGGAGGGGCGCAACTTCGGCGACGTCCCACTCAATCTGGAGCTCAAGCTCGAGGTCTGGGACTCGCCCAACTCGGCCGGGGTGATCATCGACGCCCTCCGGTGCGCCAAGTTGGCCCTCGACCGCGGCGTCGGGGGACCTCTCGTCGGCCCGTCCGCCTACCTCATGAAGTCGCCTCCCATCCAGTACCACGATGAGATGGCCCGCATGATGGTGGAGGACTTCGCTGCAGGCGGTCAGCCACAGGTGTGGCCCGAGGATTGAGCCCGGCTCAGCCGCCCTGCTCGGCCCACCACGCGAGCAGGCGGCGGGTGGCCTCCTCCTCCCCGAGGGGGCCCTCCTCGATCCGCAGCTCGAGGAGGAACTCGAGCGCGTCGCCGACGCGGGGCCCTGGCGGGATGCCGATCAGGGCCATCACCTGGTTGCCGTCGAGGTCGGGGCGCATGGCGTCGAGCTCCTCGCGCTCGCGCAACTCGGCGATGCGGGTTTCGAGCTCGTCCATGCGGCGGCCCAGCGCCCGCGCCTTGGCCACGTTGCGGGTGGTCGAGTCGCACCGGGTGAGCTCATTCAGCCGACCCAGAAGCGGCCCTGAGTCCCGGACATAACGGCGGACCGCCCGGTCGGTCCACCCGAGCTGGTAGGTGTGAAACCGCAGGTGCAGCTCGACCAGCCGGGACACCGTCTCCACCTCGTCGTTCGGGTACCGAAGGGCCTCCATGCGCTCCCGAGTCATCCTCGCTCCAACCACTTCGTGGTGGTGGAAGCTCACGGTGCCGTCCTCCCCGAAGGCCCGGGTCTTCGGCTTGCCCACGTCGTGGAAGAGCGCGGCCAGTCGCAGCTGCAGGTCCCGGGAGCTGCGATCGACCACTGCCAAGGTGTGGGCGAGAACATCCTTGTGCCGGTGGACGGGATCCTGCTCGAGGGCGAGCGCCGGGAGCTCGGGCAGGAACTCCTCGGCGAGCCCGGTCTCGACGATGAACCACAGCCCCTTGGAAGGCTTCTCGACCAACATCAGCCGGTCGAGTTCCCCCCGAATGCGCTCGACCGAGACGATCGACAGCCGCTGGTGGCCCGAGCGGACCGCGGCGACCAGCTCGGGCCGCGGCTTGAGGCCGTATCCGGCAATGAAGCGGGCCGCCCGCAGCATGCGCAGAGGGTCGTCCTCGAAGGAGACCTCCGGTCCAAGCGGGGTGCGCAAGACCCCCGAGGCCAGATCGCCCAGGCCGTCGAAAGGGTCGATGAGCTCGGGCTCGGGGACCCGAAGTGCCATGGCGTTGACGGTGAAGTCGCGCCGGGACAGGTCGGTTTCGACGTCGTCGTCGAAGGTCACCATCGGCTTGCGAGACTCGGGCCGGTAGACCTCGGCCCGATGGGTGGTGATCTCGTAACGGCGGCCGTTCCGGACGCAACCGATGGTGCCGAAGCGTGCCCCCTGGGTCCACACCGTGTCCGCCCACCCGGTAACGAGCCGCTCGATCTCCTTCGGCCGGGCGTCAGTGGTCAGGTCCATGTCGGCCTCCCGACCGCCGGGACGCGGCGTGTCGAGACCTTCGATCAGGGCATCACGGACCGAGCCCCCGACCAGGTAGAGCCGTTTGCCGACGCGGGTAAACCGGCGGGCGAGCTCGTCGGTGGCCTCGAGGAGGTAGGCGAAGCGTTCTGGTACGGACCCAGACACCGTTCCACGGTACTGGACACCAGTCCGGCCCCAACGACCGGCTAGCGTTGCTCGGTGGTATTCGCGGGCGTCCGGTGTCTTGCGGCCGTCGCCCTGTTGGCGGTGACCACCGCGCTCTTGGCGTTATCGGGGCCGGCCGACGCGAGCTCTTCGCCCACCCCCTCGCTCGCGCTCGTGTCACAGAGCACCGCCGTGACTCCGCTGGCGCCCGAACAGGCGGCCCCCTTCCAGATCACTTTGCGGGTGACCGGCGCGCCGCCCGGAGCCGAGATCGGCCTCGTCTTCTACGACAAGCTCGCCAACCGATCCGACTTCCAAGCCACCCTGACCGGCCGACCGAGCGGCGTGATGCAGGAGGTCGCTCCGCAGCCGCTCGGCGCGCTCCATCCGGTCGGGGCCGGGCTCCAAATCACCACGACCGTGGTGGCTGGGACCGCCGAGCCCGCTGGCTCGAGCACGGTCGGACTCGGCGGACACGGGGGCTGCGTGGCTGGCAACGGCAGCTGCTCGGGTGTCTACCCAGTGGAGGTCGAGTTGCTGGGGTCCACGGGCGCGAATCTCGCCCACTTCACGACCTATCTCGTCTACTCGGAGACCCGGAGCGCCCACCCACTGGTCTTCTCCTGGGTCGTACCGATCAGTGCGCCGGTCGATGTGCGCGCCGGCACCACCCTGCCCGGGGCGATTCCTCCACTCGGAGCCGAACGGGTGAGGCACCTCGCCGTCCTCGCCCAAACCCTCGCCGCGAACCCCTCGGTGCAGGCCACCGTGGTCCCCAGCCTGGCCACGCTCCAGCAGCTGGAGGCAGATCCCTCCCCCGAGGCGCGCCTCACGCTGGCCGAGCTCCGACAGGTCGCCGCCGACGGCGGGGGCCGGCTCATAGCCGAGTCCTACGTCCCGGTGAACCTGGCGTCATTAAGCGAGGCCGGTGTCACGGTCGAGATCGCCGGCCAGTCTCAGCCCGCGAATTCGATCCTGGCGCCAGTCACCGCCGGCCTCCCGGCCGCCGACCAGCCCTCGCATGCCGTCTGGGTGACCGACGGACCGGTCTCCCCGGCCATCGCCAAGGGATTGGCCCAGGTCCGGGCACATCAGCTGGTGCTCCCGGACGGCGACCTCGCTTCGGCCAGCGCCGAGCTTCACGCGAGCTGGTCGCAGCCCTTCGACCTCGACCTTGGGCGGAGCACGCTCAAGTCAGCGGCCGCCGACGACGCCCTCGACGCGCACTTCGGCGCGGCGGGGCGCGATCCGGTCCTCGCGGCCAATCAGCTGCTCGCTGAACTCGCCATGATCCAGTCCGAGCTGCCCAACCCGACCGACGCCCGGGGCGTCATCGCGATGACTCCGGCCTCGTGGGATCCCAACCCCCAGTTCGTCGCGACATTGGTCAGCGGACTAACGGACAACCCGGTCGTGTCGACCGCCACCCTCAACGACTTCTTCGGCACCGTTCCGGTCGGGGGGAACCAGGCCCAAACCACACGCCACCTCGCCTCGGGGTCCAACCCGGAGCGCATCGGGGCGAACGAGGCCGCCGAGATCGTGCGGGCCCGGAGCCAAATCGACGACCTCAGTCACTCCATGCTCGGGGCGTCGAGCGGGGTCAACCAGCTGGAGGACGTACTGCTGAGCTCGGAGTCGAGCGAACTGCGGCCCAAGGCCCAACTGGCCGCTCTGTCCACGTTCGAACACCTTCTCTCGTCCGAGCTCAGCTCGATCAAGGTCGTCACGAGCGGCGTGACCCTGACGGCGCGGACTGCCACCATCCCCATCACCATCGTCTCCGATGCCGACCTCCACCTCACCGCGCAGCTCAATCTTTCGAGCCCCAAGCTTGTGTTCCCCAAGGGGGCGACCCGCACCGTACGCGTCGACCACCCCACGAACTTGGTGCAGATCCAGGTGCAGGCCCGCACCACCGGCGACCTGCCGCTGGCCTTCACCCTCAGCTCACCGGGCGGAGCATTGATCATTGCGCACGGACGCCTGACGGTCCGCTCCACCGCGACCTCGCTCGCGGGGATCGTCCTCACCCTGGCCGCCGCGGTGGTGCTCGTCGGTTGGTGGGCGCGGACCTGGTTGCAGGGCCGGAGACGGAAGCGCTCCTCCCGTTCAGCCAGCACGTGAGCGAGACCATCGAACGCCCGCCGCCACCGCGCTCCCCGTCGAGCCCCGAGGGGGGACAGGGACTCGAGCGGGCCACGGTCGGCATGGCGTTGGGCACCGCTGCTTCCCGGCTGACCGGGGTCGGGCGGATCTTGGTGTTGGCCTACGCCCTGGGTTTCCACCACCTTGCCGACGCGTACAACTTGGCCAACACCACCCCGAACATGCTCTACGACATCGTGCTCGGCGGGGTGCTCGCGGCCACTTTCATCCCGGTATTCGTCGACCGCCTGGCCACCCGTCCCCCGACCGAGGCATGGCGGGCCATCTCCTCGGTGGTCACTCTGGCCCTGGTGGTGCTGACCACAGCGACGGTCGCGTGCTGGCTGCTGGCCCCATTCATCATCGACGCTTTGACGGTCCTCGGCCACAGCACCGTCAGCCCGAGCGTGCTCGCCCAAGAGCGCGCCGTCGCGACCAACCTGCTGCGCTGGTTCGTGCCGCAGGTCTTCTTCTACGGGATGATCAGCCTGATCACCGCGATCTTGAACACCCGTCATCGTTTCCTCGCTCCGATGTGGGTCCCGGTGGCCAACAACCTCGTGTGTATCGGCATCCTTCTCTGGTTCCGCGCGGTGACGAGTGAGCCGACACTGGGGGGCGCCCTCTCCTCCGGCCATCAGTTGATCCTGCTCGGGTTGGGCACGACGGCCGGCGTCGCCTTGCAGGCGCTCTTGCTGATCCCCAGCTATCTCCGGGCCGGCGTGGGCCGGATCCGGTTCCACTGGGACCCCAGGCACGAGGCGGTGCGCACGATCACGCGGCTCGGGATGTGGACGTTCGGCTTCGTCCTGGCCAACCAGATCGCACTGTTCGTGGTGCTGGCCCTGGCAGTCAAGGCTCAGGGAAACGGGACCGTGTCCTCCTGGACCTACGCCTACGCCTTCATGCAGATGCCGTACGCGGTGGTGGCGGTGTCGGTGATGAGCGCGGTGACCCCCGACCTGTCTCGGCTGTGGACGCTGGGGGACGTCCCCGGCTTCCGGCGGCGCTTCGCCAGCGGGCTCCGCGCCATCGTGTCGATCATCCTTCCCGCCGCCGTCGGGATGCTGATCTTGGCCAAGCCAGCCATGGCGCTGCTGCTCGGCCACGGCGCCGCTTCGCCCCAAGAGACCGCCGACGCCGGGGCCACGCTGGCCATACTGGCCGCCGGGCTACCAGGGTTCTGCACCTTCCTCTACGTGGCGCGCGCGCTGCAGTCGATGCAGCGGGCCAAGGTCGCCTTCTGGCTCTATGTCGTCGAGAACGGAGTGAACATCATCCTCGCCATCGTGCTGGTCGGGCCCATGAGCGTGAGGGGCCTGGCCGTCGCGCTCTCGGTGGCTTACAGCATCGCCGCGGTCTTGGGGCTGGCGGTAATGCGGAGATCGACGGAGAACTTCGGTGGCCGGCGCACGTGGTCCCCGCTCAAGGGGTCGGCCCTTTCGACGCTCGTGATGGGCGTGGTCGTGCTCGTGGTCTCCAACCTCTCGGGCGCCACCCACGGTGTCGCACTTCTGCTCCGGGTGCTCGGCTCGGTGGTGGCCGGCGCCGTCGCCTACTTCGTCACTGCCGCGGTCATGGCGAGTCGGGACCATTCACGGCGAGATCCCCTGGAGCAGGTGGGCCCACCCCGTCCATCGTGAGCGAGCGGTGGCAGACTGCTGCCCTGTCCAACCGAGAGAGGCGCCATGGCACGGGTACGGATCGTCACCGACAGCGCGTGTGACCTGACCGACGCGCTGGCGGCAGAGCACGGCATTGCCGTCGTCCCGCTGTCCATTCGGTTCGGTAACGAGGTGCTGGTCGACCGGCGGGACCTTGACGCGGCCGAGTTCTGGCGGCGCTGCGCCGAGAGCCCGACCCTGCCCGAGACCTCAGCCCCCTCGCCCGGAGCGTTCCAGGAGGCCTACGAGGCGGCGCTGCGCGACGCGGACGCCGTCGTGTGTCTCACCATCTCGGCCGAGCTGTCCTCGGGCACGCACCAGGCTGCTCAGTCGGCGGCCCAGGCGCTCGGGGGCCACGACGTCCGGGTGGTCGACACGCGGTCGGTGACCATGGGCCAGGGCCTGATCGCGCTGGCCGCCGCCGAGGCGGCCGACGCCGGGGCCGCTGCCGACGAGGTGGTGGCACTGGCAGAGCGAGTCGCCGGCCGGACCCTCGTCTACGGCACCATCGGCACCCTCGAACACCTCCAGCGGGGTGGGCGTATTGGCGCGGCGCGGGCGATGCTCGGCTCGATGCTCTCGATCAAACCGGTCATCCAGGTGACCAACGGCATCGTGGCCGAGGAATCCAAACAGAGGACGCGCTCGCGCAGCCTCGAGTACCTCGCCGACAAGCTCCGGACTCTCGCCCCTTTCGAGCGGCTGGCGGTGTGCGACGGCGCGGCCGAAGATATCGGCCGGTTCCTAGCCCTCCTTGACGGCATCGAGATCCGCACCGGCGGGGTCAGCACCGTCGACCTGGGCCCGGTGGTCGGCACCCACACCGGGCCGGGCGCCATCGGCGCCTGTGCCCAGCTCCTTTCGTGACATCGATCAGCGCCGGTGTGCCGGGGGCCGGCGACTAACCTCCCGCCATGGCCGAAAGCGTCGAGGAAGTCCCGAGTCGGCCTGCCGGCCTGGCCGACGAGTGGTCGGCCCGAGGCCTGGATGCCGTGGATCAAGCGCTCGACGTGGTCCACGACCGGGTGGTGCGCCCGGCAGAGCTCATCGGGCGCTCGCTGGTCTTCGGCGTCATCGGGGTTGTCGTCGCGTCGGTGGTACTGATCCTCCTAGCCGTCGCTCTCGTCCGGCTGCTGGATGTCTACGTCTTCCCCGGGAAGGTCTGGGCCTCGTACATGCTGCTCGGCTTCATCGTGTGCGTGGGGGGGTTCGCCGTTTGGACACGTCGGACTGCCCGTCGCTCGGAGGGCGACTCAGAGCACACATGAGCGAACATCGCAAAGTTCTCATCGCCGGCTCCGGCCCCGCCGGGCTCACCGCGGCCGTCTACACTGCCCGGGCCCAGCTCCAGCCGGTGGTGGTCGAGGGGGAACCCTCCTCGACCAGCGACCAGCCGGGTGGCCAGCTGATGCTGACCACCGATGTCGAGAACTACCCCGGCTTCGCCGACGCCATCCTCGGGCCTGAGCTCATGGGAGCCATGCGGGCCCAGGCCGCACGGTTTGGCGCCGAGCTCCTCACAGCCAAGGTGACCCGGGTGGACCTCTCGGCCCCGCCCTTTGCGGTCTGGGTCGGCGAAGGATCGGACGACCCCGCGTACGAAGTCGAGACGCTCATCATCGCCACCGGGGCCCGCTCACTCATGCTGGGGGTACCCGGCGAGGAACGGTTCCTGGCCCACGGAGTCTCGACCTGTGCCACCTGTGACGGCTTTTTCTTCCGGGGCCAGGACATCGCGGTGGTGGGGGGCGGCGACTCGGCGATCGAAGAGGCGCTATTCCTGACCCGCTTCGCCACCTCGGTGACCCTCATTCACCGCCGTGACCAGCTCCGGGCATCCAAGATCATGCAGGAACGGGCCTTTGCCAACGAGACGATCGGAATCCGGTGGAACTCCCGGGTGACCGAGGTCGTCGGCGATACCAAGATGCACGGCGTCAAGCTCGAGGACACTGTGACCGGGATGCGGTCCGAGCTCCCGGTCACCGGCCTGTTCGTCGCGATCGGCCACGAGCCCAACACCGCCATCGTGAAGGGCCAGCTCGAGCTGGACGACCTTGGCTATGTAAGGACCTTCGAGGGTTCGGCCACCAGCGTCGAGGGCGTGTTCGCCTGTGGCGACGTCCAGGACCACTACTACCGCCAAGCCGTCACGGCGGCCGGCTCTGGCTGCATGGCCGCGATCGACGCCGAGCGCTACCTCGAGACCCGCGGCTCTTGAGGGAACAACATTGCGCCCGACGGCGTTTTTCTCTCAGGTGCAGCACAGGGCACCACATCGGGAGCCCGAGGACCGAAACGCCAAAGGAGAGAATGGCAAATGAGCGCAAAGATCGTGCAGCTCGACGACGCTACGTTTGACGAACATGTCAAGGCCTCTGAGGTGCCGGTCCTGGTCGACTTCTGGGCCGAATGGTGCGGCCCGTGCAAAGTGATCGCCCCCATCCTGGAGGAGATCGCCGAGGAGCAGACGGGCAAGCTGTCGATCGCCAAGCTGAACGTGGACAACAGCCTCGACGTGACCCGTCGGTACGACGTGATGAGCATTCCGACGCTGTTGCTGTTCAAGGACGGCGAGGCGAAGGCCCGACTGGTCGGGGCCAAGCCCAAGGCCCAGCTGCTGCAGGAGATCTCGGCCTACCTCTAGGAGACGGCGCCCTGCTCACTGAGGGTGCCGAGGGTGAAGCCGTCGTCGATTTGCGCTGGCGGCTGGTTCGACTCGGCCTGACGACCGACGAAGATCCGCCTGCCCACTTCGGGCCGGCGACCAGGGCGGCCGTCGAGGCCTTCCAACACCGAAGAGGGCTGCGAGTCGACGGGACCTGCGGCAGCCAGACGTGGTCCACCCTGATTGAGGCCAGTTATCGGCTCGGCGACCGGGTCCTCGCCCGACAGCAGCCAATGCTTCGCGGCGACGACGTGGCCGACCTCCAGCAGCGATTGGGCGCGCTCGGCTTCGACAGTGGCCGCGTCGACGGCATCTTCGGCGAATACACGGCGGCTGGCGTCCTGGACTTCCAGCGCAACGCTGGCCTTGCGGCAGACGGCGTTGTGGGGACAGTGACCGTCGGGGAGCTCTTGCGTATGCGAGCCCGCCACCGCCGAACGGAACTGGTCTCGTCGGTCCGCGCCCGTGAGCAACTCCGGCACGCCCCGCACACCCTGGTCGGACGCCACGTCGCTCTGAGCGAGCCGGGCGGGCTGGCCACCACGCTCTCCGCTCTCCGGAGCTGCCTGATGGACTACGGGGCCCGGGTCACGGCGATGCACCTCCCGGACGACTCCATCCAAGCTCGAGCGGCCAACGCGGGTGAGGCCGATGTCCTTGTCGGCGTGCGGCTCGATCCCGACGGTGCCGGCTGCGCCACTGCCTACTACGCCGGGTACCGGACCGAGTCCGAGGGCGGCCGCCGGTTGGCCGAGCTCATCCAGGCGTTGGTGCCCGCGGCGCTAGGAGTGGCCGACGGCGGGACCCGTGGGATGTCGGTTCCCCTGCTCCGGGAGACGAAAATGCCGGCCGTCCTGGTCGAGCTGGCACCGGAGACGACCCTCCCCGAACGAAGTCGGACGCTGACCATCGCCCTGGCCAGGGCGGTTGAAGCCTGGGCCGAATCGTGGGAGTGACAAGCCAGTGACCCAGCCGGAGCAACCGCGACCAGTCGCGGGCTAAACCCTCAATAACGCGACGACGGCGACAATCCACAACGTCATGCACAGGTTGTGGATTGGCTCAAGACCCACTTTACGGCTGGATCGCCTGGCCCGTCGCCAGAATCCCTGCTAGTCGGCCTGTTGGCCGGCCATCGTCCGGTAGATCCGCTCAAGGTCCTCCAGGGTGGCGAACTCGATCACCAGTCGACCCTTCTGGTTCTTCAGATCCACCTTCACCCGTGTGTTCAGCAACGACGCGACAAGTTCCTCCAGCTCAAGGAGACCCGGCTCGGGGAGATGGCGACGGGACGAGCCCCGGGTAGGCTCGGTGCTACCAGTGGTAGTACCGGAAGTAGGGCTCGAACCAGGGGCGTTGGTTTCGAAAGTATCACTGGTCACACCGGTCGCCTCTGTCGCGGCCAAGCGCTCCTGGGACCGACGGATCTCGTCCTCGACCGCGCGGACCGTCAATCCCTCGCTGAGTACCCTGGCGACCAGGGCCTCCTGCAGGGACCGGTCGGGCGTTCCGAGCAAGGCCCGGGCGTGGCCGGCGCTGATCGTGGAATCTGCCAGGGCCCGTTGGACACCGGCCGGCAGCTGGAGCAGGCGCAGGGTATTGGTCACTGCCGCCCGGCTCTTCCCCACTCGTTTGGCCACCTGTTCGTGGGTGAATGAGAAGTCGTCAATAAGCTGCTGGTAGGCGGACGCCTCCTCCAAGGGGTTGAGGTCCTCCCGGTGGAGGTTCTCCACCAGCGCCTGCTCCAGGCTCTGCGCGTCCCCAGAGGGAGCCTGAGCGAGCACAGGGATGGTCTGAAGACCAGCTCGGCGGGCGGCTCGCCACCGCCGTTCACCTGCGATGAGCTCATAGGCGGTCTCGTCCCCCGGCAGCTCTTTCACGAGTACCGGCTGGAGCACTCCCAATTCTCGAATGGAGACCGCCAGCGAGGCCATGGACTCCTCGTCGAAATGGGTGCGAGGCTGGCGGGCGTTGGGGCGAATACTGCCAATCGGCACCTCCCTCAGGGCCGAGGTTGGCTGCCCTGAGGTTTCGGTGGGGATCAGAGCCCCAAGGCCCTTACCTAGACCGCTTCGGCGCGCCATCGCTCACCTCCTTAGCCAGCTCTCGGTAGGCCACCGCACCTCGTGAGCTGGGATCAAACACCGTGATCGGCTGTCCGAAAGACGGAGCTTCGGAGAGCCGGACCGTTCGCGGGATGATGTTGCGGCAGACCACTCCCTTGAAATGGCTCCGCACCTCGTCGGCCACGTCGATAGCCAGACGGGTCCGGGCGTCGAACATCGTCAGCACAATTGTGCTGATCTCCAGGCCGGCGTTGAGATGGACCGCCACCAGCTGGACGTTCCGAATCAGCTGGCTCAAACCCTCAAGCGCGTAGTACTCACACTGGATGGGGACCATTACTTCCGTTGCAGCAGCCAGCCCATTGACGGTGAGCAGTCCGAGCGAGGGCGGGCAGTCGATCAGGATGAAGTCAAAGTCGTCGACCACCGCCTCGATGGCCCGTTTGAGCTTGAGCTCCCGGCTGAAGGCGCTGACCAGCTCGATCTCGACACCGGCCAGGTCGATGGTGGCCGGCGTGACAAACAGGTTCTGTACGTTGGTCGGCTCGATGCAGTCCTCGATCGGCGCGTCCCGCATGATCACGTCATACATCGAGGACTCGAAGGTCCGGGTATCAACGCCGAGCCCGCTGGTGGCGTTGCCCTGGGGGTCCATGTCGACAACGAGTACCCGGTAATCCAAATCGGAGAGTGCGGCGCCGAGATTGACCGTGGTCGTGGTCTTGCCCACGCCGCCTTTCTGGTTTGCAACAGCCACCACCCGGGGGAGAGTGCGAACCTTCCGCGCACCGTCAGAACTCGG
>JBEDUR010000126.1:0-24831 GCA_040414865.1 Acidimicrobiales bacterium
TCGGGCGCACCGGGCTCGCGATCACCAAGCTCGGCTACGGAGCCATGGAGCTGCGCGGTCCGGCTGGTGGCCGCGGCCGCGACATCGACGACGCGAGCGCAGGCCAGCTCCTCAACCAGGTCCTCGACTCGGGGATCAAGCTCATCGACACCTCCCCGGACTACGGACGGTCCGAAGAGCTGATCGGTGCCCACATCTCGTCACGGCGAGACGAGTTCGTGCTGACGAGCAAATGCGGATGTCCGGTGGGCGCCGATGAAGGACCAGGTCCGCGCGAGCACGTCTTCACGCGTGAGAACGTCCGCGCCGGAGTGGAGCAGAGCCTGCGGCGCATGCGGACCGATCATCTCGACGCGGTGCAGTTCCACATCAGTCCGTCCTGGAAGACGCTCGAGGACAACGACTCGATCACCGAGCTGCTGACTCTCAAGGACGAGGGGAAGATCCGGTTCATCGGGATGTCCGGCACGTTGCCCAACATCGAGGAGCACATCGAGACCGGAGCGTTCGATGTCTTTCAGATCCCGTACTCGGCAGTCGAACGCGAGCACGAGGAGGTCATCTCGCAAGCCGCCCGGGCCGGCGCCGGAACGATCATCCGCGGTGGTGTCGCCCGCGGGATCCCTTCGGCGTCAACCGAGACGATCGAGCGACTTCCAGAACGATTTCGGGCGAACTACCTGACTCGCCGGGACCGCTTCGACCGTGCCGACATCGACGACCTTCTCGATGGGGTGTCGCGGATGGAATTCATGCTCCGGTTCACCATCAGCCATCCGGATCTGCACACGACCATCGTTGGGACGGCCAACCCCGACCACCTCGAGGCCAACGTGGCCGCCGCGGCCAAAGGACCGCTTCCGGCCGACCTGTACGAGGAGGCGAAGCGGCGTCTGGCCACCGGGTGAGCACCGTCGCAGGTAGGAAGGGCCCGTCGCCCGTCCGTCGACGTCGGGGTTCTGGCGAACACCCCGATCGGGGCGGCTGACCTCTACTCGGCCAGGTCCGGCGGAAGCTGGTCCAAGTGCTCCCGTCGCTCGACGGCCTTGGCTCGACGCAGGGATTCGAGCACGGCTTCGGCTGTGGAGCTGGGGGTGCGGTACAAGCCACGCATGCAATCGAGCTCAAGAGGAACGAGGAACCTTCGTTGTAACCAGTCGAGGTCCCATCGGTGACGCTCCTCGGCCGCCAGCACCTCGGTGGCCGCGAATGCGGCAGCACTTGCACGTCGTCCATGGCGCCCTGAGGCGAGCTCTTGGATCTCGTCTCTCTTTCCATGGGCCAGCGTGTTGATCCACGCCCAGTCCCAGCGCGATCGGCGCGAGAGGCGCGTGGGGTAGCGGCCGGCGTAGAACGCGACGCAGTCCCCGATCAGCCGGCGGCCCAACCGGGTCTCGCGGTCGGCTCGTCCTCCGGAGTCGTCCCACCAGCCGTTTACGGCCGCGCCGAGCCATCGGATGATCCATACACAATGTCGTCGCACACGACGCCCGACGACAGCAGCGAAGTGGGCGACCGTCCGACCCGCGGCCTGTACCGTCACACCGACGAGGACGGCGACGTTGGCCGCCGATCGGGTCACGGTTTGCACCGCCACCCCGACCCTGCCGGACAGCTTCTTGAGTCGGTGGGTCTTCTCCCTCGTGTGGAGCTGGTGAGGCATGACGCACCCTCCCCGCCACCAAGCCCTACCCTCGACGTGGGCTGGCCAAAACGCACGTTGGCACGGCTCCAGACGTGCCGACTTCAGGCTACCGGGGGTTTGCTCGGAATCCGAATGTCTCATGGCTCGAGGTCGGGACTCGGTCGTCTCGGGTCGCTACCAGGCATCCTGCTCCCAAAAAGATCGGCCACCGCCCACCCACCCCGAGGTGCCTCTTCACGAGGTGCCGATCTCGCGAGGCCTCCCACGAGGTAGGGGTCAGTCCCGGAGGGATCCGCCGCTCGAGGTCAGCGACGTACGACGCCTCGTGGCTCGTCGTCGCGTCCGGATGTCGAACTCGGATGTCGGGTCGAGGGTGCTCGCCCAAGGAACGGGTGCAGTCAAGAACACGGGTCTCTGGCCCGGTGCGGTCGAAGCGGCGAGGTCGTTGCGGACCGAAAAGTAACATCGAGCAGGTGACCAAGAGGGACGAGTGGGAGGCGAGCTACGCCCGATCGCCGCTGCGGGCCGGCCCCTTCGAGACCATGTCGGGGATCCCGCTCGAGGGTGTTTACGGGCCTGACGAGGCGGAGTTCCCGGGCCGGTGGCCCTACACGCGGGGGCCGTACGCGTCGATGTACCGGTCCCGGCTGTGGACCATGCGCCAGTTCGCCGGGTTCGGGACGGCCGAGGACACCAATCGGCGCTTCAAGGACCTGCTCGAGGCCGGCGGCAGCGGTCTGTCCACCGCATTCGACATGCCCACGCTCCTCGGTCGGGACTCTGACGATCCCTTGGCCAAAGGTGAAGTGGGCCGTGCCGGAGTGGCCATCGACACTCAGGTCGACATGGAGACCCTGTTCGACGGGATCTCGCTGGGGTCGGTGAGCACGTCGATGACCATCAACTCGGCCGCCGCGGTGATCATGGCCATGTACATCGGGGTGGCGGACAAGACCGCGGTCGAGCGCGCTGCGCTCAGCGGGACCATCCAGAACGACATCCTGAAGGAGTACCAGGCGCAGAAGGAGTACGTCTTCCCACCCCGCCCAAGCGTGCGCCTGGTCGCCGACCTCATCCGATTCGCTGCCGCCGAGCTTCCCCGGTGGCATCCGGTCTCGATCTCGGGTTACCACATCCGGGAAGCGGGGTCGACGGCGACCCAGGAGCTCGCCTTCACGCTGGCGAACGGGTTCGCCTATGTGGAGGCGGCACTCCGAAGCGGCCTCGGCATCGACGAGTTCGGTCCACGACTGAGTTTCTTCTTCAATGCGCACATCGACTTCTTCGAGGAGATCGCCAAGTACCGGGCGGCCCGCCGGATCTGGGCGCGCTGGATGCGAGACCGCTACGGCGCACGGGACCCGCGTTCGTTGCAGCTGCGGTTCCACACCCAGACTGCGGGGGTCTCACTCACCGCCCAGCAGCCAGAGGTCAATTTGGCCCGGGTGGCGATCGAGGCGCTGGCCGGGGTGCTCGGCGGGACACAGAGCCTCCACACCGACGCCTACGACGAGGCCCTGGCCCTTCCAACCGACCGGGCCGCCCGACTGGCGCTCCGGACCCAGCAGGTCATCGCCGAGGAGACGGGAGTCGCGCAGGTGGCCGACCCACTTGGAGGGTCCTGGTATGTCGAGTCTCTCACCGACGAGCTCGAGAAGCGGGCTGAGGCGATCTTCTCGCACCTGGAAGAGACCGGTTCGGGGTCGATGCTCGATGGGGTGGTCGCGTGCATCGATGACGGCTGGTTCTGCCGCGAGATCGCCGATGCCGCCTATGAGTTCCAGTCCAAGCTCGCCGCCGGGCAGTGGATCCTCGTCGGCGTGAACGGCTACACCGAGGGTGACGACCGTCACCCTCCGACCTTGTACATCGACCCGAAGGTTGAGGCCACCCAGCTTGCCCGGCTGGCCGAGGTCAAGCAGGGCCGGGAGAACGATGAAGTCCGCCGCTCACTGGCCCGGCTTCGGGCCGAGGCCGCAGACCCGACAATCAACCTCATGCCCGCCTTGATTGAAGCGGCCGCCTGTCACGTCACCGTCGGCGAGGCGATGTCGACGCTGGAGGGCGTCTTCGGAACCTGGCTCGAGCCCTCCTTCGTGTAGCGGTGGGTGAAGCGCGCCCTATCCGAGTCCTGTTGGCCAAGATCGGGCTGGACGGCCACGACCGTGGGCTCCGGGTGGTGGCGAGGATCCTGCGGGACGCCGGGATCGAGGTGGTGTTCGCCGGGCTCCGCCAGACGCCCGAGATGGTTGCTGCGGCGGCGATGCAGGAAGATGTCGATGTTGTCGGCGTGTCCATGCACAACGGAGCCCACCTCACGATCGCTCCGGCGGTCATCGAGGCGCTGCGCACGACCGGACGCCCTATTCCTCTGGTCGTCGGGGGCATCGTCCCCGACGCCGACCTTCCGGCGATGCAGGAGGCTGGCGTCGCCGCCATTCTCGGACCGGGTGCCTCGAACGAAGAGGTGGAAGCGACGGTCCGCCGGGCCGCCCGGTCCGGTGCCGAGGGGCCGGAGCCCGCGGATCAACACGGTGGGTGACCGGCGGCGATGGGCGAGGGAAGCCACACACAGGCTCGGCCGGCCTCCTCGGGAGGGCCGTTGTCGGCCGCGACCCCGATGACCGTCGAGTTCCGGCGGCTCGATCGGGCCGACTTCCCCCTGCTGGCCGTCTGGTTGGATCAAGAGCATGTCGTCCGGTGGTGGCCCGAGGCCCACGACCCCGCGGCGTTGGAGGCCCATTACGGGCCGACGATCGACGGGGTCGACCCCACCGAGGTGTTCGTGGTCCTGTACCGGAGCCACCCGATTGGCTTGATCCAGCGATACCGAGTCGACGACTACTCCGACTGGGCCGCCACGCTTCGCTCCGCCGGAGTGACCGAGGCATCGGCCGGGATCGACTACCTGATCGGTGACCCGGAGCTCATCGGGGTCGGTCTCGGTCCGGAGATGATTGCCGCTTTCATCCACGAGACCTGGGCTCGCTACCCCGAGCTCCCCCAGATCGCCGTGGCGGTGCAGCAGGCCAACCGCCGCTCCTGGCGAGCTCTCGAGAAGTGCGGGTTCCGGCGTGTCTACGCGGGCATGATCGAGTCCGACGACCCGGGTGATGCCGGTCCGAGCTTCCTCTACGTGGCCGGACCGCCCAACACGACCGGCTCCGGGAACGATCGGGAGCATCACGCCACTGCCGGTTGATCCGGCGTGGCCCTCGCACCGGGTGACGACAACATGGCTGCCTTCGGCCACGTCCGTAGCGATGCCGACACAACCATCCGGGACCGACCTCCCACCTGATGCCAGTCTCGCGGCGGAGCTCCCCAGCGTCGTGGCGTGGCACTTGGCGCCGCGGGGTACGACTAGCGGAAGTTCCGAGCAACCTCCTCGATGAACAGGTCGCAGGTGTCCTTGCGACGGCTCATCGTGCCCATGGTGAAGTCCGGGATGATCAGCTCGTCGGCACCGGCGTTTCGGTAACGGCCGACGATGTCGACGACCTCGCTTGGGGTCCCGACGATGACCGGCTGGCCGATCGAAGCCTGCCGACGCTCAGCGAGCCAGGACTCGTCGGTCGAGAGGAACAGCAGGGCCTGGGTTGAGACGCGGACTGCGCCGTGGTCGCGGCCTACCTCGTCGAGGTGCCGGTGCAGGACACCGACCTTGTGCTCGAGGATCTCGGGGCTGGTCCACGAGTTCCACCAGTCCGCGTAGCGTGCCGCGATCCGCATCATGCGTCGCTCCCCGCCACCGCCCACCAGCAGCGGAAGCGGCTGCTGAAGGGGTGCAGGTTGGTTGGGGGCATCGGAGACCGAGAAGTAGGCGCCATCGAATGATGTCCGTGGCCGACGCAGCATCGACACCAGTACCTGAACCGCCTCCTCGAATCGATCCACGCGCTCGGTGACCGTGCCGAGCGGGATCCCGTAGGCGGCGTGTTCGTTCTCCTGCCACCCGGCGCCCAAGCCGAGAAGGAGCCTCCCATGGCTGATGTTGTCGACCGCGGCGGCGATCTTGGCCAGCACGGTGGGGTGGCGGTAGGTGACGCTCGTCACCAGCGGGGAGAGTGTGAGCCGTGGCACCGTAGCGGCCAGGGCAGCGATGACCGACCAACACTCCAGGGTGTCGCCGTCGGTCGGCGTCCGATCAGGGGCGTTCGGCATGAAGTGGTCGGCGAAGTAGACGCTGTCCCAGCCGGTTGCCTCGCAGTGGGCGACGAGCTCGCGGGTTTCGTCGAAAGTACGCATGGGTGAGGGCCAGATGCCAAAGCGCATGACCCCGTTCCTACGGCATGCCGCCCGGGAAGGCAACTCCCTGGCGGCGTGTCCGTCTCCTCGAGGCGACCTTGTCGGGCCCGCCCTGGCCCACCGGGTGGGGCTGGATCGGCAAGGTCACCGGTTCGGGCCGCGGTTAATGTTCTCGATCCGCAGCATCCCCTGCTCGAGAGGTGAGGACCATGGATGTTCCAGTGACCGGGGCCGCCGACTTGACCGGCAAGGTCGCGGTCGTCACCGGCGGCAGTCGCGGGATCGGCCGGGCGGTCGCGCACGGCCTCGCATCGGCGGGCGCGGACGTGGTGGTGGCCAGCCGAAAGCTCGACGCTTGCGAGGCCGCGGCCTCAGAGATCGAAGAGGCAACCGGTCGTCGAGTCGTGCCGATCGCCTGCAATGTGAGCTACTGGGACCAATGTGACCGGTTGGTCGAAGAGACCTATGCGGCCCTCGGTCACTGCGAGATCCTCGTGAACAACGCCGGGCTTTCGCCGCTCTACCGCGGCTTGGACTCGGTGACAGAGGAGCTCTACGACAAGACGCACGCGGTGAACGCCAGGGGCCCGTTCCGGCTGTCTGTGCTCTTCGGTAGCCGCATGCACGAAGGAGACGGCGGCTCCATCATCAATGTCAGCTCGGTCGGGTCCTGGCGGCCGGGCCCCGGCGAGCTTCCCTATGCGATGGCCAAGGCCGGTCTCAACGCGCTGACGCTCGGATTGGCCGGGGCCTTCGCCCCGAAGGTCCGTGCCAACGTCGTGATTCCCGGTCCGTTCGACACCGACATTGCCAAGGCCTGGGCGCCGGGTGCGGTCGACCACCTGGCTGGGGCCAACCCGATGGGCCGGATAGGTCGTCCTGCCGACATGGTCGGGATCTGTGTCTTTCTGGCCAGCGACGCGGCTGGGTACATCAACGGAGCGCAGATTCTGGTCGACGGCGGGGCCTCCCGGACGTTGTAACCGGGACCGAGGCCGTCGGGGCGCGTCAATCGGTCGCCGTGTGGCTGGCTCCTACCCGCCGCAACGGTCGAGTCGACGGCCAATCCGAAAGCTTGAACGGCGCTGAGCATGGGAGGACAGTGGTGATGGTGGAAGGGCCAAGCCGGTTCGATTTCAGTGTCGAGCAGCTCTCGGTGGACGCGGCCATGCTCGAGCAGGTGGCGGCAGTGGCCACCGAGGCCTTCCTCCACGACCCGTTCTTCGAGTTCCTTAGCCCGAACACAACCCTCCGCCGCCGAGGGTTGAGGATCTACTGGCGGGGAGCGGTGGGCAGCCTCGGCGATCGCGGGCACGTGCTTGGAGCTCGCACACCCGACGGCCGACTCTTGGGCGCGGCCGTCTTCGTGAGGCCTGGTGCCTATCCGCTGCCCATCGCGGCGCAGCTGCGCCAGGCCGGGGCTGCACTGTTGGCGCTGCTCCCGCGTCCGCCGTCGCTGATCTCGGGCAGCAAATATCTGTTGGCCATCGATCGGGCCCACCCCCGCGAGGAGCTGTGGTATCTCGCGCTCTTGGTCGTCGACCCGACCGCCCAGCGCAGCGGGATCGGTTCGGCTCTCCAGGAGCCGGTTTACAGCCTGGCGGACCGAGATCGGGTGCCGAGCTATCTGGAGACCCAAAAGGCTGAGAACCTCGCCTACTACCGGCGCTTCGGCTACGAGGTGGTCGAGGAGCTCCACCCCGTTCGGCAGGGGCCGCCGCTGTGGACGATGCGGCGGGAGCCCCGAGCGCAGGGTTGAGGGTCAAGAGCCCGCTCGGCGGGCTCTCGCGCAAAGTTCGGGGGCTTGGTGCCCTCACCAGCGGACAACCAGGGCTCGGTCATCTTTGAGCTCATCGCCGGCTCACGCGGGGGACGACGAATCCGTCCTGATTTACTGCTGCTCAGTTGGGACGCTTCGCCTTGTTGATTCGCGCCCGACCCATCCAGACCACCGCGACGAGCCCCAAGGCACTGCAAATCGGAAGGATGACGACCGCAAGGCTGTTGTGCGCGCGAACAGCGAAGGTGATGGCCACGATGGCGAGCGTCACCACCAGGACTTCGGGCGTGTCCCCGACGAGAAAGTCCCAGATGGCCAGCCCCGCCCGGACGAGGTACCGGCCGATCGTCTTCAACTGGCCACCGGCTCACGCACCTCGGGGGCGGTCGGCGCAGTGCGCTGAGCTCGCCGTACCCAGGAGATGAGCAGCATGGTGAGGACGGCGAATCCGGCCACAAGGACGACCAGGCTGGCGTCAGAGGCCGGCCAGCGCACGCCAGCTCCTTCGCCGATCCAGAAGGTTCCGAAGCTCGAGAGCATCACCCCGACGATCGTCTTGAGCAGGTTCTCGGGAACCTCGGAGAGTTGGCGGACCACGAGCACACCGATGCCGCCGACAAGCAGGATCGCCGCGGCGGCGGCCGCCGCCGCATAACCGATCCGATGCTGGCTTGCACCCAAGCCGATGACGATGATGACCACCTCCATGCCCTCGACGAAGACCCCCTTGAATGCCACCACAAAACCCTGAGTCTCCCGGGTCTTGGCCGGAGCGTCACCGGAAAGCGAGGTAACGGTCCTTCTGAAGATGGCGTCCTCGTCATGCAGGGAGATCAGCCCGGACGATCGAAGGATCGCCTTTCGGAGCCAGGACAGCCCGAGCAGCAGGAGGATCGTGCCGGCGATCACCCGCAGGGTGTCGATGGGCACGTATTTGACGATGGCGACCCCACCGATCCCGACCAGGAGACCTAAGACGACGAGGGCGGCGACGGTACCTCGAAAGGCGGCTCGCCAGCCACGAGTGGTACCAACTGCGACGACGATGGTCAACGCCTCGACCATCTCGACCATGCTCGCCAGGAAGACAGCGATGAGTAGCCCGACCAGGGACGTGGTCGTTGCAGATCCAGTAGCAAGAATCACGGCATCCCCACAGAGGCCGGCGCCCCAAACGCACTCTGGCCGGTCATGTGGAACCGGTTGCTACCCAAGTACCGCGCACGGTCACCGTGCCACCCACCCATTCGCGCAAGAGGAACCGTCGCCTCGCTCTCATATGCGGACTTGTACACCCTCGACCGGCCGGTGACAAGTTCAGCGCTATGTGCTCAAAGAAGGGACCCGTCCGAAACGAGACCACCATGAGTCTAACCCCACCGCGTTCGGCGCCCCGGCGACATTTGCGCGCTGTCGGGATCTGCCAGTCCGTCCTGCAGGTCGTGAGATTCCGGTGATCGCCTCGCGAACTTTTCATGGCGCCCCGGGTGATGGCCACATGGGGCTGGCGGGACAATGATGACGGTCCAATGGTCGGAGACCCGGGCACGGCGGTGAGCCGGACGGACGCTGCAGGCGTCCCCCGGCCCGGACGATGGGAGCTTGCTCGAGGGTCGATCGACCTCCTGACCCGGACATCTCGGAGTGGGCACCGACACGCCCACTCGGAAGAGCGGGCACAGGCCACCGGCGGGCACACCTGGCCACGGCCTCGCCCGCGAGCCCGAGGTCCGTCGCCACTCGGGTACACCTGAGCACTTCGAGGAGTGTCAAATGCCGCGTCTTTCATCTCTTGAGCGGACCGTCGAGGGCCAAGCGGTGATCATCACCGGGGCCGGCAGCGGGATGGGCCGCGCCACCGCCCACTTGTTCGCCGACGAGGGAGCCAACGTCGCAGTCGTGGACATCCAGGGAGATCGGGTCCAGAGGGTCGTCGAGGAGATCACCGACGCTGGTCGAGCCGCCCGAGGGTGGACGACCGATGTGGCTGACCCGGGCCAAATCAAGGCACTTGTCGCAGAGGTAGCCGACACCTTCGGCACCATCGACGTCGTGGTCAACAACGCCGGGATCGCCATCCCCACTCCCATCTCCGGCGCCGATGAGGACTTCGAGGCCGGCTGGGAGCGCACGGTGGCAGTGAACCTCACTGCACAGATCCGCCTCGTCCGTGCAGCCCTTCCCTACCTGCAGGCCAAGCAGGCGGGGAGGGTCATCAACATCGCCTCAACCGAGGGGATCGTGGCCACCGCGGGGCTGCCGGCATACACCGCGACCAAGCACGGGGTGATCGGGTTGACCAAAAGCCTGGCGGTGGAGCTGGGGCGAACCGGGGTGACGGTGAACTGCGTCTGCCCGGGATCAATCTTGACCGGCATGACGGCGGGCATTCCGGAGGAACGACGCGACGAGTACGCGCGACGCAAGGTTGCCTTACGTCGGTACGGGCTCCCCGAGGAGGTCGCCCATGTGACCCTCTCCTTGGCCCTGCCTGCGTCGAGCTACGTCAACGGGGCCATCGTCGTCGTGGATGGGGGGATGTGGATACGGCACACGTGAGCGCACCTTGGTCCGCGGTCTCGGCGGTGTGGGAGGCTGTCACTACGCACGGCACTCGATCTTTGACGGCGGAGGTCCATTGGTCGTGGCAAGGGGCGAGGTTGCAGTCCGGTTGGTGCCCGCCCAAGGGCACCGGATGAGGCGGTCGAGGCAGGGAGCACTGCATTGAGCCCCAAGCCGCCCAACGTCGTGGTCGTGATGTCCGACCAGCACCGTGCGGACATGATGGGCTGCGCCGGCGACGAGACGGTGCTCACGGGTTCGATCGACCGGCTTGCCGCTGAGGGTGTCCGCTTCTCCAGAGTCTCGTGTCAAGGACCGCTCTGCATGCCTGCTCGGGCGTCGTTCATGACCGAACGCTACGTGCGGGACCACGGCGTCTACACCAATTGGTCAGAGATCGACCGCCGTTGGCCGACCTATGTGCGAGCCCTTCGGGAGGCCGGGTATCACACCGCGCTGCTCGGCAAGGCTCATCTGTACCGCGACGAGGCCGTTCGGGCGGCTCACGTCGATGAGCTCGCTCCCCGCCTGATGGATCTCGGCTTCTGCGAGGTACTCGAGACCGGCGACAAGTTCCTGGGCGACATCCCCAACCGTTACAGCGATCACCTGGAGAGTCGAGGACTACTCGACACCTACCGAGGTCACCTCGCGCAGCGCAGTTACCAGGGCGACAACGAGACGGGGCGGAACGCGACCAAGTCGGTACCGATGTGGGACTCCACTCCCGTTCCCATACCACTCGCCTCGTACATCGACTTCTGGCACGGCCTCGAGGCGATGCGGTGGATCGAGAGTTATGAGCGAGCGGAGCCCTTCTTCCTCTTCGTCGGCTTCCCGGGGCCACACGACCCATGGGACGCTCCCCGGGCCGCCGTAGACCGTTACCGTGACATGGACACCTCCATGCCGACTTCCACGCGTCGGCCGCGGCTCGACAGCACCGGTCGCTACCGGGCGCTGCTCGAGTCCTTCCTGTGGCTCTCCGACAGCGAGACGATGACACCGGACGCCATCAAGGGGATGCGGCGGGCTTACGCCGCCGACATCACGGTGATCGACGATGCCATAGGGAGCATGATCTCGGCTCTCGAGTCGCGGTCGCTGCTCGACTCGACCTGGTTCGTCTACACGAGCGACCACGGGGAGATGGCCGGCAGTCACGGTCTCATGTCCAAGTGCGTCCTCTACGAACCTGCAGTCCGGGTACCTCTGGTGGTACGGCCACCCGGAGGGTGCCGGCCGAGGGTGGTGGACGCACTGGTCGAGCATTTCGACCTGCCGGCGACGCTCAGGGAGATGTCCGGGGCGGCACCGGTGGAATCGAGCGAGGGCCGGTCGCTCGGCCGAGTGTTCGAAGGGGAAGACTTCGACAACCGTAAGGTGTCCGTCAGCGAGAACTGGGGCTTCGCGTCGTTCGAGACGGACCGGTACCGGCTCGTCGTCGACGAGGACGCCGTCACTCCGTGCCAGCTCTTCGACCTTGTCGAGGACCCCGCCGAGGACCACGATCTCCTCCCAGATCAACAGGCAAGCAGCATCGTGGAATGCCTGATGGACGAGCACGTCCGGCCCTTCTTCCGCACAGCGCCGGCTCGGCCGACCCCCAGCATCTTCACCGGTTGAACCGCCAGCGGCCGCTCCGTTGCGCCGAACAGCGTGAGCGCCCAATGGCGACCGATCCGCGTGAGTAGATTGCGACCGTGGCTTCGACCGAGGCGAACGGCATCACGATCGAGTACGAGATCTTTGGCCGCTCCGGGCCTCCGCTGCTGCTGATTGCGGGCCTCGGTGCCCAGCTCGTCTTCTGGGACGAGGAACTGGTCCAGCTCCTGGCGAAACGGGGCTTCCAGGTGATCGTGTTCGACAACCGCGATGTGGGGTTGTCGAGGTGGTTCGACGATGCCGGCGTACCAGACGTGATGGCGGTGCTGTCGGGTTCGCAAAAACCTCCGTACCTCTTGGAGGACATGGCCGACGATGCCGCCGGTTTGCTGGGAGGCCTGGGCATCGAGTCGGCTCATGTGCTCGGACTGTCGATGGGCGGGATGATTGCCCAATGCCTCTCCATCTGGCACCCCTCGTGTGTCCGGACCCTGACCTCTGTGATGTCAACGACTGGCGACGCGATGGTGGGCGCGCCCCACGGCGACGCTGTCTCGTCGCTGCTCGCTGAGCCTCCCGCCGACCGCGAATCGGCCATCGAGTCGGCGCTCGTCTCGTGGCGCATCCTCGGGTCGCCCGGTTACCCGATGCACGAGGAGCGGATCGCGGCGAGCGCCGGAGTCGCCTTCGACCGCGCGTTTCACCCCGACGGCACGGCCCGTCAGCTGGTGGCCATCCTGGCCTCCCCGGACCGGACCCCGGGATTGGAGAAGCTGGAGATTCCGACCCTGGTGATCCACGGGGACAGCGATCCGCTGGTCGACCCGAGCGGCGGCGAGGCGACCGTCTGGGCGGTGCCCGATGCGGAGCTGTGGATGGTCCCTGACATGGGTCATGACTTGCCCCCCGAGATCTTCGAACAGCTCGTCGAGCGACTGGCTACCCACTGCGGGCTGTAGAGCCCCAAGCGCCCGCCACCCGGACCGGTCGACCGACCCCGGGGCCAGTCGCCGTCGTAGGGTGGAGCCGCCTACGGCAGGGAGGATGCCATGACCGTGGTCGAGACCAGCATCGGGCGGCTCGAGGGCCTCGAAGAGGGTGGTCTGGCGGTGTTCCGCGGTGTGCCCTACGCGCGGCCGCCGGTCGGAGACCTCCGGTTCCGCGCTCCGCAGCCTCCCGAGCCCTGGACGGGTGTACGGGCCGCCTTCCACTTCGGGCTGTGGGCGCCGCAGAACGCCCCGGCCGACACCCTCACCGGTCCACCGCCAGCCGAATGTGGCGAAGACTGCCTGACGCTCAACGTCTGGACCCCGGGCCCCGAGGGTAGGCCCCGTCCAGTCTTGGTGTGGATCCACGGAGGTGGGTTCACCAGCGGCTCGGGGGCTGCCCTTCTCTATGGCGGGGCCCGGTTGGCGGAGCGTGGCGACGTGGTCGTCGTCACCATCAACTACCGGCTCGGCGCCCTGGGGTTCCTCGCCCATCGGGGCTTGACCGACGACGGGGCGATGGGGAACTGGGGGCTGCTGGACCAGGCCGCGGCGTTGGGCTGGGTTGCCGACAACGTCGGCGCGTTCGGAGGTGATCCCGACAACGTCACCGTCTTCGGCGAGTCGGCCGGCGGCATGTCGGTGTGCGACCTCATGGCGATGCCGGCCGCCCGGGGGCGGTTCCGCCGGGCGATCGCCCAGAGTGGTCCACCGGCCGCAACGACGATGGCCAGAGCCGAGGAGCACGCGGCCAAGTTGATGGCCGAACTGGGAGTGACTCAGCCGGGTCAGCTGCGCGCCGTTCCGGTCGATGCTCTCCTGGCCGCCCAGTCGGCCGTGGCCAGACCGCGCCCGGGCGGCGGACTCCCGCTGTTGCCGGTGGTCGACGGGTCGAGCCTGCCGATGGCACCGTCGGCAGCGTTCGCCGACGGTTCGGCCGTTGCGGCCCCGCTGTTGATTGGGACCAACCGCGACGAGGCCAAGCTGTTCATGGTCGCCGATCCCAAGAACCGGGATCCCGACGAGGATGTGTTGTTGAGTCGGATCGAGCGAGCGTTCGTGGCGAACGATGTCGCGCTCGAGGCAAAAGAGGTGATCGACCGCTACCGAGTAGCCCGCGCCAGCCGAGGTGACCCGATTGATCCTCGGGCGCTGTGGTCGGCGATCGAGACCGACAGGATGTTCCGCATCGGTTCAGTTCGGGCGGCCGGCGACCACGCCCAACGTCAGCCGGCGACCTTCAGCTACTTGTTCGACTGGGAGTCCCCCGCGATGCAGGGGGCGCTCGGGGCCTGCCATGCCCTTGAGATCCCCTTCGTACTGGGCAACCTCGGAGTACCGGGCATGGACCGCTTCGCCGGCTCAGGAGCGGAGGCCACCGCGCTCAGCGAGCGGATGATGGACGCCTGGCTGTCGTTCGCCCGGACCGGCCACCCCGGCTTTGCCGGGATCCCGAACTGGCCTCCCTACGAGGTCGAGGAACGTTCGACCATGGTGTTCGGGCGGACCATCCACCTCGAACGAGCGCCGATGGACGACGAGCGCGCCCTCTGGGAGAAAGCCAGGCCGTAGGGGCTCGTAGTCCGACTGGCCCGCGCCCGCTCGGGCGGCGCGAAGATGCGGCCATGCCGAAGAGCCGAGAGGTGCACCTCGTCGCCCGACCGGAGGGTCTGCCCACCGAGGCGGACTTCGCCGTGGTCGAGACCGACGTCCCCGACCCAGCCGAAGGGCAGGTCTTGGTCGAGAACCTGTACATGTCAGTGGACCCGGCCATGCGACCTCGGCTCACGGTCGGCTACGAGCTTGATGAGCCGATGTCCGGTGGGGCAATCGGACGAGTGGTCAGTTCCCGGAGCGCCGAGTTGGCAGTGGGGGACTTGGTGGCCAACCGCTTCGGGTTCCGCGAGCGCTTCGTCGGAGACCCCGCTGGCCTGACCAAGCTGGACGAGGTCGACGGGTTGCCCATAACCGTCTACATGCACGTCCTGGGAGGGACCGGGTTCACCGCTTACGGCGGACTCTTGCGGGTCGCCCAGCTGCAGCCGGGGGACAAGGTGTTCGTCTCCACGGCAGCCGGGTCGGTCGGGTCGGCCGCGGCCCAGATCGCCAAGATCAGGGGCTGCTGGGTCGTGGGTTCGACCGGCTCGGCCGAGAAAGCCCGCTGGCTCGAGGACGTCGGGCTCGACGCGGTCATCGACTACCGGTCGAGGCCGATCCGGCGGGCGCTGCACGAGGCCGCCCCCCAAGGCATCGACGTCTACTTCGACAATGTCGGAGGCGAGCACCTCGATGCCGCCTTGGCATGCATGAACACACTCGGCCGGGTAGCGGTTTGCGGGATGATCTCGGGCTACAACGAGCCTGGGGCACGCACCGTCGTGCGCAACCTGGCCAACATCATCTACGGCCGCATCACCATCCGGGGGTTCACGGCGGCCGACTTTGCCGAGCTCCGCGGGGAGTTCTTTCGGGAGATGACCGGCTGGCTCAAAGATGGCCGGGTGCAGTACCGCGAGACCGTCTTCGAGGGCATCGAATCGGCGTCGGGCGCGCTCATCGGCCTACTCGAGGGAGCCAACACCGGCAAGATGCTGGTCAAGCTGGCGGACTGATCGCCCGGCCGTCGGACAACCGGGCGGGCCGGCTAAGCCGGCAGGAACTCGCAGGCGCCGCGGTCGATGACGGTCTGACCGCTGCTCGACTCGGTGGTGAACACCGCTCTGTTCCCCTCCACCCACATCTTCACGCTGAGAGCTTCGCCGGGGAACACGGGCTTGGAGAACCGGCCCTCCATGGAACGAAAACGGGCCGGGTCCGAGCCGCACAGTGCATGCAGAAGGGCGCGGCCGGTGAAGCCATAGGTGCACAGTCCGTGGAGGATCGGCTTGGGGAATCCAGCCGTCTTGGCGAACTCGGGATCGGAGTGCAGCGGGTTCCGGTCGCCCGAGAGCCGGTACAAGAGGGCCTGGTCAGTCCGGGTCTGATAGGTGACCACCTGATCGGGCTCCCGGCCGGGGGGCTCGTTCTCCGTTCCAGAGGGACCGCGATCGCCGCCGAAACCGCCTTCGCCGCGGATGAAGGCGTTCGACGCCAACCGGAGCAACGGCTCGCCGGTCTCGGCGTCGACCGACTCCGACTCGCTGGCCAAGAGCGCGCCCGAGCCCTTGTCGTAGACGCCGACCAATCGGCCGCGGCTTCGCACCTTCCCCTCAACCGGGATGGGTCGAAGGAGTTCGATCCGCCGTCCTGCGTCCACCAGCATGGCCGGATTGAAGGATCCGACGCGACGGGCGCCGCCCCCGGCCCCACCGATGATGACGGCGAAGGTTGGGAGGACCTTCTGGTCCACCCCACGGGAGTTCTCGGTGGTGAACTCGAGCTCACCCCCGGTCGGGTCGGTGGCCCCGGAGCCAACGCCGAGGGCGTAGAGCAAAGCGTCCTTCGAGGTCCAGGACCGCTCGGTCCAGTCCCCCCACTCACCGGTTGCTGCACTGGGATCGATCGGCATGGTGCCAGACTTCCTCGATTGTCCGCAGTGTGCAACTCCGACGGCGATCGGTGCCACCCCGGTTGGGCGCGAACCGCCGGCGGACGGCGGAACGGCTGCGCCGGTCAATCCGAACTGTGAAGGCTGGTCTCGATGGCCTCGAGGGAGCGCCATAGCCCGAGCGCGGGGAGCGCGCTCGGTCGGCACGCGCGGAGCCGGGCCGTCGCGTCGTCGAGGCTCAGCCCCTCGAGCATGAGGTAAGCGATCGCCACCGCTGCCGTTCTGGACACCCCTGCCTGGCAGTAGATGCCCACTGCCACACCGGCGTCGGCCAGCTCCTTCACCCGACGGGCGGCCGCCATGATGTGGTCGTCCTGGTCCCTGGCGAGGTCTTCGATCGGGATGTGATCAACCGGTGTCGACGACGCCGCTGGGGTGCTCTCGGCGCGTAGGTCAACGAGATGGGCCACGCCCCGGGCCACCATGGTGTGGGTCTCTCCCGAGCTTCCAAGCCACACCCGGGAGCTCAACCGATCGACGGGCACCGCTCAGCGCCGCGCTGGGGTCAGCGCGCGGGTTTGGGGCAGGCTGGCTCGCACGAGGGCTCGAGCCGAGCACGAGCGCTCGTCTTGGGAGGAGGGGACATGCCAGAAGGTGGGCAGCGGATGGCCGGCCGGGTGGCGATCGTCACCGGCGCGGAGCGGGATCTCGGCCAGCACTGCTCGGTGGCCTTTGGCCGGGAGGGGGCGACGGTCGTCGTGGCGCACAGCGCTCGGGACGACGACACGCGACGGGCGGGGAGCGCCGCAGCCGCCGCGGCGCTGATCGAACAGGCCGGCGGTCGGGCCCTGGCCGTGCCCTGCGACGTCACCGATCCCGACTCGGTCGAGGACATGGTGCGCATCGCCCGAGAGCACTTCGGCCGGATCGACGTGCTGGTGAACAACGCCGACGTGTCGGCCTCCGGCGGGATGTCGGGAATCTCGCCCCGGCACTGGCGGAACCTGTTCGACGTCAACCTCCATGGCGTCTTCTACTGCTGCCGCGAGGTCCTGCCGACCATGATCGGCCAGCGAGCCGGCTCGATCGTCAATGTCTGCTCGAAGACGGCAGAGCCGCATGGACCCTCCGCTGCAGCCATCCGGGCAGTCGAGGTGCTCAGCATCGGCCTCGCCCAGGAGCAGGCGGTAAACGGTGTGGCCGTAAACGTGCTTGTAACCGCGGGCGCCATCGAGACCGCTGATCTGCGTGTGGGCGACCGCCGGAGCGAAGCGGAGGTCGACCGGCCGCCCCGCGCCGGCAACGACACCGAGGCGGCCGTCCGCCTCGCTCTCCAAACTCCGCAGAGCTGCACCGGTCATGTCCTCGACCACGTCGAGGTGCTCGCGCGACTCGACCGCGCACCCCCTGCCTGAGGCTCGCTCCGGCGTCAGGACCTGGCGCCGCCGCCCTGGCCTCCGCCGCCGCCCTGGCCTCCGCCGAAGCCACGGGGTGGGCCCACCGCCGGTCGGAACGACGACTCGATCATCCGGGTTGCGGTCTCGAGGTCCCAGGGACCCGGTGACGCGATCTGGCGGATGACCTGAGGCACGTTGTACAGCCCGATCTGGTATCCGCTGGCCGAGAGGACTTGGCCTGTGCACCAGTCGGAGCGCTCTGACGCCAGGTAGGCCACGGCTGGAGCCACGTTGTCAGGCGACCGCTCGTCGCTCGGCGGCCCCTGGGGTGCCCGCCGACGATCCGTCGGAACGGACTCAGTCATCCTCGTCGCCGCCCCCGGCGCGATGGCGTTCGCCGTCACCCCATAGCGGCCAAGGGCGTTGGCGCACGAGTAGGTGAGACCGACGATCCCCATCTTGGCTGCCGCGTAGTTGGGCTGCCCGGGCGCACCGTGGAGACCCGAGCCCGAGGTGAAGTTGATGATCCGGTGGTGCGCCTCGGCATTGCGGAGCTCTCGCCAGTAGGCGCTGGCGTGCCGGCAAGTGTTGAACGTCCCCCGCAGGTGAACCCGGACGACCGAATCCCAGTCCTCCTCGCTCATGTTGAACACCATGCGGTCGCGCAGAATGCCGGCCACGTTGACCAGGATGTCCAGCTTCCCGTAGCTGTCGATCGCCTGACGGATCATCGCCTCTGACGCAGCGAAGTCGGAAACGTCGTCACCGTTCACGATCGCCTCGCCGCCGTTCTTCTTGATCTCCTCGACGACCTCGGCCGCCGGTCCTTTGTCGGCTCCGGTGCCGTCGAGGGCGACCCCCAGGTCGTTCACGACGACCTTGGCGCCCTCATTTGCCAGCAGCCTGGCGACGCCAGCTCCGATGCCGCGACCGGAACCGGTCACCACTGCTACTCGTCCTTCCAGCATTCCCGCCATCAGTCCTCCCTGCGAAACCGATCGGACGGATGGACGCCGATCAGGTCGTTGAATCGCGCCATTGTGGCCCCCCAGCGCGCGCAGGGCAAAGGTGACCCCTCCGGCTGCCGTGCAACGAGGGTCAGCCGACCCGGTGGACGGGGCCGAACCTCGGCGCGTGCGGCCGATACTCGCCGACGAGACGCCCGCTCGACAGGGCCGCCACGAAGTCGTCCGGTCCGTCGAAGTCCGGCATCTCGACCCAGGCGGCGCCGACGCCAGGCGGATCGTGGGCGTCGGACCCCGCCGCCACCGGGAGGCCGTAGTCACCCGCGACGCGCCGGGCGGCGTGGTTGTGAGCATCGTCTTCGATCTTGGCGTTGAACGCCTCGATGACGTCGAGCTGGCCGGACTCGCACAGTCGGCGTAGGACCGCCTCGCGCACCCCGGCTCGGATTGGGTCGAACGGGTGCGGCGCGTAGACCACGCCGCCCTGTCGCTTGATCCGCGCCACCACCTCGTCGACCGGCAGCACGTAGGGGATGCGCTCGGTCAGGAACAGCCCGATCAGCTCGCCGACCGGAGTCCGGATCTCCTCGCCCACGACGACACGGACGCCGAGATCGCGGCCGAGGGCCTCGGTGGCGGCATCGATGGCGTGGTGGTCGGTGATGCAGATCACGTCGAGGCCGGTGCGCTCGACGCGATCGGCCAGCTGCTCGAGGGTGGTCACCGCGTCCCCGGAGCGCGCGGTGTGCAGATGGCAGTCGACCCGTACCCAACCCGGCGGAAGGGCGCCGGTCGTGCCGGGCACCGACCGCTCGGGCAGGCTCATCCTCACCGCGCGCCGACCGTTATGGACGATCTCGTCCGGCCGCCCGTCGCCAAGGGTCATCTCGTCCTCCCACCTGGCCCGATCCGGACCCCAGACACCGTGATCAGGGCATGGTGGCCCGGGTCCTTGGACAGGGTCAAGGCGAGCCGAGGGCCGGCGGGGCAGGCTGAGCCCTTGGGGTGGGAACGTTGCCAGGCCGGGCCCGCCGGGGCAGAATCCATGACACAGTGGTGCCGAACCGGCTTGGGCAGGACCCGGCCGGACGCGGGGGAGGGGACATGGTCACGACACAGGACGTCGACTCCTACGACGACACCCGTGACGAGGCGGCCGGCTGGCTCCGGGCTCACTGGGATCCCGAGCTCACCGTGCGCGAGTGGTGGGCGATCTTGGCCGACTCGGGCTGGGGCTTCCCGACCTGGCCGAAGGAGTGGTTCGGTCGGGACCTCGACCCGGTCTTGAGCGGTGCGGTGCGGGAGGCCTTCGGCGAGGTGGGCGCGATCGGCCCCCCCTCGAGCCTCGGCCAGATGCTCGGTGGACCGACCCTGCTGACCCACGCGAGCGATGAGATGAAAACACGCTTCCTGCCCGCGCTCGTCCGGGGCGAGGAGTTCTGGTGCCAGTTCTTCTCCGAGCCTGGATCGGGCTCGGACCTGGCCAGCGCGCAAACGAGGGCGGTCGCTGACGGCGACCTGTTCATCGTGAACGGTCAGAAAGTGTGGACCTCGGGGGCGCAGTTTGCGGACCGGGGCATGCTGGTGGCCCGCACCGACCCCGAGGTGCCAAAGCACCGCGGGCTCACGTACTTCATCATCGACGTGGACCAGCCGGGCATCGAGGTGCGGCCGATCCACCAGATGAACGACGCCCACGGGTTCAACGAGGTGTTCTTCACCGACGCTGAGGTCGCGGCGGATCGGGCCGTGGGTGAGGTCAACGACGGGTGGGCCGTCGCGGTCACCACGCTCGCCTTCGAGCGGTTCATGTCCGGCTTCGGCGCGAGCCCAGGAAAGAAGTCCGGCCTTCTCGACCGCAAGGCTGGGGAGGTGGCCAGCGGTGCGGCCCGGGGCCCCCGCGAGGGCGGGTTCGGCGGCGACATGGCCAGCCTGATCACCCGGGTCGCCCGGGCGCGAGGGCTGGATGGCGATCCGATCACCCGTCAGGGGATCATGGACCTCTACATCCAGCAGGAGCTGGGACGGTTCGCCGGTCTGCGCTCGGCAGCGGCGGTCCGTTCGGGCCGTCGGCCGAGCGGCGATGGCTCGGTACGCAAGCTGGCCCGGTCCGAGATCATGCGGACCGCTCGCTCGGTCGGTGAGGCGGCGCTCGGCCCCTACGGGACGCTGCGTAACGCCGATGAAGAGCTCGGTGGCGGCGCCATCCAGCAGGTCGCACTGTCGAGCCCCTCGTCGTCGATTGCCGGCGGCACCGACGAGATCCAACACAACATCATTGGAGAGCGCGTGCTCGGGCTGCCCAAGGACGTCCAGATCGACCGCGAGATCCCATTCCGGGAACTGCGTGTCGGCACGCAGCGCACCCCCTGACCCATGCAGCCGGGCTGTGGCCCGAACACCCTGAATTGGAGATTGGCCGATGAGCCCGACTGAGACCCTTAGCCCTGAACGTCTGGGAGCCTTTTTCAACCCGGAATCCGTTGCCCTGGTCGGGGCGACCGACCGCTCCCGCTGGTCGATCTCGACCTTCGCCAACTGGCGCCGGTTCAGCGACGGCAGGCCCGCGTATCTGGTCCACCCGACGCACGAGAAGGTCCACGGCGAGCGGGTCTACCCGTCGATGTCCGACATCGGGGAGCCGATCGATCTCGCCTACGTCATGGTGCCGACCGATCAGGTGCTCCCGGTGCTCGAGGAGGCTGCCGAGCTCGGGGTGCGCAACGCCGTCATCCTGACCGCCGGCTTTGCTGAGATGGGACCCGAGGGCCGCGCGCTGGAGGAGCGCCTCGTCAAGCTGGCCACCGAGCACGGGATGCTCCTCCTCGGCCCGAACGGAAACGGGTTCATCAACGCGACCGGCAATCGGGCCCCCTACGGCCTGGCGATCAGCCCACCCCTCGTGCCCGGGCCCGTCGGCATCGTGCTGCAGAGCGGGGGATTGGCCTCCACGGTGCTGGGGATGGCCCAGTCGAGGGGGATCGGCGTGAGCGTCGTCTGCTCCATGGGCAACGAGGCCATGGTGAGCGCGACCGACGTCCTTGGGTACCTGGTGGCCCACGAGGAGACCAAGTGCATCGCCGTGTTCTTGGAGTCGATCCGGCAACCAGCGGCCTTCCGCGCTGTGGCAGAGGCGGCGCTCGAGGCGTCCAAGCCGATCGTGGTGATGAAGGTCGGCCGGACCGAGGCCGGGCAGGAGGCGGCGCTCGCCCACACCGGTGCGGTCGTGGGCGACGCAGCCTTGATCGAAGCTGCACTGGAAGGCCTCGGCATCGTGTCGGTTCGCTCGTTGGAGGACCTGCTGACGACGGCCGGGCTCCTTGGCTACCGGCGCAGGCGCATCGGTCGCCGGCTCGGGATCGTGGCCGCCTCGGGCGGGGCCTGCGACATCATGGCCGACCGCGCAACCGACGAGGGAATCGAGCTGCCCAATTTCTCCGAGCCGACCCTCCAAGCGCTCCGGGACTTCCTCCCGGAGTACTCCAACCCTCACAACCCCCTCGACGTGACCGGCTACGTGGTGGTGGATGCGACCTTGTCGCAGCGGGCGCTCGAGATCGTGACCGCTGGCGCCGGGGGACACTTCGATGCGGTGCTCTTCCAGTCGGCCGTCCCGCGCGTCGCTCCCCCCGACCCCGAGCCGATGCTCGCTCGATATGCCAAGCTCGCCTCCACCATCGAGGCATCGCCGGTGCCGGTCATCCTCCAGTCCGGCTCGTCTGGTGGTGACATGACTGAGTTCGCGGCCACCGTTCTCGAGCGCTTCGACTTCCACTTCCTCGCCGGGATCGAGCACGGAATGACCGCCATCGGCAGGGCCCTGTGGTGGCAAGACACCCACGAGCAGTTGACCGCTGGCGAGCGGCCGGCGGCAGCTCGCCCGATCGATCCGCCTGCTGGCGCCCTAGGGGCTTGGGGTGAGGCCAGGAGCCGGGCCCTCCTCGGCGAACATGGCGTGCCGGTTGTCCCGACCAAGGTGGTCGACTCGGCGGCCGCGGCGGTGTCGGCGGCAGCCGACCTCGGCTGGCCGATTGCCCTCAAGGTCGCCGCCGACGAGCTGTTCCATAAGTCCGACATCGGGGGAGTCGCGCTCGATCTCCGGACACCCGAGGAGGTCACCGCCGCGGCCGAACGGCTGCTTGGGGTGGCCGCCGACCACGGCGTCTCGGCCAGCGGGCTCCAGGTCGCCCCGATGCGCAGCGGAGGAGTCGAGCTCCTCGTCAGCGTCAAGCGGGACCCGGCCTGGGGGCCGGTGCTCGCGGTCGGGCTGGGTGGTATCTGGGTCGAGGTGCTCGCAGACACTGCCCTGCGGTTGCTGCCGGTCAGCGACGCCCAGATCGAGGACATGCTGGGCGAGTTGCGCGGTGCCCGGTTGCTCGATGGTGTGCGGGGCCAGCCGCCGGTCGACCGTCCCGCGTTGGTGGCGGCCATTCAGAGCGTTGCCCGGCTTGGGGAGGCGCTGGGGGGCACGCTTGACACGCTCGAGATCAACCCGATGTGGGCCGGGCCTCAGGGGGTCGAGGCACTCGACGCCCTCGTGGTCTGGGCGGACTCTGGAACCGGGTAGCCGGCTCACAGAGGGCGAAGGCCGGGAGTGATCTCTCCTCTCCGGCACCCTCGTAGCCGTCGCCGGCTGCGGCGTCGGTCGAAAGCGGGCTCGGGGAGCTAGGTTCCGAAGGTGACCAGCACCGAGGACGAAGGTTCGGCGCGCCCGGTGGCGGGGGACCTTCCCGGGTCGTCCGACCCAGAGACTCCCACGGCAAACGAGCGCCCGGTCCCGGCTTCAGGGCCGCTGCACGGGGTGCGCGTGCTCGACCTCACCTCGGTGGTCATGGGGCCGTTTGCGACCCAGATGCTCGGCGACCTCGGAGCCGACGTGATCACGATCGAGAGCGGCCGAGGAGACACCAATCGGGCCATGGGTCCCGGGCCTGCCCGCCAGCTCTCGGATGTGTCGTTGAACCTGTTGCGCAACAAGCGGAACGTGGCGCTCGACCTGAAGGCGCCGGAGGGCCTGGCGGCGCTGCTTCGGATCGCGGCGACCTGCGATGTCTTCGTGACGAACCTGCGGCCGGCGCCCCTGGCTCGCCTGGGTCTCGGCTACCGGAACCTCGCCGAAATCCGCCCCGACATCATCTTCTGCCGGGCCCAGGGGTTCCCGACCGACAGCAGCGAGGCCGACGAGCCGGCCTACGACGACATCATCCAGGCGGCTGGGGGCGTCCCCGACGTCATGCGTCGGGCCGGGGCCGAACCGTCAATGCTCCCGACCCTCCTCGCCGACAAGGTGACCGGTCTCGTCCTTGCCTACGCGATCCTGGCCGCCCTCTTCCACCGCGAGCGGAGCGGAGAGGGACAGGAGGTGGAGGTGCCGATGGTCGACGCCCTCCGGGCCTTCCTCCTGGTCGAGCACGGGGCCGGCGCGATGAGCGGCGAGGACCGGGCCACCCGCTCGACTGGGTATCAGCGGATTCTCACCCAGGACCGCCGGCCCCAAGCCACCAGCGATGGCTGGATCGCGACCTTCCCCTACCTCGAAGGCCACTGGGAGATCCTGCTTCGGGAGGGAGGGCGCGACGACATGGTCGGCGACCCCAGGCTGACCAGGGAAGGTCGCTATCGCAACACCTCCTTCGCCTACTCGATGCTCGACGAGGTGATGGCCAAGCGCACCACCGAGGAGTGGCTCGCGGTGTGCCGCCGCGCGGGCATCCCGGCCACGCCAGTTGCCGACCTCGACGACGTGATCGACGGACTGCCCGACGGGGTCCACCCCGAGGCTGGCGCGTACAAGGTCATTCCCCCACCGGCTCGATTCGGTTCGACCCCGGCATCGGTGCATCGCCATGCCCCGCTCATTGGCGAGCACAACCGTGAGGTCCTGGCCGAGGTCGGCTACTCCGATGACGAGATCGACGCCCTGGAGCAGGCCCAGGTGCTACGGACTCGTGGCGCGGCCGACTCGATGGCCCGGCCCGAGGGTCGGTAGTGGCGCCGGGCTTCACTGCCGAGATCGCCCGCCGGGCCACGACCCTGTCCGCGACCGGGGTCGAGTCCGACGTGGCCGAGCTGGCCCGACAGTGCCTGCTCGACTTCCTCGGGGTGACGCTGGCTGGCTCCAAGGAGGAGGCGGCCGCCATCGTCTTTGACGAGCTC
>JBEDUR010000127.1:0-3552 GCA_040414865.1 Acidimicrobiales bacterium
CCGACGCTGGTCGCCTTGATCACCACGTCGGCCAGCACGCCCGGGGCGAGCTCGAGCTGGTCGGCGGCCTCCCGGGTGATCAGCGCCACGAAGTGGTGGGGGCCGGCCTGGACGTCCACCTGGGCGGCCACCTTGTCCCGCACCACCCGAGTGACGATGCCGGGGAAACGGTTGCGGGCCGACTGGGCGCGGACTGGCCCGAGGTCGTCCCCCTTAGCCTGCTCGAGGGCGAAGCGGGCCAGATCGGCCCCGTCGACGAACCGCCGGCCACCCGAGCCTCGGACCACCTTGACCGCGCCAGCGTCGGCCCACCGACGCATGGTGTCCGAGCTCACCCCCAGGACCTCGGCGGCCTGGCCGATCCGGTACTGAGGCACGGCCCGAGGCTACGCCGCTCAGCCGGGCTCGACGGGCCTCGGCTCGGGTCGCCAGAAGCCGCCCACGAGGCCGAGGGCTCCGACCGCGCCGGCCCCGGCGCCGATTGCCAGCCCGTTCCACCCGGACAGCTGGGACTGGACACCGGCGGCGTGGTCGAGGCTCCAGGCTCCCGGCCCGAGGGCGGCCAGGGCCAGGCCGACCACAGTCAGCGTCATCACGTACTCGTAGCCCTCGCCGGGCCGGAAAATGAAGAAGCCGTTCCTGGCATGGTTGGTCACCCAGGCCACCAGCATCACGCCGATCACGCCAGCCGCCGCCACCGGGGTCAGCAGGCCGAGCACCAGCAACGCACCGGCGCCGATCTCGGTCAGGCTGGCCGTCCAGGCGTGCACGAGGCCCGGCCGCATGCCGAGCCTCTCGAACCACCGGGCCGTGCCGGCGATCTTGCCCCCGCCGAAGATGTGGTTGATCCCGTGAGCCAGGAAGACGGCACCCAACGACACCCTGAGCACCAGCAGCACGAGGTCGACGCTGTGTCCGGTCATCACCTGCTCCCCTCCACCGTCGATGGTCACACGGCCGTTGTCCGGCCGCCGGCCAACGTAGCGGTGAGGTCCTCAGCCCGTCTTGAACGCTCGACGACACCCCGCAGTGCCCGGTCCGCTGCGAGCGGGACGCTCGGACCTGCCGCGGCGGCTTGGTCCGAGCAGCGATGGAGCGACCATCGGCGCGCCGGCACAATCAGGTGAGACCAGGAACCCCGGAGCGACAGCGGACTGGGCACCGTCGTGGCGTGCCTCGATCAGGTGCGGCCCGGGATCATGCCGTCGGTCCAGGCGCGAGCGAGGATCTCGTCGGCGGTCTCGACCGCGGTCTGGCTGGAGGTATCGAGCCAGAGTCCGACCCGGGGGGTCTCGTTCCGGAGCGCATCGTCGAGCTGCTCGATGGCCCATCGGCCATAGGCCGTCTTGTCCCGGTTCTCCTCGCGGTCGGCGACGGAGGCGGCTAGCGGGGCGAGAACAACGACGAGCAACGGCCGACTGCGGATCATGGCCGTCATCTCGCTCAGATTGCTGCCGAGGATGATGTCTTGGACGATCACCGTGAAGCCGGCCTGGAAGTAGGCGTCGCTCACCGTCGCGGCGAGCTGGTGACGGAGCCGCAACTGCCGCAGGGCTTCGTCGGAGGGGTCTGGCGTCATATCGGCGCGCCCGTTGATGATCATGCGCCGGAACAGGTCGCCCCGCAGATGCACCGAGTGGGGCAACCGCTCGGCAAGGAGCTGGGCAACCGTGGACTTGCCAGCTGCCTGGATGCCGGTCAGAAGCATGATGGCCTGGCCGGCGTCACCAGGCGTCACGAAAGGTCCTGGCCTGGCGGCGCTCGGGCTTGGCCATGTCCCAGCATGGTACGTCGACACGGCAGGAGGCCATCGTGGCCAAGAAACGGTCAGCGCCGCCGACCGGTCATCCCAGCCTGGTTGAACGAGCCCTCGAAGTCAGCGCAGCAGGCGCGAGAGACGCCGGTCGGCCAGGACCCGACCCTTCGTCTGGCAGGTGGGGCAGTAAACGACCTCGTGGGAGTCGAACTGCACGACCCGCAGCGTGTCGGCGCAGTTGAGGCAGGGCTCGCCGGCTCGGTTGTGCACCAGGAAGCGCTCGCCCAGCCGGGCCTCGGAGAGCCCGCCTTCCCTCGTCCGCTCACGCTCGAGGGCCTCGGCCAGCACGGAGCGGACCGAGTCCACCAGCCGCTGGCGCTGCTCGGCGGTGAGGCTCCGCAACGAGGCGAACGGAGAGAGCTGGGCCCGATTGAGGGCGTCGTCGGCGTAGCCCCGCCCCACCCCGGCCACGAAGTGCTGGTCGCGCAGCAACGTGTGCACCTGTCTGGAGCTGTCGTCCTCGAGGAAGTGGGCGGCGAATTCGGCCTCGTCAGGCTCCGGGCCCAACGTGGCGAGCGGGCCGTCGTCGCCGTGCTCGAGCACCCACCACCCGGCCTTGCGCTGGGTCCCGTGCTCTCGCACCAGAACAGCGAGGTCGCCGAAGACCAGCCGCACCAGGGCGCCGCGGGGCTTGGTCGACTTCGGGGGCTCTTCCAGGTCGAGCCGGCCGCCTTGGGAGAGGTGGAGCAGGATCCGGCGGCCGTCTTCGAAGGTCACCACCACGTACTTGCCCCGGCGGTTGACCGAGCGCACCGTGGAGCCGGCGAGCTCGTCGGGGGTCGGGGCGTAGGTCTTGAGGCTCGAGAACCCCAAGAGATCGACCCGGGTGAGCGCCCGGGACGACAGCACCGCGTCGAGGCGCTCGGCGAGCGCCTGCATCTCGGGGAGCTCAGGCATGGCGATCGGCGGCCCAGTGTAGGGGGATCGACCCGGCGTCCTCCCCCGGTCTTGGAATCGGCGTCGGCGACCGGGAGCCCAGGCATCGACGACGCGTCCCGTCCACATCGACGGGGGCGGCATGCCGGTGCACGGAGTCGTCGCCCCGGGGAGCCGACCTTTACTCGGTCAACGTCAGCCGGTAGACGTTGGTCTCCCGCCGCTCGAAGCCCAGCCGCTCATACATGGCGTTGGCCACCACCCGGTCCGGGCGCGACGTCAAGTCGACGGTGCGGGCCTCGGCCCGCCGGGCCGAGGCCAGGGCCGCCTCGACCAGCGTCCGGCCGGCGTCCCGTCCCCTCGCCGCCTCGTCCACCACCACGTCCTCGATCCAGGCCCGCACCCCGGTCGGCGCTCTGAAGACGGCCAGCGTCAGCATGCCGACGATCTCGGCGTCGGCCCGGGCCACGAACAGCGTGGTCGCGGGGGACTCGACGATGGCCTCCAGGTCGTAGGCGGTCGGTTGGGCCGCCGATCTCGACAGCTGTGGAACCAGCCTGGCCACCGCGTGGTAGAGCTCGGGGTCGGCGGTCAGCGCGGCCTCAACCCGCACTGCGCCGGCGTTGGCGGCGCTCACCCCGCCGGTCGGTCCGGTCGCTCAGGGGTCTCGCCAGGGGCGTCCGCCGACCCGCGCCAAAGCGGCCGGCGGATCCGGTCATAGAGGACGTCGCGCACCTCGCCCTTCAGGGCGGCGAAGACGGTCTCGCCCCAGCGCTCCACGCCGACCAGCGGGCTCGGCAGGTCATCGGGCGAGAACCACCCGACGTCGCTGCACTCGAGCGGGTGGGCCTGCAGTTCGC
>JBEDUR010000128.1:0-3034 GCA_040414865.1 Acidimicrobiales bacterium
AACGCTCGCGCCGCGGGCGACAGCCCGATGGCGTGACGGGGTAGCCGCACCCGCAGTACGCCGGGTCGGATCTCGAACACCAGGGGCGGATCCATCATCATGGCCTCGCCGTCGACCCCGATCTCGACTGGTCCGCCCGAGTCCACCTGGAAACGCGGTGGGGCCCACTCGAGCCAGCCCGGGAACCGCCGGACCTGACCCGCGGCCTCGAGAGCCACGAAGCGAGCGGCGTCGCGGGAATTCGAAATCCGAGCGGCGACGACCCCGAGCACCCCGAGGTCCATGCGCTCTCTCGTCCCCCGCCCCGCCAGGCTGTCCAGCTGGTACGGATTGTTGGAGACGAGGATCATGTGGGCGCTGGGGTAGCTAGCGCCATGCGGCCCCGTGAAGCGCAGGTCCAGAGGGTGGGCGTCGGGCCCGAGCAGCTGGGGAAGCATGGCCGCCGTCGTCTGTAGTTTGGCGTCCCGGTACTCGGGCGACTGGACGATCTTCGCATAGAGGCCGAGCGATGCGTTGTTCACAAAGATCTTGCCATTGACCGTGGCCAGATCGATGCGTTGCTCGACCCCGTCCGAGTAGGCATCGAGAGCCCCGACCACGTCGTCGCGGTCCAGCCCGAGGTCGAGGGCAAAGTGGTTCCTCGTGCCCGCAGGTACAACCACGTGGGCAACGTTGTGGCGGATGGCGACCGTGGCCACCAGGGCCTGCGATCCGTCGCCACCGGCCATGCCAATAACGTCCGCCCCGCGGGCGACCGCATCTTCAGCCAACTGCAGGAGGTCGTCGCCCTTCTGGAGAACGATCGGCTCGATCCCTCGCTCCCGGCACACCTCCTCCAAGTGGAACTTCTCCGCTTTTCCGCCGCCGGACTTGGGGTTCATGATCAGGACGGGGTGCCTAGCAGGGGGAACGACCGTTCTCGACTCAGCTCGGGCCCTCGCCGTCGAGGTTTCCTTGTGGAGGGCGTAGCGTGCCCCTGCTACAGACACGCCGCCGAGGACTACCACCGTGACCCAGGTGGGGACACTCAGACCTGCGACGACAAAGCCCGCAATTACGAGACCAACACCGAGGAGAGCCAGCAGCATCGCGACTAACCGGACGAAACCGCGCCGTGACACGACGTACCAGCCACTTGGGACGAGCAATAGCAGCCCGGGCAACGTGATCACCAGGCCTCGCCAGTTCGCTGCCGCCGCGACCGCGACGAGGACGACGGCCGCAGCCAGCGCCAGGAGGGCAGAGAGGGCCGAGAGCCTTTCACCCGGTCCGGGCCTCATGCCGCCTCGTCAAATGGGCCGACTACTGACGCCAACGGGACGGATTTCAGCAGGTACACGGTGTGGGACCCCTTGGTTGACCTGGTCGCCCGCTAGGCGCGACGAAGGAGTGCCTCGGATGGACCCAGTAGCTCTGGGCCGGGCCGAGGCCTAGCCACCGATTCTCCCGTAGAGGAGTGATCCTGTCCTCATCCTGTGCGGATGATTTATTGAGTAGCACCCCAATGGACGCGGGAGCACCATGCTTCGTGGTCTTGGGGCTGATCCTGGGGTAACCGTCTCGCTTGACCGGCTCCCGTGACGGCACGTCCTTGAGCGGCACACCCTGCCGGCATCGGCGGGGGCGCCAGAGACTTGCCGCACTCCGCACTGCGGCGCTCCCCTATCACGGAAGGAGTGGTGGCGGTCACGTTGGGGTCGCCCTGCTGCGGGCAGGTCGGCTGCGGTGTGTTTTAGCTGCGCGAGCGGTGTGAGCTGACCGGACTATATGGTTCAGCCGCTGCTACTCGTCCCTAAGTATCGACCGAATCTGTTCCCGAAGCTCAGGGCCGTCAGTGTGCCCATGGACGTCGGCTGCGTGCACCGCTGCCGCCCGAACGACTTCCTCTTCCTCCCCAGCGATGGTCAGGGTGCATCCGCTTTCACTTGGCATCGCTCGACAGTCGGCGACCTTGCGGGTCATTGACGACCTCCTTCTTGAGCAATGGCGCGGACATTAGGCCCTGCGAAGGCTCGGTGCTAGCTCCAGTCGGGGCACCTTACCCATGCCGAAAATGTCAGATCCGGTGGTCGGTGGCCATCGGCGCACCAGGCTGGGCCTGAGGCACAGTCGGCTCTCGTGGCGCGCGCAAGTAGGTCCTGCTACTTCGGCAGGTCGTCCGGGGTCAGCAGGTCACCGAAGACCGGACGGAGCCGGCGGGCACGCGCGGGCCCGTGCCGCCCGGCCCGCATGCTCAGCTCACCGACGGCAGCCGTGGAGCAATAGGTCGTCAGCGGCGCGCGCTGTCCGCGGCGGCAGACCTGAGCAGCGCAGACAGGGGAAGGGCTCGGCAAGCCCGGCATCTCCAGGAACCCCCCTGACAAGAACCCGAAACCCGCGAAGCTCTCTCTGGGCTCAATGCGCGCCGGTGGCCCTTCCGGGCGACCGGGTCCCCCCAGGTCCGTCTTCCGACTCCGCGCGCGCTGTGCACCGCTCGGATGGCCGAAGCAACTTGTCATCAGGAGCGCCAGCGGTACGGGAACCTCCGCCCGATCAGATCAGGCGAGGGCAGGGTCGCGGCAGTGGGAGTTCAAAGCTTGGTGGCCACGCCTTCGTAGGTGTATCCAATGACTCTCGGGCCTGCGACGAAGTAGGTCTCGATTTTGGCTAATTGCAGTCCGGATTCTTCGATCAGCATTTGGATCGGGCGATTGAGGTGGCAGCCACCAGCGATTCGTCGCTGGATCGGCGTCAAGCGATCTTGCCAGCGAGCCAGGCTCTCATCGGGGGACCGGCCGTGCTCAGCGAAATGAAAGCTGCCACCGTTTTTGAGCACCCGCTTGATCTCAGCGAGAGCCCGCTGAGGTTCGGGGATCGTGCAAAGCGTCCAGGTCGACAGCACGGTATCGACGCTGTCAGAGTCGACCGGCAAGCTCTGACCGTCGAGGCCAACGAACTCGACCGGTACATGTGCGGCGGCCAGCCGCTTCGCCGCCAAAGTCCGCCCGACGGTGTCGGGATCTACTGCGCGGACCCGACGGATGGTAGGCGGGTA
>JBEDUR010000129.1:0-4190 GCA_040414865.1 Acidimicrobiales bacterium
CCTACGCCAGCACTCAGCCCGAGGCGGCCTGCCCGGCGAAGGGAGCAAGCACCTCGAGGACCGAGAGCGCCTCGCGTCCGACGAAGGATCCGCCGGAAGAAGGGGTCACGGCGATCAGCCCGTCGGCGCCGTCGCCCAGCACCGCCTCGACCGTTCGGGCCGCAACTGCCGCGTCGGCAGGCAGCTCCCCGCGCCAGAGGAGCAACGGCCCGCCGCCGGCTGGCGCAAGAGCCTCGAGCCTCTGGCGAGAAGCGGCAAGAGCGCTCGGGGGACCGGACAGGACGAGGGCGGCGGCCGAAGCGCGCGCGACGATCTCCTCGGTCGACATCCCACCCGGGGGCTCGGTCAGCACGCCGGCGAGGACCGGCGGCCCACCGGGCCGGAAGGGGCGTGGGCGGGTCGTCAGCTCGGCCACTTCGTAGAAGCGTCCGGACTCGGTCACCTCCTCTTCGCTCAGAAGGCGCCGAAGCAGAGCTACCGCCTCACCCAGGCGCTCGAGGTCGAGTGGTCCCGCACCTTCCTCGACTAGGGCCACGAGCGCCCGCCCATGACTCAGCAAGTCAAGCGCCGTCACGTCGCGGGCAATGATCGACGGGCGGCGGCCCTGGCTCGGACGGAGTTGAAGCCCGATCCCGATCGTGGCGGTCACCACCGCCAGCGCGCCGGAGAGCGGAACCGGGTCGAGGCCGACCGGGACGCTTTCGGGCAGCCACAGCGCCCCGATCCCGACCCGCTCGGCGGCGAGAGCGATATCAGTCAGCGGGAGCGGACCGCGCTCCTCGACGCCCGCGCCAACCGCCAAGGGCGGAAGCTCAAGGCCGAGGCGTAGGAAGCGATCCACTCAGGCGACGCTATCGGCGTGGTTCTGCGGGCGCTTAGCAGAAAGGTCGAGCCGGTGGCCGTAGTCTGCCTCGCGGTTCGGACCACCGGCTCCACGTCGTGAAGTCCTTGGCCAAGGGGGGCCGCCGGCCGAGTAGACATCGTGTTCTGCAAGACGGGCCGTACGCAGATGCTTGCGAGCTTGCTACCAGTCAGCCATGTGCCGACGTCGGGTCATGGCGACGTGCGGGACCATCGCGGGCCACAGCGGCCCTTCGCCGGAAGCTCACCGCCCGGCGCGCGCAGGTAACGAGGTCATCGACGCAAGGGTTTCGTCGTGTGACCTCTCGTAGGTCACCCGGTTGGTCGTCGACTGGCACTGGCTTGCGCTTGGCTAAACGGCGGCTCTCCCGGACTACCCCAAGTCCCGGTTTGGCGTCTTGGACGGCGAAATCAGGAGGGGTTCGCAGTCGCACCCCCGGTTGACACGTGAAGAAGGCCCGGTCCCCTCGCAAAAAAAGGGGCCGGGCCTCGCCGCGTTCGGGGCGTCAGCCACAACACACCGTCGCCGCCACGGCACCCTGGCACGCGAGCCCGTGGTGGCGTTCTCCCCGCCGGCACGAGGGGGGACTGCCGGGGCAGGACCATAACGTCCACACGTGGTGCGTGCAACCGGAAACCACACCTCGGCGCCCACTATGCTCCGCGCCCAGCATCAAGGAGACTCAGATGCGCAGTTTTCGTTTTATCTGGACCGTCGTCGGCGTCCTCATCGCCGGCCAACTGCTGATCGTCTGGGCCGTCAACGGGCCGGGCTGGGCCGGTAGCCCGGCCAGGCCGCAAAGGAGGGACAGATGAGGATCGCCGTCGTGGGCGCGGGGATGATGGGCTTGTGCTCGGCCATGTTGTTGGCGGGCGACGACCATGACGTGGTGGTCCTCGAGCGGGACCAGGAACCGCCGCCGGATCCGTCCATGGCGTGGGAACAGTGGGAGCGGCGCGGCGTCAACCAGTTCCGCCTGGCCCATTTCTTCCTGGCCCGCTTCGGGTCCGTGGTCGAAGCGGAACTGCCGCAGCTAGCCCAGAACCTGATGGCGGCCGGTGCCCTTCGCTACAACGTCATCAACAACATCCCCGACGAGATGAAGGGCGGCACTCGGCCGGATGACGACGGCTACAACCTCCTGACCGGCCGGCGCACCGTCGTCGAGGCGGTTACCTCCCGGACCGCCGAGTCGATGCCGCGTCTCACGATCCGGCGCGGCGCGCCGGTCCAGGGGCTCGTCGCGGGAGCGACCTCCCGCAACAACGCGCCCCACGTGACCGGCGTCCGCCTGGAGAGCGGCGAAGAGCTTGGCGCCGACCTCGTTGTTGACGCCGCGGGGCGTCGGTCCGCCCTGCCGAAATGGTTGGCCGACCTCGGCGCCCCGCCTGTCGACGAGGTGCTCGACGACAGCGGCTTCATCTACTACGGGCGCCATTTCCGTTCTGAGGACGGCAGCCTCCCGGTCATGATCGGACCGCCCAAGCAGGACTATGGCACCATCACCTCGCTGACCCTGCCCGCCGATAACGGCACGTGGTCAGTGACGCTCACCACGAGCTCCAAGGACACCGCCATGCGGTCGCTACGGGATGCCGACAAGTGGGCAGCGGTGGTGCGGCTCTTGCCGCTGGCCGCCCATTGGCTCGACGGCACGCCGATAGACGACCGGGTGCAGGTCATCGGCAAGATCGAGGACCGCGTGCGCGACTTCGCCCCAGACGGCCGGCCGGTCGCCACGGGTGTCCTTGCCGTTGCCGACTCGTGGTCGTGCACCAATCCGTCGCTCGGCCGGGGCGCCAGCGTGGGGATCGTGCACGCCGTTGCACTCCGGGACCTTCTACGGCAGCCGGACGGCGACCCGTGGCAGCTGGCGCTCGACTGGGATGACGCCACCCGGGAGAGGGTCGCACCCTGGTTCGACACGACCGTCCGCTACGACCGCCACCGGTTGAATGAGATCAACGCGCTCATGGAAGGACGTCCCTTCGGCAGCGACGATCCGGAGTGGCAGCTCCTCCGAAGCCTGGAGGCCACATCGTTCGAAGACGGCGACGCTTTGCGGGCCAACATGGATATCGCCATGGTGCGCCGCCTCCCGGCCGAGGTGCTCGCCGACTCGACGATCATGGACAAGCTGCCCGGCCACCCTGAACCGGACTCGAATGAGGCCCCGGGGCTCGGACCGGACCGGTCACAGCTGCTGGCTGCACTCAACAACTAGGGGAAAAGCGTCATGCGCGTCGACAGTAGTGGTGTTGGATTGCACGTCGAGGTGTCGGGCCCCGAAGACGGCCCGGCGGTCATCCTCCTCCATGGCTTCCCGGACACTGGACGGCTGTGGGCGAAACAGGTGCCCGCGCTCACGGACGCCGGCTACCGGGTGATCGTCCCCGACCAACGCGGATACGGGCAATCCGACCAGCCCGCGGAGGTCGAGGCGTACAACCTGTTGTTGCTATCGGCCGACGTGGGCGCGGTGCTTGACGCCCTTGGCCTCGAGCGGGCTCACGTGGTGGGCCATGACTGGGGCGCGGCGGTGGCATGGGGGGTGGCGTCGTTCGCCCCCGGGCGCGTCGACCATCTGGCCGTCCTGTCGGTCGGTAACCCAATGTCGTTCGCGCTGGCCGGGATGGAGCAGCAGGAGAAGTCGTGGTACATGCTGCTCTTCCAATTCGAGGGCATCGCCGAGCAGTGGCTGTCCGCGGACGGGTGGGCCAACTTCCGCAGCTGGGGGCGCCATCCCGACGCCGATGCGGTGATCGCCGAACTGGAAGCCACCGATTCCCTCACGCCCGGGCTCAATTGGTACCGGGCCAACGTGCATCCCCAGACCCTGGTCGCACCGCCCCTCCAGCTCCCCCCGGTCACTGTTCCCACGATGGGCGTGTGGAGCTCTGGTGACTCCTTCCTGACCGAGAAGCAGATGACCGGTTCGGCGGCCTTCGTCTCGGGCCCCTGGCGCTACGAGCGGATCGACGGCCCGGGCCACTGGATGCAGTGGGAGACCCCAGAAAGGGTCAACACCCTCCTGCTCGACTTTCTGGCCAAGTAGGACCGAGCCGACCGGATGGCGGCGACCATGCTCGAGAGCACCTGAGGTTCGGTCGCAGTTCTCCGATGCAGTCGGAGGTTCGGAGCACTCTTGCGGCCCTGCCACATACCGGACCAGAGTGAGCCATGCCGACGACGGTCATCGCCACGGGCGGGACCATCGCCTGGCACACCGGCCTCCGCCGGATGCTGACGGGCTCGGAACTGGTCGAAGCGTCCGGCGCGCGGGCAGACGAGGTCATCGACGCGTGCGCCGTTCCGTCATGGGACCTCT
>JBEDUR010000130.1:0-3373 GCA_040414865.1 Acidimicrobiales bacterium
GCGATCGCCTCCAACCGCGCCTGGCGACCGGCTTTTTGGCGTGCTCGTTTGTCGCTGGGCACGGGTCGACACCCTACCGGTCGCCGTCGTGGCGTCCCGATCAGGCACCTTCTGCCGAAAGCAGGCGCAACCGGAGGTAGCTTCGGCAGGCGTGGCGCTGCTCGTGCAGAAGTACGGAGGGACCTCGGTCGCCGACGCCGACCGGATCCGGGCCGTGGCCGAGCATGTGGCCCGGACCAAGCGCGACGGCCCCGAGGTGGTCGTGGTGGTCAGCGCCATGGGCAAGACGACCGACGACCTGATCAGGCTGGCCGGGGAGGTCAGCACGTCGCCGCCACCGCGCGAGTACGACATGCTGGTCAGCGTGGGCGAGCGGGTGTCCGCCTCGCTCCTGTGCATGGCCCTCGCCGACTTCGGCGTCCCCGCGGCCTCGTTCACCGGCAGCCAGGCCGGCATCATCACGACCACCGAGCACACCAACGCCAAGATCATCGAAGTCCGCGGCGATCGCTTGCACGAAGCCCTTTCCGAGGGGAAGGTCCCGGTGGTCGCCGGGTTCCAGGGGGTCTCGACCGATCGCGAGGTCACCACGCTCGGCCGGGGGGCGTCGGACACCACTGCAGTGGCGTTGGCCGCGGTCATGGGCGCCTCGCTCTGCGAGATCTACACCGACGTGACCGGGGTGTTCAGCGCCGACCCGCGGGTGGTGCCGACCGCTCGTCGGCTGCCCCGGATCAGCTTCGACGAGATGCTCGAGATGGCGGCCACCGGTGGGCGCGTGCTCATGCTTCGCTCGGTGGAGTTCGCCCGCCGCCACCAGGTGAACCTGCACGTCCGCTCGGCCTTCACCTGGGAGCCGGGCACCATCGTGACCGAGGAGGAACTCGACATGGAGCAGGCCGTCGTGACCGCCGTCACCCATGACACCACCGAGGCGAAGGTCACTGTCACCGGGGTCGCCGACCGGCCCGGTATTGCTGCCCGTTTGTTCCGCGCCTTAGCCGAGCGGTCGATCAACGTCGACATGATCGTGCAGAACATCTCCTCCCATGGCACGACTGACATCTCCTTCACGGTGCCGCGGCTCGACCTCGAGGGGGCCGTCGAGGTCTGCAATGGCCTCTCCGCCGAGCTCGGCGCCTCCGACGTGAGCTCGGAAACCTCCATCGGCCGGGTGTCGCTCATCGGCGCTGGTATGAAGTCGCACCCCGGGGTGACCGCGACGATGTTCGAGACCCTGGCCAAAGAGGACATCAACATCCAAATGATCTCGACGTCGACGATCCGGATCTCCTGCGTGGTTCAGGAGGAGGACGTCGAGCGGGCGGTCCGCTCGCTGCACTCGGCGTTCGAGCTCGAAGAGCCCAGGCGCTGAGCCCCAGGCTCGCGGCCGGGGGCCGACGATCCGGCGACAATCGGGCCGGTCCTAGGATTGCCCCGTGCGGGTAGCGGTCTTCGGTGCGACCGGCCAGGTCGGCGGCGTGATGCGCTCGGTCTTGGTCGAGCGCGGGTTTCCCCTCGACGAAATTCGGTTCTTCGGCTCGAGCCGCTCGGCCGGCCGCCGGCTGCCGTGGGCGAGCGGCGAGGTCGAGGTGGAGGACGCCGCGACCGCCGACCTCGAGGGCATCGACATCGCGCTGTGCTCGACCGGTGCCACCGCCTCCCGCCAGATCGTGCCCCGGCTGGTTGCCGCCGGCGCGCTCGTGGTCGACAACACCTCGGCCTGGCGGATGGATCCCGAGGTGCCCCTGGTCGTCTCGGAAGTCAACCCGGACGCCATGGCCAACATCCCCAAAGGGATCGTGGCCAACCCCAACTGCACGACCATGGTGGCGATGCCGGTCTTGAAGCCACTGCACGACGCGGTCGGACTGCGCCGGCTCGTCGTCTCGTCCTACCAGGCCGTCTCGGGCACCGGCCTGGCCGGCGTCTCCGAGCTGTCCGATCAGCTGGTCAAGACGGCCGGGACCACCGACGAGCTGGTGCACGACCCGGGGCGGGTCAACTTCCCCCGCCCGAACGTCTTCGCCGCGCCAGTCGCCCACAACGTGCTCCCGCTGGCCGGGACGGTCGTCCCCGACGGCACCGGCGAGACCGACGAGGAGCAGAAGTTCCGCAACGAGACTCGCAAGATTCTGGCCATCCCGGGGCTCCCGGTGACCTGCACGTGCGTCAGGGTGCCGGTGTTCACCGGCCATTCGCTGTCGATCGTCGCCGAGTTCGGTGGCGAGCTCTCGCCGGCGCAAGCCAGCGAGATCCTCTCGCACGCCCCGGGCGTTCGACTGTGCGAGGTCCCGACCCCGCTCACCGCGACCGGTGGTGACGTGTCATTGGTCGGGCGCATCCGGGCCGCCGAGGGCGTCCCCCCTCCGCTCGCCCTGTTCGTGTCGGGCGACAACCTCCGGAAGGGGGCGGCGCTCAACGCCGTCCAGATCGCCGAGCTCCTCCTCGAGCGATTCTGAGGGGATCGATCAGTCGGCGATGACGGTCGGCGGGTCGGGGCCGCCGGTCACCAGCGAGGCCATGCGGCGGGCCAGGCTCACGGCGTGGTCGCCGAAGCGCTCGTAGAAGCGGGCCACCATGGCCACCTCGATGGCCACCGGGACCGGCATGTCCCCGGCCACGATCTCGGCCGTCAGCGTGATGTGCAGATCGTCCATCTCGTCGTCGAGAGCGTCCACGATCATGGCGCCCTCGGCCGAGCGGTGGGCGAACACCTCGGCGGTCTTCCGCCACAACTGGGTGGCCACCTCGCCCATCCGGTCGACCAGGCCTCGGCTACGCGCCGACATCTCCACGCCGAGACCCCGGGCCGCCCGCCGCGCGATGTGCTCGGTCAGGTCCCCGCTGCGCTCAAGGTCCGAGAGCATCCGCAGGTAGGCAATCAGCTCCCGGCGCTCGTCCTCGGTGCCCTCGCCCGACACCAGCCGATGATGCGCCAGAGCGGCGATGTCGTCGGTAAGCCGGTGAACGACCTCGTCCCGTTTGACGAGCTCCTTGGCGGCTTCGCGATCGCCGCTCAGCAAAGCGAGGGTGGCGCCTGCGATGCCTTCGCCGACGAGCGCCGAGGCCTGGATGAAACGCCGGTCGATCTCGGCCAGGACCGCACTCGGCGCCGACTCGGGGCCCAGTGCCTCCGGGACAGGGGCGTCTTCGGACCCGGATCGAGCGAGGGGTCCCCGGCGCGCCGAGCCGATATGGAACACCATGTTCCAACGGTACCCGGCCGGGCTTCGGACCCAACGTCCCCCAGCTCGCGGACGAGGAGGGTCCCGGGTTCGGTCACAGCCTCTCGGTAGGGTCGTCGCGTGGCTACGAGAGGCGGCTGGTGGGCTGGCGGGTGACAGGCGTGCACCCGGGAACGCTCCGGGGG
>JBEDUR010000131.1:0-2489 GCA_040414865.1 Acidimicrobiales bacterium
GTCAAGCGTTTCGGGCCGCAGCCAGCCCTCCCCAGGGGGTCGCGCTGGTCGAGATCCCGCAAAACGTCCTTTACCAGCGGGGCGAAGAGACCCGTCAGCGCCCGGGCGCTCACGTCTACGAGGCCGATGAGCTGCGGACCCAGGGCGATCCCCGCTCGGTCGAGCATGCGGTCGAGCTCCTCTGCTCGGCTGAACGCCCACTGCTCGTTGGTGGCGACGGGCTGTTCTGGTCCGGCGCCTCGGCCGAGTTCCAAGAGCTGGCCGAGCTCACCTCCACCCCCGTCTACTGCCGCCGTGCCGGGCAGGGCGCGGTCCCCGAGGACCATCCCCTCGCGGTGCGCGGTGCCTGGAAGAAGCCCTTCACCGGCCGGGCCGACGTTGTTCTCAGCGTCGGGTTCCGGTTCTGGAGCGGTGAACACTTCGGGCAACCGCCCACCTGGTCACCGGAGGCCACCTACATCCAGGTGGACTCGGACCCGATGCGGGTGGGGGCGCACGTACCGGCTGAGGTGGCGATCGTGGGCGATCCCAAGCTCGTGCTGCGCCAGATGATCGAGGCGGTACGCCGGCACGGGCCAATCGAGCGCGGCGGCTCGCAGTGGTTGGCCGAGCTGGCCGAGGCTCGCGAGAACTTCAACGCCATGATCACGAGCCGCGAGGAGGAGCACCACCTCGAGGTGCCGATCCACCCGGACCGGCTGATGCACGACCTCGTGGACGTGCTGGATCCTTCCTCGGTCCTCGTCGTCGACAGCTTCACCTTGTCGGGATACGTGAGCCATTGGTTCGAGTCCCGCTTTGCCGGCCAGCTGCTCGATGCCGGCCCCCTCGCCCCGGTCGGGCACAGCGTGGGAATGGCCATCGGGGCCAAGCTGGCCCGGCCTTCCTCACCGGTCGTCGCCATCATCGGAGACGGCGGCTTCGGGATCGGGGGCTTCGATCTCGAGACCGCGGCCCGGTATCAGGTGCCAGTGGTGGCGGTCCTGTGGAACAACAGTTCGTGGGGTCCGAGTTTCGAGCTCTCGCCCATGTTGCGGGGCAGGACCGATCCATTCGACATGATCCCGGGCATTCGATACGACCGCATCGTCGAAGAGATGGGAGGCCACGGCGAGTTCGTGGTCGAGCCCGAGGAGTTGCGTCCGGCTCTGGAGCGCGCCCTGACCGCGGGGCGGCCGGCGTTGGTCAACGTGGTCGGCAACAAGGCAATCGGGCATCCGACGCTCGGTGGGAACCTGCTCGGCTCCACCGCGACAGCCTGAGGCGCCGAAGAAAACGTGACGCCGGTTCCTCACCACGGTCGGTCAGGCGCCCAGACTCGCTGAGCCCAGAGGACGAAGGTCCATGATCGACCGACAGGCTGAGACCCGGGCGAACCGGCCCGAGGAATCGAAGTGCAAGCGGCCATGAGGGCCGTCGGCGTGACCGAGTTCGGCGGGCCCGAGATGCTGCGGGTGCTCGAGCTTCCCGACCCCGTGCCGGGTCCCGGCGAAGTGGGCATCCGAGTTCGGACGGCCGCCGTCAATCCGACCGACACGGTGCTGCGCAGCGGCGGCCGCGCCGCGCAGCTCGCCGAGGTACCGCCGCCGTACGTTCCCGGGATGGACCTCGCTGGAGTGCTCGAGCAGGTCGGGGAGGGCGTCTCGACGGATCTCGACGTGGGCGACGACGTGATCGCCATCGTTGTCCCCCGCGGCGCCCACGGCGCGTACGCCGAACGGGTGGTCGTTCCGGCCGCTTCGGTAGCTCGTGCACCAGCCGGAGCCTCGTACGAAGAGGCGGCCACTCTTCCGATGAACGGTCTGACGGCGCGGCTTGCCCTCGACGTGCTCGACCTCGATCCCGGCCAGTGGCTGGCTATAACCGGCGCGGCAGGGGCTGTGGGCGGCTACGCGCTCGAGCTGGCCAAAGCCAAGGGCTTGCAGGTGGTTGCCGATGCCTCAGCCACCGACCGGGAGCTGGTCGAAGGTCTCGGCGCCGACGCGGTGGTCGAACGCGGTCCCGGGTTCGCTGATCGCGTGCGTTCGGTGGTTCCCCAGGGGGTCGACGCCATCATCGATGCGGCACTTCTCAACGAGCTGGTCGCCCCGGCGGTGCACGATGGGGGCGGCATCGCTACCCTGCGGGGCTTCACCGGACGCCGTGATCGGGACATCGCGTGGCACCCCGTGTACGTGCGCGATTACGCGCTCGCTCAGGAAAAGCTGGACGAACTTCGCGATCTGGTCGAAGCCGGTTCCCTGACTCTTCGGGTCGCAAGAACGCTCACAGCGCAAGCGGCTCCTGAGGCGCACCGGCTTCTCGAGGCCGGTGGCGTCCGGGGTCGGCTCGTCCTTGAGTTCTGATCCTGGCCAGGCGCGAAGTCGACAGCTCGACCGGTTCGTAACGACACAAGCCGACGGCGATCGCCTTCGCCCGACGTGGGACACCCGCAGACGAGCCAGTCGGAGTCAGCGCGTGCGACGCCGCAAATCGACGGCCGTGAGGCG
>JBEDUR010000132.1:0-6808 GCA_040414865.1 Acidimicrobiales bacterium
GCGCGGTAGATCCGATCGCGGAGATGGTTCGCTTGGTTGTCGGTCAGCGTCCTTCCCAGGTCACGGAGGACGATCCGAAGGAGCACATTTTTCTGGCCGACTTTGGCCCCCAGCCTGGTCCGAGCAGGTGGCGGAAGTGCGTCCCACGGAGTCTCGCTCAAGACCGTGACCTCCTCGACTGAGCTCGCGTCCTCCCCCAAGGCATCACGAACCCGGTCCCCGAGGTCCTCGTTGAGATCGTCGGCTTCCACCGCAATAGAGAGATCCCGGCGGATGGCAGGCATGTTCGAGACAACCCGATAGGGCTCGAGGTCGGCCATCTGGGTGGCGATCCGGGGGTCGGCCGATCGAAGGGCGCGGATGTCGGGGACCCCCTTGACCAGCATCAGCAGGCGGTCCAGCCCCATCCCGAGGGCGAGACCGCTGTAGGCGGGATCCAGGCCGGCCCGCGAGAGGACCTCGGGGTGGGCGAGCCCGCACTCCCAGACCTCCACCCACTCACCATCTCTCTCGACGTCGACCTGGCGACCTCCCTGGGTGTAGGGATGTTCCCGCGCCAACTCGCGATGGGCCGATCCCGGAACGAGCGCCCGCAAGAGGGCGTCGACCATGACATCCAACCTCACTGTGGCCCGGGGTTTCGTGGTGATCCGCCACAAGTCGAGTTGGTGGGGCGTCCCCGTATGGAGCCGATCGATAGCGTCTCGGCGAAAGACGATCCCGGGACAGACCAACAGCACGTCGTCGCTCGATTGCTCCGCCAGCCTCCGGAGAGCGGGTGGGATCATGGCGCTCGAGTGACTACGGAGCAGGTGGTCGTCGTCCACGTAGCGGGTGTAGCGCCCGTCCCTGGTCACATCGCCGGCGGAGAACCTCAGGTTGTCGTAGTTGTCGGCAACCGAGACGATCCGATCCCCCCGGCACCATCGGATCTCGCAATCCCAGAGCGACCCTAGAGACCGGACCGCCCGATCGATCAAAAGCTGAATCGCGTGCGGGCCGGCTGAAGGGTCAGTGAGATCACGGATGCAGAGATCCCGGTCAATCTGGGCGGGAGTGAGAGAAGCTGGCATGTCGAACTCCTTGAGCGGATGGGCGAACGAGGGCTGGTTCCCCCTGGCCCGAAGAAGGTCGCTCGGAGTCGATCGTCAGCCGCGGCGCGTGGCAGCGACGGCCCCCAGCGGCCCGAGGTGGGCCAGGGGGCTGGGAAATCGCAAGTTCCAGCGCCGTGCCATGAACGAGAGGTTACACCTCTTGCCAACGGAGCTCTCCCTGATACGTCGTTGCACACAGCTCGGCCGTCAACCCTGGAATCGTGGTGCCCTGTCCCGCCTTGTGTCGGCACATCGTGGTTGGCCGGTCGGAACCTCACTCTTCGCGCAGCACGAGTACCGGACACGTCGCGTTGGTGACGCAGTGTCGGCTCACCGAACCCAGCATCATGCCCGTAAACTTCCCGCGACCCCGGCTGCCCACAACTAGCAGCGTGGCGCCCCGCGAAGCCTCGACGAGGACCTGTGCGGAGGGTCCATCGATAGCTGACCGACGGATCGCCACTCCCGGGTGTTCCCTGCGTGCCGTCCGCTCCGCATCGTCGAGGATGCCCTCGGCATGGGCAGCAGGTTTGTCGTCACTGGGCGAAGGAAGTGGACCCGTATAGATCCTCGGCAACCCCCAGGCGGTGACGAGCTCCAGCACCGCCCCGACTAGCCCAGCCTGACGTGCACCCCACTTAACGGCGTCGGTCGCATGTGCCGAACCGTCTACACCGACGACGATCCTCGGCCGCTCCGGTTCCTCGGTAGTCATGACTCTCCTCTTCCTTCCCTCCCATTACCAATCGCGGGGCACGCCTGACGACGAACGGTTCAGCAGCCCTACACCATCCCGCCCGAAGCCGAGCATCGACCGCTCCACGAGAATGGCGCGCCGCTCACACGGTCGGGCAGGTTGTCTCGGTGCCGCCCTTCTTCAGCGGCCCGGTTCGACTCTAAGGATGGCAGCGCTTCTGAACGGTTTCCATGGTTAGGTCCGGGCCAGATCTCTGAGACGGTGGCACGGGAGCCAGGCGTCTCTGGGTGGATAGCAGCCCCCTTTCCCATCTCGAGATGGTGAAACAGCCTGAACTCACACCGCGGACCTGCTGGAAGGCTGGGCCTGGAGCGTTGTGGGAGAACCGGGGAGGACCCATGGGAGCGCTTGGGGGACGGTCCAGGGCAAGCCTTTGGGTGCGCCTCTGGTCCCCCGAGATGAGGCGCATCCGACGGCTGCATGGTCCGGTTCGATGTGCGACGCTGGCGGCGGTCCTTCTACTCACTCAAGGAGTCGTGATGAGAGCTGCTCGCGTGGAGAACGGAAAGCTGGACATCAAAGAAGTCCCCGTCCCTGAACCGGGCGAGAAAGAGGCTCTTGTACGAATCAGCGCTGCCGGGGTGTGCCACTCCGATCTGCACCTGGCCCGAGGCGATTGGCACGGCATGCAGCCGCCGATGATCGGGCATGAGGCCATCGGTGTCGTAGAGGCCCTCGGGACTGGGGCCGACCATTTTGTCGCCCCCGGTGACCGGGTGATCCTCGGCCTCGGCGGCGTCGGTGGCGGATTCTGGTGCGGTGCGTGTGAATACTGCCTGAGCGGTCGGCCGCGTCTCTGCGCAGAGGCGAAGGGCGTCTTGGGGACCTTCGCCGAACAATTCTCTGTCTACGCGCCAGGGCTGGTCCGGCTGCCCGAAGGCGTCGATGACATGGAGGCGCCACTGGCGTGTGGGGGCCTGACGGCTTACGGAGCAGTGAAGAAGCTCGTCGCTCACGGGGTTTTGCCGGGCCGGCGAGTGGCCGTGATCGGGGCCGCCGGGGGGCTGGGGCACTACGCCGTCCAGCTGGCGACAGCCTTCGGGTACCGGGTCGTAGGCATCGACATTGGTGAGGAACGGTTGGCGTTTGCTCGTTCGCTTGGTGCGGAACTCGCGATCGACGCCGCCGAGGCGCAGGATCGGGTGCGCCGCGACCTCGGGGGTGTCGACGCAGCGCTTGTGTTCTCGGCCCGCCTATCCGGATTTGAGCTCGCGCTTACCCTGCTTCGTCGGGGCGGCCTCTTCGTCGCGGTCGGGATCCCACCGACCAGCGACGGCAAGCTCCAGCTCGACCCATTCCAGCTCTTTGCGATGGACCCCACCCTGATCGTGTCCGCTGTTGGGAACGTCCAGGACATGCGCGAGCTGGTTGAATTGGCCGCCGCTGGTCGGGTCAAGACCCATGTTTCCCGTACCGGGCCGCTGTCTGACCTGGGTCAGATCTTCGACGAGCTCCAGGCAGGCGAGTACCTCGGCCGCGCCGTCGTCAACGACCTCGCGGGCTGACTCCCTCGGGCTCGAGGCCGCGGCACCCTCGCCCGATGCCAGCCGTCCGATTCCCATCGCGGTCAGCTCCGGGTGTCATGCTCGATCGGGCGTTGTCTCGTCCTGCTTGGCGTGGCGCAGGTTGGGCAAACGCCTTCCCCGTACCCTGGTCCAGCGAGCGACCCTCCCGACCCATGCCGTTATTCCGAGCCGGGACTACACGTATCCAACACGGAATGAGCCTGGATGTCCGCGGGTGCTGGCCAGGCGGGCGACCGAAGAAGGTTGAGCGATGACCGGTCGATCAGGCGCCAGTGACTTCGATATTGCCGCGTTGTTCGGAGCCCTCGACGATCGTCGCCAACGTGAAGGATTGAGTTGGGCAAGGGTGGCCGGTCAGATGGGGCAGTTGACGGCCGATCTCAACTCCCAGCTCGCCATTCACCCGATTGCCGCATCCACCATCAAGAACATGTCTCGGCGCGGCGATACCACCTGTCAGCACGCGCTGGTGATGCTGCGTTGGCTGGGACGGGCGCCTGAGGAGTTCATCGCCGTCCCGCGTCCGGGAACCGAGGGTGTGCCACTCCCAGAGGCCGACTCCGCACACCGACTGAGATGGAATCTGTCCGCGCTGTACGGAGCGCTCAATACGGACCGTCTGGACCGGGGGGCAAGCTGGGCTCAAGTCGCGAATGGGCTGCACTGTTCAGTCAATCAGTTGACCGGTCTTCGCACCGCAAAGTACGCGACCGGGATGCGTCTAGCGATGCGCATCTGTCAGGGTCTTGGACGACCAGCGGCCGCCTTCATTGACCCCGTCGGCTCGTGACCGACATTCCTCGTGCGGTGACTGCCAGCCGAACGGACTCCCAAGGATCAGTCGAAGCCCTCCGAACCCGTTCGAGCAGGTGAGCGACCGTGGGACCCGATTAGCGACGGCAGGCGTCCTCAGGAGAGTGGACCCTCATTGGGCCCAGAGAGGGGTGGTTGTGACGGGCCGCGCAGCGCTTGCATCGCCGTGACCAAGGCGTCCTCTTGGAGCCAGTTGCTCTCGAAGTGGCGGTTCGGGTCGTTCATCTGGTTGTAGTACCACCAGAAGAAGTAGATGCCCAACGAGAAGACCGTGGCCACGATCCGTCCGACGTAGTTGTTCGGACCCTTTGCCTGAGCCTGATCAGGTATGGGCACGGGTTGGCCCAGGCGTCCAAAGATGACCGACAGCTCATACTCCACACCCACCTCGGCACGATCGTGCTTCACGAGGTCCTGGTCCAAGAGCACGAAGGCGATGATCTCCACAATTCCACGAGTGATAAGGGCCAATATGGGCCAGATGATGGGTTCGCGGAAGTCCCCGGTCATACGCCGGAGGACATCCATGTGGGCGCTCGCCTGCTCGAACGACCGCGTCAACTCCTCCTGGCATCCCTGCCGGCCCGCCTCCTCCCACGCAAAACCCAAGGCGGCATCGAGAAGTTCGAACCGACGCGCATTGTGGTCGCGCATCCGACGGACCAATTGGTAGATGACGTACAAGCCGTAGATCCCGAGCGTAAGGATGGTCCAGCCGAGCGCCGTCCAGTAGTTGAAGATGTAGTCCGTCTCATTGCGATGCTCCCATGCGTCGTACACGCGATCGGAGGTCGACATCTGAGGTGGACCGGGCACCGGGCGGGCCGGGAGACCAGCAGGCGCTCGGTCGCCCTGAGGGGTTGGTTGGGTACCGGTCGGCTCATCAACGCTCCCACCGGAAGGGGGAATCGTGTTGTCATGGTCGCCATCTGCCATGGCTCCTCCTCGAACCTTTACCCGTGGAGAGAATCCTACGAACCCTCCGATCCGCTGGCGACCAAAGGTTGGGGCAAAGCTTGATGACTCTCGCTGACAGGGCGAAACGAATCGGTTGAGGGTCCGTTAGAGAGCCTGACGCCGACAGGGTGCAGGACGCCGACTCCGTGACCCGAGACTCGGTCCGTGTGACGGGCCGGAGAAGACCATCCCGGCCGGGGACGCCTTTGCGGGTCTCCGTGCTTGCCAACTCGGCATCAACTGTTGCTGGCCAACGCGCCCTTCTGCAGAACGTGGCACCCTGTCGAGTCCGAGCTTGACAGCGTCGGCTGGGTACTCCTACATCGTCCGGAGCTGCGCGGAGGTCAGGACGCCGCCTGTGTTCGAGCTCGTTTGAGAAGCTTCCACGCGTAGCGCTCGGAATAGCTGAACCGATCGACGACAGCGGCGATACCCCCGGTCTCGTAACAAGCGAGCACATCTGCCAGCAGGTCGGGGGTGATCTGGCGCCGACGACGCACGGCCTCGGCTTGCGAAGGTTCCTCCTGCTCGTCCTGGGGAAAATCGGGACCGAGGTGGTCGAGGGTCACCTGCTCGCGGTCCGCATACCGCCGGATCGCGGCTTGTACCGCGGCGTCATAGACCACCGCTGGCGCTTGGGCGACCTGTTCGAGGGACAGTGGGGTGTTGTCTGCCACCAGGTAGAAGGACAGGAAGCTGGGGATCCCATCGTCACCCACGTGCATTTCGGCCTGCCAGCGGTACTCCGCTTCGTGGTCTCCGACCCATCCGGACCCGTGAGCCGGAAACCTTCTCGGGACCAGGCAACCGCCCGGAAAAAGTAGCCTGACCATGTCGTCTTCGCTCATAAAGGCTGAGCGTACGGATTTGTAGCTGTCCTTAGCAATGCAGGACGACGGGCCGCCAAGGACGAACGAGCCGGTTATGTCCTTATGGGCGCACCAGAGTGGGTCCGGTCCGGAGGACACGATGTGGATGGCGGCCTGGTGTCTAGGCGGTCCGTAGCCGGATGAAGCACCCGGCGGGTACGCGCCCAACCGCCGCCGTAGATGGCTGATGGCTTCTACCACGAACCACGAGGTCTGGTAGGGGCGGGCATCGCCGCTTTCTCTCAGGCCCATCTATTTCGAGGCGGCAATCTGGATCGGGATGGCCCTGCTGTCGGCATTCTTGAGCATCCGTGTCGCCATCCCCGTCGCGCTGGTCGAAATCGTCGTCGGGGCTCACCTCTCGAAAGAGAGTGCCGCTGCCTTGTCCGAGTGCGGAGACTCGTAGCGAGCTCGGGTTGTCGGCGGGGGGCCATTCGTCCGTCGGCGGCTCTCTCGGGCTGCCGGGGAGTCGTTGGCAGCGCCATTGCCTCGAACGTCGCGCGTTTCCTGATCGATATTGCGAGCGATCCGGTAGACGTGGGCAGATGACTGGGGTTTGGGCTCGGTACCGTTTATGCCAGTGACCAGGCCTTTGTTGCTGGACCGCTGATCCCGGGTGACCTAGCCTCCCTTTCAACGGGACGATGCCGAGTTCATATCGTGAGCTCGAGGCACGCGGGTGAGTTGGGAGGTGTTCGGCTATGGACCGGGCGAAGATCGGCACTCTTGACGAATTGCAGGCCAAAGGTTGTCTGTCCGGCAAGGTTGGATCACAGCCGGTGTGCGTGTTCT
>JBEDUR010000133.1:0-66614 GCA_040414865.1 Acidimicrobiales bacterium
CTCGGAGCCGACGGCATCGCGCTCCACGACGAGATCGAGGTTGCCCGACTGCTTCGGGCACGCGACGAGGAGCTCGACGACGTCCGAATCGAACCGCTCGAGGAGGAGAACAAGTCGGTCCTGGGCAACCTCCTGCAGCTCTATCGATACGACTTCTCCTCCGACCGCGGCTATGAGCTCACCGAGCACGGGACCTTCGTCTATCGCTACCTGGACGCCTACTTTTTCGAGCCGGGCCGGCGAGCTTGGCTGATCCGGCACCGAGGTTTCCTGGCCGGCTTCGCGCTCATCCGGGAGCTGCCCGACGGATGCACCTCGATGGCCGAGTTCTTCGTGGTTCGGGCCCATCGCCGCAGTGGCGTAGGCCGACGGGCGGCCACGATGGTGTTCTCGGCCCGTCCCGGCGAGTGGGAGCTCGGCTACGACGTGACCAACGAGGAGGCGGCGGCGTTCTGGCCTGAGGTGGTGGCCTCGGTCGCGGCCGGAGAGATCGAGCGTACGGTAGCCGGACCGCCCGTCCGCAGCGTCACCCAGGTGATGCTGCGGTTCTTCATTCGCGCCTGACGCCGCCGGACTGACGTCCCGGTCGACCCGATGGCGTGAGGTGCGGGCGTGGAGGTGAGCAAGCTGCCGGCGATGACCTCAGCCCGAAGACGCCGGGAGCAAACCTCGAGGGTGTGCTCTTCAACGCATCGACGCGAGCACTACGAGCGGCGAGCGATCGCCTGCCGGAAGTCGGCGTCGTCGGCTGCGATGGCACCTCGCAGTGTGGCGAGCAGACCCTCGCGGGCCCGCAGCTTGGTGGCCCGGTGGGCGGCCGGGTTGAGGGTCCGAGTCCTGGCCATCGCCTCGCCGAGCGCGGCGTCCAAGCGCTCGGGCTCGACGACCTCGTGGAGGATCCCGGCCGGTACGGCGGAGTCTGGGCTGAACACTTCGGCCAGGACGACGGCACGGTCGAAGGCGCTCGGGGTGAGCCGGTATCGGCACACCTCGGTCGCCGTTCGGGGAAGGGTCATGCCGATGGCGACCTCGTTGGCGGTGAGCCGGTAGGGCCCGGCCACCCCGATGCGGTAATCGCCAGACAGCACGGTGAACAGCCCCATGGCGATGGCATGCCCGGTGCAGCCGATCACGACCGGTGCGGGATGCGACAGCAGCCGCTCGGCGAGCGTGAATCCCGACTTGAGCAGGTCGGCGGCCGCGGTTCCCGACGCGTTCAAGACCTTGAGGTCGAACCCGGCCGAGAAGATCCCTTCCCGGCCCCGGACCACGAGCGGCAGCTCGTCATGGGCGGCGGCCTCAACGGCAGTGAGCAGGCCGGCCAGCATCTCGGGCGAGAGGACGTTGACCTTGCCATCGTCCAGGGTGATGGTGGCGACGCCGTCTGCGGCCTCGTATCTGAACGGTGCCATCGAGTCTCCTTGTGTGGTCGGGCCGATCGGGACGGTATCGGAACGCCGTGATGAAAATCGCCCGCGATCGTTGGCCGTTGGCCGATGGCCGAAATCCGAGGTCAGGGTCCTTGCGTCCCGGACAGATGCCGTTACAATGCCATTACAGCAGGGGTCGAGCGCGGGTCGCATGGCCCGCGGGGCGACGCCATCGCCTGCTTGTTGGTCGCGAGGGTGCCGGAAGGGGGCGGCGGGTCGCGGGCATGATGGCCTCGTCGTACATCCGAACGAGATCTGAGTGGGAGACCAACTGAGAAATCAGCACGAGGCTTCCGCTCCCACCCCACCGAAGGCAGCCGGGGGGACGCTCGGGCGAGTTCGTGTCACCAGCACGGGCGCGTTCGAGCGCCTTCGGTGGGCAGTCGAACGCCTCGCCATCGGGGCCGAGATGGTCCGGGTCCGGGTTGCACCGGCCGGGGTGCTCGCCGACAACGTCGATCCCGATCAGGCCGAACCCGACGACTGGCGCTTCCTCCGGCGTCCGGCGCTCCTTGGGTTCCTCGCCCTGATTTCGCTCGGGGTGGGCGTCTCACTCGTCAGCTCGCCGTTCAAACTCGAGATGCCGGGGACCTGGTTCTTCGGCGAGCCATCGGAGCAGGGCGCCACCTCGACCGCCTTCTTGCTCTTCGGATTGGTCGCGGTGTACGGCGGTCTGGTGCTCCTGGCCCGCGTCTGGTTCGGGCTGACCCGAGCCCTGACTCGACGACCCGGCGTACCGACCAAGCACCTCTGGCTCATCCTGGGCCTCTGGCTGATCCCCCTTCTGGTGATCGCGCCGATCTTCAGCCGGGACGTCTTCTCCTACGCGGCCCAGGGCGAGATGGTGAGCCACCACATCAACCCCTACGTCTACGGCCCCTACACGCTCGGCGCCGGACCGTACGTGAACCCGGTCGACTCGCTGTGGATGAACTCCCCGGCCCCCTACGGACCGCTCTTTTTGATGATCGACGGGTTCTTCGCCACCGCCAGCCTCCACCACGTGCTCGTGACCGTCGTGCTTCTCCGGTTGCTGGCGGTGGCAGGGGTGGCGCTGATCGCCTACTGCATCCCCAAGCTCGCCCGCGCCAGCGGCCGTGACCCGGGGCCGATCTTCCTCCTGACCGCGCTGAACCCCATGGTTCTGCTCACCCTGGTGGGGTCGGCCCACAACGACGCGATCATGATCGGGCTCCTCCTCGCCGGGATCACGGCGGCCAAGTGCAAGCACCCGGTCTGGGGCGTGGTGCTCTGCGCGCTGGCCATGGCGATCAAGGCCCCGGCCGGGCTCGGGGTGCTCTATGTCGGATGGGAGTGGCTGGGCCCCGGGGTGCCCTGGCGACAGCGTGTCCGTCCGGTGATCACCGCCGGCCTCATCACCCTGGCCATCCTGGCCCTCCTCTCGGTGGTGAGCGGGCTGGGGTGGGGTTGGGTGGCGAACCTGGAGACCCCCGGAACCGTACGCAGCTGGCTCGCCCCGACCACCGCCGTCGGTCTCGGGACGAGCGGGTTGCTGCATTCGATCGGCTGGCACATCTCGACGACCGGGGTCCTCTCGGCGGCCCGGGTCCTCGGGTTCACGGTCGCGGCCGTGGCCGGGGTGTACCTGCTCAAGGTGAGCGACCGCATCGGCGGCTTGAGGGCGCTGGCCATCACTCTGTTGCTGTTCGTGGTCCTCGGGCCGATCGTCCAGCAGTGGTACCTGTGCTGGGGCCTCATCCTCATCGCCCCGGTCGCCACCGGCCGGTGGCGCTCGTTCCTCGTGGCCGCCTCGGTGCTCGGTCCGTTCCTCGGGCTGCCGGGCGGCCGGGTGCTCGTCAACCAACTCCTGCACTCGAACCCGATCTCGGTGGCACTGGGTCTCTTGGTGCTGCTGGGCGTGCTCCTGGTGCCCCTGGGCCGCTGGTCGGCCTCGTGGCGCTCCGAGCCTGATGAGGAGTGGGCGATCGACGAGCCGGCGGAGGCTCCGGCGCAGCTGGCCGAGGTCTAGTCAGACCTCAGCGGGCGCTCACAGCATCAACTGGAGCTCGACGACGTCGAGCCAATGCCCGTGTTTGCGCCCCACCTCGCGCTCCACGCCGACCAGCTCGAAGCCGCAGGCCAGATGGAGCTCGGTGGAAGCGGTGTTCGAGCCCTCGGTGCGGGCGATGATCGTGTGGAAGCCGTGCTCGCTGGCCAGCCGGACCAGCTCCTCGAGCAGGGCCCGGCCGACCCCCCGCCGACGGGCCTGACGGGCGACGTAGACGGAGTTCTCGACCGTGGTCGCATAGCCCGGCTTGTCGCGGTACGGCGAGAGAGACCCGAAGCCGAGCACCGGCTCCGCGCGGTCTCCGAGCAGGTCGGAGCCGGCCCCCGGCTCGTCCACCGCGACGATGGCCGGGTGGGCGCCGGCATGGTGGTCCAGCCACCGGCGCTGGTCGGCGGCGGTACGGGGCACGATGTCGAAGGTGACGAGGGTCTCGGTGACCTCGGCGTTGTAGATCGTGGCGATGGCCTCGAGGTCGCCCACCTCGGCGGGCCGTATCCGCACTACGAGATGGTAGGCGCACTGGGTCGCCCGGTGGCTGCTCTCATGGGTGCCAGGCGCCCCGGGCCAGCCCGGACCACGCCTTCCCCGTTCGGTCGTGGCGTAAACTGGCCGGGCGGTCGGAGCAGGTGCGGCGGCGCCCCCTTAGCTCAGTCGGTAGAGCACAGCCATGGTAAGGCTGGTGTCGTCGGTTCGATTCCGACAGGGGGCTCCCCGGCGGCGTAGCTCAGTTGGTCAGAGCACACGGCTCATAATCGTGGGGTCGCGGGTTCGAGTCCCGCCGCCGCTACCACTGGGAAGGCAAAGGAGAACGCGGGATGCCGAAGAACGAGAAGCGGGTCCATGTCACGCTGGCCTGCGAGGTCTGCAAGCGACGGAACTACATCACGGTCAAGAACAAGAACAACAACCGTGAGCGGATCGAGATGAAGAAGTACTGCCGCTGGGACCGGCGTCACACCCTCCATCGGGAGACCCGCTGAACCCGCCTCCCGCCCGGCCGGCCCGCCCGGGCCGGTGGTAGTCTTCCGTGTTGCTGCCCAGGTCAAACGGCTCGGGCCACCACCCGAAGGGGCTGAGGGCGGTCACCGAGGGCAGTAGCTCAACTGGTAGAGCACCGGTCTCCAAAACCGGCGGTTGGGGGTTCGAGTCCCTCCTGCCCTGCTCCTCGCCAGACCCGAGAGCCAGCTCGACACACGGAGCGTTCCCATGAACCGCGAGACCAAGCGACTGATGCAGCGCCAGGGCCAGATGGAGGCCGACGGGTCGCCGTCCACCCGACGGCCGACCCAGGCGCCGGTCGCCCCCCGCCGCCGCCAGCGGACCTCGCCGACCCAGTTCGCGCGAGAGGTCCGGGACGAGCTCCGGCAGGTCGCCTGGCCGAACCGCGCCGAGATGGTGAACTACACGACCGTCGTGATCACCACCCTGGTCATCATGGTGTCCTTGATCTTCGTCCTGAACCTGGCCTTCGGGAAGGCCATTCTCTTTCTGTTCACCAAATGAGCCCTGACGACCCAGACGAGCACGAGTTCGCCCCGGCGGAGCCGACCGAGGTGACCAGCGACGGACTGCGGGCCGAGGCCGGCGATAACCCCACGGTGGCCGAGGCCGAAGCCTCGCCTGTCGAGAGCCTCGACCCCGAGGTGGTCCTCGACGCCACGTCGGAGGGCAGCGAATACCCCGAGGACGAGGTGGACGAGGAAGAGCAGCTCCCCTTGCCGAGCCCCTTCGACCGGCCCGGGCGCTGGTACGTGGTCCACACCTACTCGGGCTACGAGAACAAGGTGAAGGGCAACCTCTTCAACGTGATGGCCTCCCGGAGCATGGAAGACCGGGTCTTCGAGATCGTGATCCCGATGGAAGACGTGGTCGAGTTCAAGGCGGGCCGGAAGGTCACCGTGGCCAAGAAGGTCTTCCCCGGGTACCTGCTCGTCCGCTGCGATCTGGACGACGACGTCTGGGGAGCCATCCGCAACACGCCCGGCGTCACCGGCTTCGTCGGGCCCGGGACCAAGCCCACCCCGCTGTCCCGGCGCGAGGTGGAGAGCATCCTCCAGGTGAAAGTCGCCGGAACCGAGGCGGCGCCCAAGCGGACCCGGCCCCGCATGGAGTACGAGCTGGGCGAGACCGTCCGGGTCAAAGAAGGACCCTTTGCCGATTTCTCCGGGCAAATCGACGACATCAACGAAGACCAACTCAAGCTGAAGGTCCTGGTGAACATCTTCGGTCGGGAAACCCCGGTCGAGCTGGAGTTCAGCCAGGTGGCCAAGCTCTAGAGTTCCAGATCCAAGAGTTTCGAGAGGGATTCGGATGCCCCCCCGCAAGCGCGTGCTCGCCAAAGTCAAGATTCAGCTCGAGGCCGGCTCGGCCACGCCGGCGCCCCCGGTGGGGACGGCGCTCGGGCCCCATGGCGTCCAGACGATGGAGTTCTGCAAGCAGTACAACGCGGCCACCGAGTCCCAGCGCGGCACGGTCATCCCGGCAGACATCACCATCTACGAGGACCGGTCGTTCAGCTTCGTGCTGAAGACCCCGCCCACCCCGGTGCTGTTGCGCCAGGCAGCTGGCGTGGCGAAGGGGGCGACCACCTCCGGGCGCGAGCAGGTGGGGACGGTCACCGACGCGCAACTGGCCGACATTGCCCGGGTCAAGCTCCCGGACCTCAACACCGAGGACCTGGAGCAGGCGAAACGTCAGGTTGCAGGGACGGCACGCTCGATGGGCATCGCCGTCTCGGATTGAGTTCCACGACAAGCGGAGACCGAAGATGACACAGCACGGCAAGAAGTACCAAGAGGCCCTCTCTCAGGTGGACCGGGAGGAGCATCTCAGCGTGTCGGCCGCCATCGACCTGGTGAAGCAGCTCGCCACGGCCAAGTTCGACGAGACCATCGAGCTGGCCGTCCGGCTCGGGGTTGACCCGAGGAAGGCCGACCAGATCCTGCGCGGGACGCTTTCACTTCCCTCGGGCTCGGGTCGGGACGTGCGGGTCGCGGTCTTCGCCGCCGGCGAGAAGGCCACTGAGGCCCGCTCGGCCGGGGCCGACGTCGTCGGGGCCGAGGACCTGGTTGCCAGAGTGGCCAACGAGGGGTTCTTGGGTTTCGATGTCGCCATCGCCACCCCCGACCTCATGGGAAGAGTCGGAACGGTGGGCAGGATCCTCGGCCCACGGGGCCTCATGCCCAATCCCAAGACCGGCACGGTGACCATGGACGTGGGTCGGGCGGTCAGCGAGTTCAAGAGTGGGCGGGTCGAGTACCGGACCGACAAAGTGGGCAACATCCATGTCCCGGTGGGGAAGGCTTCGTTCACGAAGCCCCAGCTCATAGTGAACATCCACGCGGTCGTTGAGGAGCTGGTCCGGGTGAGGCCGGCCGCCGCCAAGGGTCGCTACATCAAATCGGCGACCCTTTCGTCGACCATGGGCCCGGGCGTGCGAATCGACCCGGCCCGGGTCCGCGAGGTCGAAGAAGAGCTCGTAGAAGCCTGACCGCCGAGACGTCGGTCCGCCGACGAGTAGAGTGCAGCGGTCCGTCCGCGAGGGCGGGCCCCAGAAGATAACGCCGCAGACCTCCGGTGCACTTCGGTGCCGAAGGGGCTCACCGAGCCCGCCTGACGAGGCGATCCGTTCCGGGGCCGGGATCCGGCCCCGTGACCATCGCTCGAGTCGCTGCGGCCAACGAGATCCGCAGGGACTTTCCGGTGAGGACCGGGGGAGAGCGATGGAGAAGCCACGGCCGGAGAAGGTCGCAGTGGTCGAAGAGGTGCGTGAGCGCTTCGCGTCGGCCGACGCCACGGTCATCACTGAGTATCGCGGGCTCACCGTCACCCAGCTGGCCGAGCTCCGCAAGGCGCTCGGCGCGCTCGGGGACTACAAGATCTATAAGAACACCCTGGTTCGCCTGGCCGTGGCCGGCGGCGAGCAACACGAGCTCACCGAGCTCTTGACCGGCCCGAGCGCGATCGCGTTCGTGAACGGCGAGGTCAGCGCGGCGGCCAAGGCCCTGCGGGACTTCGCCCGGACCAACCCGGCCTTGGTGATGAAGGGCGGGTTTGCCGGCGGGGCCATGCTGAGCACCCAGGACCTGGCCCGGCTGGCCGACCTCCCTTCCCGAGAGGTGCTACTGGCTCGCTTCGCCGGCGGGCTGGCCGCGCCGCTCCAGCAGCTGGCCGGCCTGCTCCAGGCGCTCCCCCGGAACCTGGTGTACGGCCTCTCTGCTCTTTTGGACCAGCGAAGGGCGGACGAGGTCAGCGAGGCCGGGCCCGACGAGGTCGGCGGCCGCGTCGACGAGCCGGTCGCCGAGGAAGCCGCCGAGACGGTCGAAGACGGGGTGGTGCAGTCCGTCCCGGAATCGGCCGCAGAGGAGGAGTCTGGTCCGGGCGCCTGAGCGCACCGGTCGGGACGTCAACATCGAGAACACGCCTCGAGAGCCCTCGAGAGCACAGAAAGGAACACCATGGCTGGGACCATCAGCAAAGAGGAGATCCTCGAGGGAATCGCGGCCCTCTCGGTCCTCGAGTTGAGCGAACTCCTGAAGGAGTTCGAGGAGCGCTTCGGGGTGAGCGCGGCGGCGCCGGTCGCCGTGGCCGCGGCGCCGACCGCGGGCGGGGCCGAGGCCGCCGGGTCGGCCGAGGAGGAGCAGAGCGAGTTCGACGTGATCCTGACGGCCGTCGGGGACAAGAAAATCCAGGTCATCAAGGAGGTCCGCACCCTGACCAGCCTCGGGCTCAAGGAAGCCAAGGACCTGGTTGACGGGGCCCCAAAGCCGGTCCTCGAGCGGGTCGGCAAGGACGAGGCGGACAAGGCCAAGGCCGCCCTGGAGGGTGCCGGAGGCACCGTCGAGCTCAAGTAAGGCCTGGCCAGCAGGCCACCGGAGCGGGACCCTTGACTCGCCGGGTCCGGTTCTTTAACCTTTTTTCGAGCCCGCGGGGGCCGATCGGCTAGCCCGTCTGGGGTGGCGCGACCCAAGGGGTTGTATTTTTCTGCGTCTCCGCTAAACTATCGGGTTGCCGTGCCCAACCCTTGGTTCGTGTCCATTTCGATGCGGCCGCGCGCGTCACGGCTCCGCCCTGGCCACCCGCGTCCCCTTCACCCTCGCTCCGGAGTCGCGCCCCGGAGGCGTCTCGCATTCCCCGTCTCATCAGTCAGCACCCAACCTGGAGGAGTAGGCCGTTGCCCGCACGGTCCCGCAGCCCCGAACGCGTTTCCTTCGCCAACATCGATGAGGCCCTCACCCTTCCGGACCTGATCGCCGTCCAGCGTGACTCGTTCCAGTGGTTCTTGGACAAGGGTCTCGCCGAGGCCTTCGGCGACATCAGCCCGATCGAGGACTTCACCGGCCAGCTGAGTCTGGAGCTGGAGTTCGACCCCACCGACGGCGACTTGCGGCCACCGCCCAAGTTCTCGGTGGAGGAGTGCAAAGAGAAGGACATGACTTATGCCGCCCCGGTCTTCGTCCGGGCGCGCTTCTTGAACGCCACCACCGGCGAGATCAAGGAGCAGACGGTCTTCATGGGGGACTTCCCGATGATGACCGACCGGGGCACCTTCATCGTCAACGGCACCGAGCGTGTCGTGGTGAGCCAGCTGGTCCGCTCGCCGGGCGTCATCTTCCAGCCCGGCCGAGACGCCAAGACCATCTTCACCGGCACCATTCACCCCTACCGGGGCGAGTGGATCGAGCTCGACATCGAGGCCAAGCCGTCGCGCGACGTCACTGCTGGTGCCCGCGTGGCCCGCAAGCGCCGGCTCTCCCTCTTCGTACTCCTCCGGGCGCTCGGCTACGGGGAAGACGAGTTCCTCGAGCGCTTCGTCCGGCATTTCGACTTCCTGGAAGGCCAGTGGGAGAAGGAGCGGACGCTCGCGCCCAGCCGTGAGGAGGCGCTGCTCGAGATCTACAAGCGAGCCCGACCCGGCGAGCCGCTCTCGGTCGAGGCCGCCCGCCAGTACTTCGAGAACGCGTTCTTCAACCCCAAGCGCTACGACCTGACCCGAGTCGGCCGCTACAAGCTCAACCGCAAGCTCGGTCCGGAGATCGAGCGGATCAGCGAGCTCTTCGAGATCGACCTGGAGCGGCCCGCGCCCGACCAGAGCGTGCTCAGCCCGTCCGAGATCCTGGCCGCCGCCACCTACATGCTGCACCTCGCCCTGCACATGGCCGACGGCGACTCGACCTACCGGATCGACGACCAGGATCACTTCGCCAACCGGCGGGTGCGCTCGGTCGGCGAGCTGATCCAGAACCAGGTTCGGGTCGGGCTGTCGCGGATGGAGCGGGTGGTCCGGGAGCGCATGACCACTCAGGACGTGGAGGCCATCACCCCCCAGACCCTCATCAACATTCGCCCGGTGGTCGCCGCCGTAAAGGAGTTCTTCGGTACCAGCCAGCTGAGCCAGTTCATGGACCAGGTCAACCCGCTCTCCGGCCTGGCCCACAAGCGCCGGCTCTCGGCGCTCGGGCCCGGCGGGCTCTCCCGGGAGCGGGCCGGCTTCGAGGTGCGGGACGTCCACAGTTCCCACTACGGGCGGATGTGCCCGATCGAGACCCCCGAGGGACCGAACATCGGCCTGATCGGCGCCCTGGCCACCTACGCGCGGGTGAACGAGTACGGCTTCATCGAGACCCCCTACCGCAGGGTGGTCGACGGGAAGGTCACCGACGAGGTCGTGTACCTGGCCGCCGATGAAGAGGAAGAGCACGTCATCGCCCAGGCCAATGCGCCGTTGGACGACGCCGGCAACTTCAGCGAGGACCGCATCCTGGTGCGGCGCGGCCCGCAGGGCACCGGCGTCCGGGTCGGAGTGGCCACCACCACCTACGGCACCACCAGCGAAATCGACTTCGTGCCGCCGTCCGAGGTGGACCTGATGGACGTCTCGCCGAAGCAGATCGTCTCGGTCTCCACCGCCCTGATCCCCTTCGTCGAGCACGACGATGCCAACCGGGCCCTGATGGGCGCCAACATGCAGAAGCAGGCGGTGCCGCTGGTCGTCCCGGAGGCGCCTTACATCGGCACCGGCGTCGAGGGCCGGGCCGCCCGTGACGCCGGCGACGTCATCGCCGCCGAGGGGGAGGGAACCGTCGTCGAGGTTTCCGGCGACCAGATCGTGGTCGACTACCGACCGGGTCAGAAAGACCGGTTGGGCCAGAACCTGGGTCGCAAGATCTACCGGCTGGCCAAGTTCCGCCGGTCCAACCAGAACACCTGCATCAACCAGAAGCCCCTCGTGAGCGAGGGCCAGGGAGTGGCCGTCGGCGAACTGCTGGCCGACGGACCCTCCACCCACAACGGCGAGTTGGCCCTGGGGAAGAACCTCCTCGTCGCGTTCATGCCCTGGGAGGGCTACAACTACGAGGACGCCATCATCCTCTCGGAGCGCCTGGTGCGCGACGACGTGCTCACCTCGATCCACATCGAAGAGCACGAGGTGGACGCCCGGGACACCAAGCTCGGGGCCGAGGAGATCACCCGGGACATCCCCAACCTCTCCGAGGAGATCCTGGCCGACCTGGACGAGCGGGGCATCATCCGCATCGGGGCCGAGGTGGGCCCCGGCGACGTCCTGGTCGGCAAGGTCACCCCGAAGGGCGAGACCGAGCAGACCCCCGAGGAGCGCCTGCTCCGGGCGATCTTCGGCGAGAAGGCCCGCGAGGTTCGGGACACCAGCCTGAAGGTCCCCCACGGGGAGGAGGGCAAGGTCATCGACGTCCGGGTCTTCTCACGCGACAGCTCGCACGAGCTGCCTCCCGGGGTGAACGAGCTGGTCCGGGTGTATGTAGCCCAGAAGCGCAAGATCTCCGAGGGTGACAAGCTCGCCGGCCGTCACGGGAACAAGGGGGTCATCTCCAAGATCCTGCCGATGGAGGACATGCCGTACCTGGCCGACGGCACCCCGGTCGACATCATCTTGAACCCCCTGGGCGTCCCGTCCCGGATGAACGTCGGCCAGGTGCTCGAGTCCCACCTGGGCTACGCCGCCCGATTCGGCTGGAACGGCGAGACGGCCGAGGCCGACGCGGGCACGAGCGGCCGTGAGGACGGGATCGTCCGCAAGACCCGGCCCCGCACCATGCCGGCCAGCTGGATCGCCACGCCGGTGTTCGACGGAGCCCACTGGGACGAGGAGGAGGAGGCCGGCCATCACCAGACCATCAAGGGCCTCTTCAGCGAGCTCCGTCCCGACGCGGCCGACGGCCACGTGCAGATCGGGACCGACGGCAAGGCCAGGCTGTACAACGGCCGGACCGGCGAGCCCTACGACAACCCGGTGTCGGTCGGCTACGTCTACATCCTGAAGCTGGCCCACCTGGTCGACGACAAGATCCACGCTCGCTCGACCGGGCCCTACTCGATGATCACCCAGCAGCCCCTCGGTGGGAAGGCCCAGTTCGGCGGGCAGCGGTTCGGGGAGATGGAGGTATGGGCGCTCGAGGCCTTCGGTGCCGCCTACGCCCTCCAGGAGCTGCTCACCATCAAGTCCGACGACGTCCTCGGCCGGGTCAAGGTGTACGAGGCGATCGTGAAGGGCGAGAACATCCCCGAGCCCGGGATCCCCGAGAGCTTCAAGGTGCTCATCAAGGAAATGCAGTCCCTGTGCCTCGACGTCGACGTGCTCTCGGTCACCGGCGAGGAGATCGAGATGCACGAGCTTGACGAGGACGTGTTCCGCACGGCCGAGGAGCTGGGCATCGACATCAGCCGGCCCGAGCGCGGGTCGGACGAGGAGGACGAGCGGCGCGCCGCGGAGAGGAGTTTCTCTTGACCGCACTCGACGTCAACACCTTCGACCAGCTGAAGATCGGTCTGGCCACGGCCAGTGCCATCCGGGGCTGGTCCAACGGCGAGGTGAAGAAGCCCGAGACCATCAACTACCGGACGCTCCGGCCGGAAAAGGACGGGCTGTTCTGCGAGAAGATCTTCGGCCCCACCAAGGACTGGGAGTGCTACTGCGGCAAGTACAAGCGGGTTCGGTTCAAGGGGATCATCTGCGAGCGGTGCGGGGTTGAGGTCACGCGCTCCAAGGTCCGGCGGGAGCGGATGGGCCACATCGAGCTGGCCGCTCCGGTCGTGCACATCTGGTACTTGCGGGGCACGCGCAGCTGGTTGGCCTACCTGCTCATGGGGACCGAGGCCCGTGAGGAGCTGAAGGCCAAGCAGCTCGAGAAGGTGATCTACTTCGCCGCCAACCTGGTCACCTGGGTCGACGAGGAGAAGCGCCACGAGGACCTGGCCAACCTGGAGGCCGAGCTGGCCGAGGAGATCGCCGACATCGAGAAGCGGCGCGACCTCGACATCGACCGCCGGTTCAAGGCGCTCGAGGAGGAGCTGGCCCAGCTGGAGAAGGAGGGGGCGCGCGACGCCGAGATCAAGGCGCGCCAGCGCGCCGTCGAGAAGGAGATCTCGGCGGCGCGGGAGCGGAGCCAGGATGAGATCGAGCTGGCCCAGCGGGCCCTCGAGGAGTTCCGCGGGCTGCACAGCCGCAAGATCATCGAGGACGAGCTCTTGTGGCGGGAGCTGCGGCTCCGCTACGAGGACTACTTCGAAGGTGGCATGGGGGCCGAGGCCATCAGCCGCCTCATCGACCGCATCGACCTCGACGAGGAAGAGGTCAAGCTGCGCGAGATGATCGACGCCACCGATGGGCGGCGTCCGCTCTCGGCGCAGCGGCGCCAGAAGGCGATCAAGCGGTTGAAGATCGTGACCGCCTTCAACCGACGGGACGAGCACGGCCGTCGCATCAACGACCCACGGGCCATGATCTTGGAGGCGGTCCCGGTCATCCCGCCGGACCTCCGCCCGATGGTCCAGCTCGACGGTGGCCGGTTCGCCACCTCGGACCTGAACGACCTCTACCGCCGGGTGATCAACCGCAACAACCGCCTGAAGCGGCTGCTCGATCTCGGTGCGCCCGAGATCATCATCAACAACGAGAAGCGGATGCTGCAGGAGGCGGTCGACGCGCTGTTCGACAACGGCCGGCGTGGCCGTCCGGTGACCGGACCGGGCAACCGGCCGCTCAAGAGCCTTTCGGACATGCTCAAGGGCAAGCAAGGCCGGTTCCGCCAGAACCTCCTGGGCAAGCGGGTCGACTATTCGGGCCGCTCGGTCATCGTGATCGGCCCCACGCTCCAGCTCCACCAGTGCGGCCTGCCCAAGCTGATGGCCCTGGAGCTCTTCAAGCCCTTCGTCATGAAGCGGCTGGTCGAGACCGAGCTGGCCCAGAACATCAAGTCGGCCAAGCGGATGGTCGAGCGGCGCCGGCCGCAGGTCTGGGACGTCCTCGAAGACGTGATCCAAGAGCACCCCGTGCTGCTCAACCGAGCCCCCACACTCCACCGGCTGGGCATCCAGGCCTTCGAGCCGGTCCTGGTCGAGGGCAAGGCCATCCAGATCCACCCGCTCGTGTGCACGGCCTTCAACGCCGACTTCGATGGCGACCAGATGGCCGTCCACCTGCCGCTGTCCTCGGAGGCCCAGGCCGAGGCGCGGGTGCTCATGCTGTCGGCCAACAACATCCTGTCGCCGGCAACCGGGCGCCCGATCACCGTCCCGACCCAGGACATGATCTTCGGCGCGTACTACCTGACGCTGATGGTCGAAGGGGCCAAGGGGGAGGGGCGCGTCTACCGCCACACCCACGAGGTCCAGGCCGCCTTCGACAGCGGCGACCTGTCGCTGCACGCCCGGATCTCACTTCGGCCCCGTCCGGACGCGGGGCTCGCCAGCCGGCTCGAGGCAGCCGGAGTGGAGCCGGGCGAGGACGGCATTTACGCCATCGAGACCTCGGCTGGGCGCCTGTTCTTCAACGAGGCGCTGCCCGAGGGGTTCCGGTATGTGAACGACTTGGTCGGGAAGCGAACCACTGGCATCGGGGCGATCGTCGAGGAGCTCTCGGCCGGCTACCCCAAGCGCCAGGTGTCGGCCTCCTTGGACCGGATCAAGGCGCTGGGGTTCCGCTTCGCCGCCCAGTCCGGGCTCACCATCTCGATCGACGACGTCCGCACGCCGCCGGAGAAGCAGTCCATCCTGGATCGCTACGAGAAGGAAGCCGAGAAGGCCGAGACCCAGTTCCGGCGGGGCATCATCACCGACGACGAGCGGCGCCAGAAGGAGATCGAGATCTGGACGTCGGCCAACTCCGAGGTTGGGCGGGCCATGGAGCAGACGCTCTCCGGGCTCTCGTTCAACCCACTCGACATGATGGTTGACTCGGGCGCTCGCGGGAACGCGCAGCAGATCCGTCAGATCGCCGGGATGAAGGGTCTGGTCTCCAACCCCCGCGGTGAGATGATCCCCCGCCCGATCAAGTCGTCCTTCCGGGAGGGCCTCTCGGTGCTCGAGTACTTCATCTCGACCCACGGCGCCCGCAAGGGCCTCGCCGACACCGCTCTGCGCACGGCCGACTCGGGCTATCTCACCCGCCGTCTGGTCGACGTCGCCCAGGAGCTGATCGTGCGGGAAGAGGACTGCGGCACGGCGCGGGGCATCTGGATCGACAACGTGGTGCCGGACCACGCCGGCCGGCGCAGCTATCTCGAGACCCGGCTCTACGGCAGGATCCTGACCGAGCCGGTCACCCTGTCGGACGGCTCGATCGTCGACGCCGGCACGCTGGTCGACGACGAGTTGGTCGAGCGGCTGCGCGCCGACGAGGCGATCGACCGAGTGCGGACCCGTTCGGTGCTCACCTGCGAGGCCGCCCACGGGGTCTGCTCCGCCTGCTACGGCCAGTCGCTGGCCACCGGCAAGATGATCGAGCTCGGTGAGGCGGTCGGGGTGATCGCCGCCCAGTCGATCGGCGAGCCGGGCACCCAGCTCACCATGCGGACCTTCCACACCGGCGGCATCGTCGGCGAGGACATCACCCACGGCCTGCCCCGGGTGGTCGAGCTCTTCGAGGCCCGTACTCCCAAGGGCGCCGCCGTGCTTGCCCGCCACTCCGGAGTGGTCCGGGTGGAGGAGGAGGAGACCGGCCGCCGGATCGTCATCGTCGCCGACGATGGCACCGAGGAAGCGGTGGTGGTGCCGGCCCGCGCGCACCTGGAGGTCCAGGACGGCCAGGAGGTCGCCGCCGGCGACGCGCTGGTCGAGGGGCCGAAGGACCCCAAGGAGCTCCTGGAGGTAAAGGGGATCCGCGAGACCCAGCAGTACCTCGTCGAGGAGGTCCAGAAGGTCTACCGGGACCAGGGTGTCTCGATCCACGACAAGCACATCGAGCTGATCGTCCGCCAGATGCTGCGCCGCGTGCTCGTGGCCGAGCCCGGCGACGCCCCCTTCCTGCCCGGCGAGCGGGTCGACAACCAGGCCTACGCCGCGGTCAACAAGGAGCTCTTGGAGGAGGGCAAGCGCTCGGCCGAGGGCCGGCCCGAGCTCATGGGGATCACCAAGGCCTCCTTGGCCACCGACAGCTGGCTCTCGGCCGCCTCGTTCCAGGAGACGACCAGGGTGCTGACCGAGGCGGCCATCGAGGGCCGCTCGGACCAGCTCTTCGGACTGAAGGAGAACATCATCATCGGCAAGCTCATCCCGGCCGGCACCGGGATGGACCGTTACCGGACGATCCGCCTGGAGATGCCCGGGGCCGAGCCGTTGCCCCTCTGGAGCGGGACGGCCGACAGCGACACCGAGGACCTGGCCGCTTGGCTGCGCGACGTGGGTGGGGAAGGGGTCTCCAACGAGCCCTTCGACTCCTCGATCGACGCCAGCTGGCTCGGCGCCGCCCCGAGCGGGGACGACGAGCGGGGACGCTCCGGCGAGGACAGCGCCCTCGGCAGCTGAGGTCGGTAGGCCGCAGGAGGCCCGAGGGTCAGGCTGCCCGGCCCGGGGTCACCCGGTCTCCGCATGGCGCGATGGGCCGGTGTCGGTCGGCCGCGCTCGGAGCTCCTGGTAGAATGATGTGGTTCGCGGGAGCGTCCGCCTTCGGGTGTTGTGCCTGGTGGCGGCGTTCCGTAACATCGCTGTGCTTTGCGTCCGGTCGCGGCTCGAACGCAAGCATCCCAAACGTTCACTCGACGAGGTAGGCGCGTGCCGACGATCGCCCAGCTGGTGCGGAACGGGCGCCAGACCAAGGACACCAAGACCAAGACCCCGGCGCTCAAGGGCGCGCCTCAGCGGCGGGGTGTCTGCACGCGCGTCTACACGTTCACCCCGAAGAAGCCGAACTCGGCCCTGCGCAAGGTGGCTCGGGTCCGTCTGACGAGCGGGGTGGAGATCACCGCTTACATCCCTGGAGTCGGGCACAACCTCCAGGAGCACTCGATCGTGCTCGTGCGGGGAGGCCGTGTCCGGGACCTGCCCGGGGTTCGCTACAAGGTCATCCGTGGTGCGCTGGACGCCTCGGGAGTGCGCGAGCGCGCCCAGGCTCGCAGCCGCTACGGCGCAAAGAAGGAGTCCTAGTGCCACGCAACGGCCCCGCCCAGCGCCGCGAGCTTCCCCCCGACCCCGTCTACCGTTCGGTCCTGGTCACCCAGGTGGTGAACAAGGTCCTCTCCCGGGGCAAGCGGACCCTGTCCGAGCACATCGTCTACTCGGCCCTCGACCTGGTCTCGGAGCGGGGCGGCTCGGACCCGATCGCCTCGCTCAAGCGGGCCATCGAGAACACGCGCCCCGAGCTCGAGGTCAAGAGCCGCCGGGTCGGCGGAGCCACGTACCAGGTCCCGGTCGAAGTCCGGCCCCGCCGGGCGACCACCCTGGCCATCCGTTGGCTGGTCGGCTACGCCAGGCAGCGTCGGGACAAGACGATGGCCGAGCGGTTGGCCGGCGAGATCCTCGACGCCTCGAACGGAGTGGGCAACGCCGTGAAGCGGCGCGAGGACATGCACAAGATGGCCGAGTCCAACAAGGCCTTCGCCCACTACCGCTGGTAGTTCCCCGCACCGAAGAAGAGCATCATGGCTGATCCCCTTCCGATCCGCGAATTTCCGCTTGCTCGGACCCGAAACATCGGGATCATGGCGCACATCGACGCGGGCAAGACGACGACCACCGAGCGGATCCTCTACTACACCGGCCGCAACTACAAGATGGGCGAGGTCCACGAGGGCGCCGCCACCATGGACTGGATGGTCCAGGAACAAGAGCGCGGCATCACGATCACCTCGGCCGCCACGACCTGCCGCTGGCGCGACACCTGGATCAACATCATCGACACCCCCGGCCACGTCGACTTCACGGTCGAGGTCGAGCGGTCGCTGCGCGTCCTGGACGGAGCCGTGGCGATCTTCGACGCGGTGGCGGGAGTCGAACCGCAGACCGAGACGGTGTGGCGGCAGGCCAACAAGTACCGGGTCCCCCGCATTTGCTTCGTGAACAAGATGGACCGGGTCGGAGCCGACTTCGGCCGGACCGTCGAGATGATCCGGGACCGCCTTGACGCCCTGCCGGCGGTCGTCCAGCTCCCGGTCGGGGTGGAGGCCGGGTTCAGGGGAGTGGTCGATCTCCTGGAGCAGACCGCCCTCGTCTGGGAGGACGGCATGGGGGAGCAGTGGTCCGAGACCGAGATCCCCGCCGAGCTTGCCCGTTCGGCCGAAGAGGCACGCCACCAGCTGATCGACGTGCTCAGCAACTTCGATGACTCGATCATGGAGAAGTACCTGGCCGACGAGAAGATCACCGGCGACGATCTGCGCAGTTCGCTGCGCCAGGCGACGCTCGAGTCTCAGGTGGTGCCGGTCCTCTGCGGTTCGGCCTTCAAGAACAAAGGCGTCCAGCCGATGCTCGACGCGGTGGTGGACTATCTCCCGAGCCCGCTCGACCTGCCGCCGACCGAGGGCACGATCCCGGGGAGCGACATGGTGGACCTGCGGACGCCCGAGGACGACGCTCCCTTCTCCGCCTTGGCCTTCAAGATCATGACCGACCCCTACGTGGGCAAGCTCACCTACCTGCGCGTGTACTCGGGCACCCTGCGCAAGGGGGGCACCGTCGTCAACTCGACCAAGGCCAAGCGGGAGCGGGTCGGCCGCCTGCTCCAGATGCACGCCAACCACCGGGAGGACAAAGACGCCATCTTCTCGGGCGACATCGTGGCTGCGGTCGGTCTCAAGGTCACCTCGACCGGGGACACCCTGTGCGACCCGGCTCACCCGATCCTGCTCGAGGCCCTGGTCTTCCCCGAGCCGGTCATCCACGTGGCGGTCGAGCCCAAGACCAAGGCCGACCAGGACAAGCTGTCCCGGGCGCTGTTCAGCCTGTCCGAGGAGGATCCGACCTTCCGGGTTCGCACCGACGAAGAGACCGGCCAGACGGTCATCTCGGGCATGGGCGAGCTGCACCTCGAGGTCCTGGTCGACCGGATGCTGCGGGAGTTCAGCGTCGATGCCAATGTGGGCAAGCCGCAGGTGGCCTACCGGGAGACCATCCGCCGGGCGGTCCGGAACGTTCCCGGCCGCTACGTGCGTCAGACCGGTGGCCGGGGCCAGTACGGCCATGCCGTCATCAACCTGGAGCCCACCGGTCCCGGCGGTGGCTACGAGTTCGTGGACAAGATCACCGGAGGGGCCATCCCCAAGGAGTACATCCCCTCGGTCGACGCCGGGATCCAGGAGGCCCTCACCTCGGGGGTCCTGGCCGGGTACCCGACCGTGGACGTCCGGGTGACTCTGGTCGACGGCTCCTACCACGAGGTCGACTCCTCGGAGATGGCCTACAAGATCGCCGGGTCCATGGCCGTGAAGGAGGCTGCCCGCCAGGCCGGGCCCGTGCTCTTGGAGCCGGTGATGGCGGTCGAGGCGGTGACCCCCGAGGAGTACATGGGCGACGTCATGGGGGACCTCTCAGCCCGCCGGGGCCGGGTCGAAGGCATCGAACAGCGCGGGAACAGCCAGGTGGTGCGGGCACAGGTACCGCTGGCAGAGATGTTCGGCTACGCTACCGATCTGCGTTCTCGCACGCAGGGCCGGGCCACGTACACGATGCAGTTCGAGGCCTACAGCGAGGTGCCCGAGTCGATCTCCCGTGAGATCGTTGCCCGGGCCCGCGGGGAGTAGGGCTCGGTCCCCGAAGGCGACACACACAAGGGCGACGGGTGATCGTCGCGGCGGGTCGGGATTGGATCCGCCCTAGAGCAGGAGCAGTCCACCAGACATGGCCAAGCAGAAGTTCGAGCGGACGAAGCCCCACGTAAACGTGGGCACGATGGGCCACATCGACCACGGCAAGACCACGCTGACAGCTGCCATCACCAAGGTGCTCGCCGAGGCCAACCCCAACACCCAGTTCACCTCGTTCGATCAGATCGACAAGGCACCAGAAGAGAAGCAGCGGGGCATCACGATCACGATCGCCCACGTCGAGTACGAGACGCCCAACCGGCACTACGCCCACGTCGACATGCCGGGCCACGCCGACTACATCAAGAACATGATCACCGGCGCCGCCCAGGTGGACGGGGCCATCCTCGTGGTCTCGGCGGCCGACGGCCCGATGCCCCAGACCCGTGAGCACGTCGTCTTGGCCCGCCAGGTTGGCGTGCCCTCGATCGTCGTCGCCCTGAACAAGGCCGACATGGTTGACGACGAGGAGTTGCTCGACCTGGTCGAGCTGGAGGTCCGCGAGCTGCTGAACGAGTACGAGTTCCCGGGCGACGACACTCCGGTTGTCAGGGTGTCGGCGCTCAAGGCGCTCGAGGGCGACCCCGAGTGGACGCCCAAGATCGACGAGCTGATGGAGGCGGTCGACAGCTTCATCCCCGAGCCCGCTCGGATCGTGGACCGGCCTTTCCAGATGCCGATCGAAGACGTCATGTCGATCACCGGACGGGGCACGGTGGTGACCGGCAAGATCGAGCAGGGGGTCATCCACGTCGGCGACGACGTCGAGATCGTCGGGCTGCGCGAAACCCAGAAGTCGGTGGTCACCGGAGTCGAGATGTTCCGCAAGCTGCTCGATGAGGGCCAGGCCGGGGACAACGTCGGCCTCCTCTTGCGGGGCATTCGCAAGGAGGAGGTCGAGCGCGGGCAGGTCGTCTGCAAGCCCGGCTCGATCACCCCGCACACCAACTTCGAGGCGAACGTCTACATCCTGACCAAGGAGGAGGGCGGTCGTCACAAGCCCTTCTTCAACAACTACCGGCCGCAGTTCTACTTCCGGACGACGGACGTGACCGGGGCCATCCAGCTCCCGTCGGGGACCGAGATGGTCATGCCCGGCGACACGACCGAGATGACTGTGGAGCTGGGCAAGCCGATCGCCATGGACGAGGGCCTGCGCTTCGCCATCCGAGAGGGTGGTCGCACGGTCGGTGCCGGGCGGGTCACCAAGATCATCAAGTAAGCGGTCGGAGGACACTCGCCATGCCCGATGGCCCGCGCCAGAAGATCAGGATTCGGCTCAAGGCCTACGACCACGAGGTCCTCGACCAGTCGACCGAGAAGATCGTCCAGACCGTGCTGCGCACACAAGCCAAGGTCCAGGGGCCGGTGCCGTTGCCCACGGACAAGCACCGCTATACGGTGATCCGCTCACCGCACAAGTACAAGGACTCGCGCGAGCACTTCGAGATGCGGGTGCACAAGCGCCTTGTCGACATCGTCGAGCACACCCCCAAGACAGTCGACTCCCTGCAGCGGCTGGACCTCCCGGCCGGGGTGTTCATCGAGATCAAGATTCAGAACGCCTGACCCGTCTCTTCGTAGCCGATAGCTACGAGAGACATGTAGCGGTGGTGGCGCAATCGGCTGTCCCGGATCTGCGCGTTCGTGTGGGTCGCCGCCCACTTGCCCGCCTTTGGGACCTATGCAACCGTTCGGTTCATGACGGAGCCAGGCAAAGCTGACTTCACGAATGTGATCCCAGTCCTTCCGGCGAGGGACGTGGCCGAGGCCGTGCGCTTCTATGTCGATCGTCTTGGGTTCGAAGTGACCTTCCACGAGGGGGACTACGCAGCAGTCCGTCGAGGAGGTGTCGTGCTACACCTGCAGTTTCAGTTCGAGCGGGACTTCGAAGCTGGCACGGCTGGACAATGCATGCTCCGCCTCTTCGTAGATGACCCAGACCTCCTATTTGACGAATATAAGGATGAGGGTGTCTTCCACGAGGGGACGCAACTCAGCGACACCGAATGGGGTACACGAGAGTTCGCGTTCTGGGACCTCAACCACAACGGCCTTACGTTCCTGCGGGACCTCTAATAGCCCACTCAGAGACGTCCGGAAGTCTCAGCCGAGATGAAGCCAGCGAGGGCAGGTGCTCCTCCGAGAGGCTTCCATTGTCATGTTTCGCACAGTGACCGGCCGTCAATGAGCGCCCGTTGTGATTGCTCCCTCCGACCTTGACTGCCTCCGTTGGGTGTATCGAACCGATACAACCCGTCTCGGTAGGGTCGGCGATGTCACTTGCAGATCGCAATCGGTTGTGTGGATCCGGTGCGGAGGGAATGGGATGGCAGCGGAGGACGTAGCAGCGGAGATCCATGGGTTCAGCGAGCCGGACGCGACGCCGACGCCGTGGGCGGCGGGACTTGAGCAGTTACTTGCCGCGGACACCTTCTGGCTATCTACCGTCCGTCCCGACGGCCGACCGCACGTCACGCCGCTGATCGCTGTTTGGCACGCGGAGGCGCTCTGGTTTGCCACCGGACCCGGTGAGCGCAAAGCGAGGAATCTTGCCGAGAACCCGTCGTGCGTGCTGACGACCGGGCGCAGCGACCTCGTCGAGGGAGCGCTTGACGTCGTGCTCGAGGGCAAGGCCGAGGAGGTGACCGACGACGCCGAGCTCGAGCCGGTTGCGACCGCGTTCGCGGTCAAGTACCCGACCGGTCCGTGGGACTTCGTCGTGCGCGACGGGGCATTCAGCGACCGGGATGCCGGTGGGCGCGTGCTCGTGTTTCGGGTGCGCCCGGTGCGAGGCCTGGGGTTCCGCAAGGGCGATCGCTTCAGCCAGACGACCTGGCGGGGCTTCCGATGACTCCAGACACCTCAGAGGGAACCAGGTGGACTGCGTTTCGAGGGGATCTTGTCAGCGGACTGCCGACTCGTTATGTAGCCAGTTCGGCGAGGTGGGCGAGCGAGTTGTCCAGGTGGTCCGGAGAGAAGGGCGGGAATCCGATGCGCTCTCGGATGGGGTCCGGGACGGCTGACCAGTCATGGGAGAGCGTGACTGTGGTGTTCGAGGGTCCAGCTGGCGTGAGGTCGTAGCGCCAGACCCAGCCGCCGAAACGCTGGGTACCGCCGGCGACGTCCTGCCCCGGCTTCCAGGAGATGGCACTCGGCGGGTCGAACACCTCGACGCGGTTGGCCATCTGGTAGGTACCGTCCGGATGGTTCGGGTGGTACATGGTCATCCGGAAGATCTGCCCTTCGGCCGTCAACGGCTCGCTGTCGAGGCTTGCGCGGACCCAGCCGGTGCCATCGATCGCGGCGTGCTTTGCTGGCTCCGCCAGGATGGCGAAGATGGCGTCCGCCGGGGCCTTGATGACCGTGGTCGCGCTGACACGCTCGTCCGCCATTGGGCTACCTCCTCATGAGCTGAGCCTGTCCCTGGTTCTGACGTTCACCAGGTCCGGGACTCATCGTTGGCGTCGCCACCGCCCAGACGGCCATCCTCCTCCCAGGTTCCGCTCCGGGACCAGGGACGACCCAGAACGCCCTACCCCGAGCGGCGGCCGAGGACTCCTGGGGCATCTCGCCGTCTACGGGCACCTCTCCGGCCGGCCCGCCGAGGCCAGTGGCGGGGGGAGGCCGGAGTCCCCTTGTCCCACCGCTCGTACCTGGGGGTCCTCCGCCCTCGGGACCACACCCGCCGTAGCGAAGTGGCCAGGACCTGGTGTAACCTACTCAACCGGGCCAAAACCCGATTCCCGGCGGCCCCCCCACCAGCAGATGTGCTCGAGCGCCCGGCCGTGCCGGGGACCTCGGGCCAGCGCAGACGAGCGCTCCGCTCGGGGTCACCGGGCGGAGCGTTGGCATGCACGAGGCCCTCCGGGCCGCTCAGGAAAGACGCGCAAGTGACTACGAAGGCGATCGTCGGCGAGAAGGTCGGCATGACCCAGGTGTGGGACGACCGGAACCGGGCCATCCCGGTGACGGTGTTGCGCGTCGCGCCGGTGCGGGTGGTCCAGGTCAAGACGCCTGAGAAGGAGGGGTACTCCGCCCTCCAGGTCACCTACGGCTTCCGGCGCCGCAACAGCCTCTCCAAGCCGCTCGACGGCCACTACCAGGCGGCCGGCGTCGACCCCGGCCGGCGTTTGGTGGAGCTCCGCCTCGACGACATCACTGACTACGCGGTGGGCCAGCAGCTCTCGGCGGAGATCTGGAGTCCGGGCGAGCGGGTCGACGCGATCGCGATCTCCAAGGGCAAGGGGTTCTCCGGGGCCATGAAGCGCCACAACTTCACCGGCCAGGGTGGCGCCCACGGCAACCACAAGCACCACCGAGCCCCTGGCTCGATCGGGGCCTGCGCCACGCCTTCCCGGGTGTTCAAGGGCACCAAGATGGCCGGCCGGCTGGGCGCCCGCCGGGTGACCGCCCTCAACCTCCAGATCGTCTCGTCCGACCCCGAGCGTGAGCTGGTATTGGTGAAGGGGGCGATCCCCGGGCCCCGAGGCGGCATGGTGGTGCTCCGGGACACCGTCAAGGGGCGGGCCTCGACCAACGGGAGGGCCGGGTGAGCTCGGTCGCGGGTTCAGGCGCGGTGCGCCATCCGGTGCGGAAGGAGCGGCCGGTCCCGGTGACCCACACCGTCACCCGCTACGACGCGGCCGGCACCGAGCTCGGCCAGGTCACCCTGGAGGCGACCATCTTCGGGATCGAGCCCAACGAGGCCGTGCTGCACCAGGTGGTCACCGCCCAGCTGGCGGCGGCCCGCTCGGGTACCCACTCGACCCGGACCCGCGCCGAAGTGCGAGGCGGCGGAGCCAAGCCCTTTCGCCAAAAGGGGCTGGGCCGGGCTCGCCAGGGGTCGCTCCGCTCCCCGCAGTACGTAGGCGGGGGGGTGGCGCTCGGGCCCAAGCCCCGCAGCTATCGACAGCGCACCCCGAAGAAGATGGTGAAGCTGGCGCTGGCCAGTGCGCTGAGCGATCGGGCCGCCGACGGGCGGATCGTGCTGGTGGATCGCTGGCCGTGGGAGCGCCCGCGGACGAAGGACGCGGTCGCGGCCCTTGAGGCGCTCGACCTCGGCGGACGGGTGCTCGCCGTGCTCTCGCGCACCGACCTTGTTGCCGATCGCTCGTTCTCGAATCTGAAGGAGGTGGACACGGTTCTCCAAAGTGAGCTGAGCGCCTACGACGTGCTCCGCTCGGACTGGGTCGTGTTCACCGATGCCACCCTTCCCGGGGCAGGCGAGGTGCCCGCACCCGCCACTACCGAGACGGCGGCGACCGAGGCTCCCACCGCCGAGGCCAGCGAAGCGGGGCCGGCCGAGGAGCTGCCGGAGGAGGGCGGCGATGCCTGATCTCGGCAACGTCCTCATACGGCCGATCGTCTCGGAGAAGACCTACGCCCTCATGGACCGCAACGTCTACGTGTTCGTGGTCGATCCGCGCTCGTCCAAGATCGAGATCCGACGGGCAGTGGAGCGGGTCTTTGGGGTGAAGGTGGCCCAGGTCAACACCCTCAACCGGAAGGGCAAGGCCACCAGGAACCGCCGCACCAACACTCCCGGCCGGCGCCCCAACACCAAGCGGGCGTTCGTGACACTGCACGCCGGCGACAAGATCGACTTGTTCGAGAGCTGAGGAACGGTCATGGCCATTCGCTCGCGCAAACCCACGAGTCCCGGACGCCGATTCCAGAGCGTCGCCGACTTCTCGGAGATCACGCGGGACCACCCCGAACGCTCGCTCACCCGGCCACTGCCGGGCAGCGGCGGTCGAAACAACTACGGTCGCAAGACCTCCCGCCACCGTGGCGGCGGACACAAGCGCCAGTACCGGGTGATCGACTTCCGGCGGGACAAGGATGGGATCCCGGCCAAGGTGGCGACCATCGAGCACGACCCCAATCGGAACGCGCGCATCGCCTTGCTGCACTACGTCGACGGGGAGAAGCGCTACATCCTCGCCCCCGCCCAGGTGAAGGTGGGCGATCGACTCCAGAGCGGCCAGGGCTCTGACATCCGCCCCGGCAACGCCATGCCCATGCGCTACATGCCGGTCGGTTCGGTCGTCCACAACGTGGAGTTGCGACCCGGTGGCGGGGGCAAGCTGGCCCGGGGGGCGGGCATGAGCGTCCAACTGGTGGCGAAGGACGGTGGATTTGCCACCCTGCGGCTGCCCTCGACCGAGATGCGCCGGGTGTCCATCGACTGCCGGGCCACGCTCGGGGTCGTCGGGAACCCCGAGTCCGAGCTGATCAAGATGGGCAAGGCCGGGAGGAACCGCTGGAAGGGGATCCGTCCGCAGACCCGGGGGGTGGCCATGAACCCGGTCGATCACCCCTTGGGCGGCGGCGAGGGGAAGTCCTCGGGCGGGCGACACCCGGTTTCCCCCTGGGGCAAGCCGGAGGGCCGCACCCGTGCCCGCCACAAGGAGTCGGACAAGTTGATCGTCCGCCGGCGCCGGACCCGCGGCGCCAGGCGGTAGGAGACCGAGATGCCGCGCAGCTTGAAGAAGGGCCCCTTCGTCGACGACCACTTGTTGAGGAAGGTCGACGCCCTGAACGCGTCGGGCGAGAAGCGGGTCATCAAGACCTGGTCGAGGCGCTCGACGATCATCCCGGACATGGTCGGGCACACCATCGCCGTCCACGACGGCCGCCGCCACGTGCCGGTGTACGTGACCGAGTCCATGGTCGGGCACAAGCTGGGTGAGTTCGCGCCGACTAGGACGTTCCGCTACCACGCGGGACAAGAGCGGGCAGGGCGCCGGTAATGGCGGGCGTGAAGACCAATGAGCGGCCTGGCACCCGGGCCGTGCTGCGGCACTCCTCGATCCCGGCGCGCAAGGCCCGCCAGGTCCTCGACCTCATCCGGGGCGAGGACGTCGACCGGGCGGCCCAGATCCTGAACGCGACCCAAAGGCAGGCTGCCATCGAGATCGCCAAGGTCCTGGCCTCGGCGGTCGCCAACGCCGTCCACAACGACGGCCAGGACGCCGAGGACCTCTACGTCTCGTCTTGCTATGCAGACGAGGCGACCACCCTCAAGCGGTGGCGCCCCCGGGCCCGGGGCCGCGCTGGACGCATCCGCAAACGGAGCTGCCACGTCACGATCATCGTGAGCCGGATGGAAGACGAGCGCCTGGCCCGTCGCCAGGCCGAGCGTGATGCCAGTCAGGCCCGCCGGTCGCGCCGGGTGGCTGCCTCCCGTCGACGGGCCGACCTGTCTGGGCGGCTCACCCGCCGTCGGGCGGCGCAGGCCGAGGAGGCCCGCCGGGCTGCCGAGGCCGAGGAGGAGGTCGAAGAGGACCTCGAGGCGCCGGTGGAGGAAGACGACCTCGAGACCGATGAACTCGTCGAGGACGACGAGACCGAGTGGGACGAGGCAGAGGACGAGCTGGACGAGCCCGAGGACGAGTGGGACGAGTCCGAGGACGAGGAAGACGAAGGCGACGCCGACGAGGAAGGCGGCACCGCCGACGAAGAGGAGAGCGAGCGCTGATGGGTCAGAAGGTCAACCCCTACGGTTTTCGACTCGGCGTGACGACGGACTGGAAGTCGCGCTGGTTCGAGGAGCGCCGGTACAAGGACTTCGTGGTCGAGGACTGGCGCATTCGCGACTACTTGATGTCCCAGCTCGAGGCGGCGGCGGTCAGCCGCATCGAGGTCGAGCGCACCCGTGACCGGGTCCGAGTGGACATCCACACCGCGCGCCCCGGGATCGTCATCGGGCGGCGGGGCTCGGAGGCCGACCGGTTGAAGAAGAAGCTCGAGGAGATCACCGGGCTGCCCAACCGGATCCAGCTCAACATCCAAGAGATCAAGCGGCCCGAGATGGACGCCGCCCTGATCGCCCAGGGGATCTGTGACCAGCTGGCGCGCCGGGTGGCGTTCCGGCGGGCGATGAAGCGGGCCATCCAGACCGTGCAGAAGGCGGGCGCCCAAGGGGTCAAGGTGCAGTGCGCGGGGCGCTTGGGCGGCTCCGAGATGGCCCGCAAGGAGTCCTACCGCGAGGGCCGGGTACCGCTGCACACCCTGCGAGCCGACGTCGACTACGGGTTCCGCGAAGCGCGGACCACCGCTGGCCGGGTCGGGGTGAAGGTCTGGATCTACAAGGGCGACATCCTCCCGTACCGCGTGTCGATCGACGAGAAGATCACCCGCGAGGCGGCCATGGCCGTCGGCGAGACCTCGGGCCAGGCCAGGCCGCGCCGGCTGATCACCGCCGGTGGCGGCCGTCGCCGCCGGGATCAGGGCGAGCCCGGGAGCGCAGTGGACGAGGGGCTGGACGAGGTCCATCCGGACGAGGGGCTGGACGAGGTCCATCCGGACGAGGGGGTGGACGAGGTCCGCGACGATGCCGCGAGCGAGACCGCTGCCGAGGGCCAGGCCCGGGAGCTCCTCGAGGAGCCGACCGAGCCCGACGAGCTGGAGCGCCGACTGGCTCAGGACGAGCAGATGGAGCGCCAGACCCGCCACGAGCACCACGAGACGCCCCACTTCCGCCGGGAGAACGATTGACATGCTGATGCCCCGCAAGGTCCGGCACCGCAAACAGCAGCGCGGTCGCCTCAGCGGCGCCGCCAAGGGCGGGACCACGGTCAACTTCGGCGACTTCGGCATCCAGGCGATCGAGCCCGGCTGGATCACCGCCCGCCAGATCGAAGCCGCCCGAATCGCGATGACCAGGCACGTCCGCCGAGGCGGAAAGGTGTGGATCCGGATCTTTCCCGACAAGCCAGTGACCCAGAAGCCGGCCGAGACCCGGATGGGCTCAGGGAAGGGCAACCCCGAGCACTGGGTGGCGGTGGTCCGCCCCGGAAGGATCCTCTTCGAGCTCTCCGGGGTCGACGCCACCCTGGCCCGCGCCGCCATGGAGCGGGCCATCCAGAAGCTCCCCATCAAGGCGCGCTTCGTCGTTCGACCCGGGACGCACGGAGCGTCCGAGGTGCAGGTCTGATGACCCGGGCCTCGGAGTTCTACGCAATGGACGCCGACGAGCTGGCCCACCGCCTGGTGGAGGCCCGCCGCGAGCTGCTCAACCTGCGGTTCCAGCTCGCGACCGGGCAGCTGGACAACGTCGCCCAGATCAAGAACGTACGGCGCGACGTGGCTCGAGTGCTCACCGTCCTGCGGGAAATGGAGATCGCCGAGGCCGAGGGCATCGCATTCGAACCGCCGGAGGTCAAGCCGGCCCGGGTCGAAGCCCAACGCCGTGATGAGGAGCGGGCGGCCGAGCTCGTTGCCTCGGAGCCGGACGCCCTGGAAGACGACGACGAGGACGAGGACTTCCTGGCCGAGGAGACCCTGGACGAGGCGGAGTCCGCGGACGTCGAGGAGGACGAAGAGGTCGAGGAGGGTGAAGAGGCCGAGGAGCCCGAGGACCTGGAACTCGAGGTGTCCGAGGCTGAGTTCGAGGAGCCCGAGGAGTTCGAGGAGCCCGAGGAGTCCGAGGAGTCCGGGACGGCCCGCCGGCCGCGGCTGCGACGGAGCCGCAGGCCCGACGAAAGTGAGCCTGCACCGGCCCGTACCCGCCGGCGGTCCCGCAGGGCCACCGACGAGGAGCAGTGATGGCAGGAGAGATCGAGACAAGGACCAATCGCCGGAAGGTGCGCGAGGGCGTCGTCGTGTCGGACTCGATGCGGTCGACCATCGTGGTCGCCGTCGTCGAGCGGGTGCGGCATCCCCGCTATGGGAAGACCGTGCAGCGGACCAAGCGCATCTACGTCGACGATCCGGGCGACACCGCCAAGGTCGGTGACCGGGTACGGGTGGCCGAGACCCGGCCGCTCTCCAAGCTGAAGCGTTGGCGGCTGTCCGAGATCACGGAGCGGGCGAGATGATCCAGCAGGAATCACGCCTGCGGGTGGCCGACAACTCGGGCGCCCGCGAGGTCCTGTGCATCCGGGTCCTCGGGGGCTCGCACCGGCGCTATGCCAGCATCGGCGACATCTTCGTGGCAACGGTGAAGGACGCCATCCCCGGCGCGTCGGTGAAGAAGGGCGACGTGGTGCGGTGCGTGGTGGTCCGCACGAAAAAGGAGAAGCGGCGGCCCGATGGAAGCTACATCCGCTTCGACGAGAACGCGGCCGTGCTGATCAACGAGCAGCAACAGCCCCGGGGGACCCGCATCTTCGGGCCCGTGGGTCGCGAGCTCCGGGACAAGCGGTTCATGCGCATCGTTTCGCTGGCTCCGGAGGTGCTCTGATGCGAATTCGAAAGGGTGACCGGGTCGTGGTCCGCTCGGGGAAGCACCGGGGCCAGCGCGGCGAGGTCGTCCGGACTGTCCCGTCGGAGAACAAGGTCGTCCTCGACGGCGTGAACGTGGCCAAGCGTCACACCAAGCCGCGGCGGGCGACGATGCAGGGCGGCATCATCGACAAGTTCATGCCCATGTCCGCCTCGGCCGTCTCGGTGTGGTGCGGGTCGCACGGGGGCCCAGCCCGGATCGGGTTCGAGGTGGACGAGCACGGCGACAAGGTGCGCGTGTGCAGGAAGTGTGGAGCGGATCTGTGAGCGTCAACGAGACCGAAGAGCAGGGCACCCCTGCGGTCGACGGCCGCCGGCGCCCCCGGCTGAAAGAGCGATACCTGGGCGAGGTCCGGGCCGCGCTCCAGCGCGAGCTGGAGCTGGAGAATGTGATGCAGGTTCCGACCCTGGAGAAGATCGTGCTCAACATGGGCGTGGGTCGGGCGACGCAACAGCCCTCGCTCATCGAGGGGGCCCAACGCGATCTCCAGGTGATCTCGGGTCAGAAGCCCGTGGTGACCCGGGCCAAGAGGTCGATCGCCGGGTTCAAAGTCCGCGAGGGCAACCCCATCGGGGTCAAGGTGACCATCCGCGGCGATCGGGCCTGGGAGTTCCTGGACCGGTTGATCAGCATCACCATTCCCAGGGTGCGCGACTTCAGGGGGCTCTCGCCGCGCGCGTTCGACGGGAAGGGCAACTACAGCTTCGGTGTCACCGAGCAGCTGATCTTCCCCGAGATCAACTACGACCGGATCGATTCGGTCAGAGGCATGGACATCACCATCGTGACCACCGCCAACAACGACGACGAGGGACGGGAGTTCCTCCGGGCGTTTGGCTTCCCCTTCCGACAGGAGACTCGATAGACAACATGGCGAAGAAGGCACTCATCCAAAAGCAGCAGCGGATCCCGAAGTTCAAGGTACGGGCCTACACCCGGTGCCAGCGGTGTGGGCGGCCCAAGGCCGTCTTCCGTAAGTTCGGTCTGTGCCGAATCTGCCTGCGGACGATGGTGCACGCCGGCGAGGTGCCGGGCGTGACCAAGTCGAGCTGGTAGGAGGTGCCGTCATGACCATGACCGACCCCATCGCCGACATGCTGACCCGGATTCGCAACGCCAACTCGGCCCAGTTCGACACGGTGAAGATGCCGGGGTCGAAGGTGAAGGAGGCGCTGGCGGCCATCCTGGAGAAGGAGGGCTACATCGCCGGGTACTCGGTTTCGTCGAGCACCGAGCGGCCGGGGTCCACCCTCGAGATCACCATGAAGTACGCCCAGAACCGAACCCGAACGATCGCCGGTCTCAAGCGGGTGTCGAAGCCGGGACTGCGCATCTACGCCCGCGCCGACCGGATCCCCCGGGTCCTTGGCGGCGTCGGGGTCGCGGTCGTCTCGACCAGCCACGGCCTGATGACCGACCGCGAGGCGCGCCAGCACCACCTCGGCGGGGAGGTGCTCTGCTATGTCTGGTGATCGAGCGGCACGCGGCGCGTGGCGCGCCGCCCACCCACTGTTTGGGGAGGTGCGCTGATGTCGCGGGTTGGACGGACACCCATCGCGGTGCCGGCTGAGGTGGCCGTCACCCTGGAGGACCGCTCGGTGAAGGTCGAAGGGCCGCAGGGCACCCTGGTGCGTTCGCTGCCGGCTGAGATCACCGTCAGCCGGGACGGCGACGTGCTGAACGTCACGCGGCCCGACGACGAGCGCACGAACCGGGCTCTGCACGGGCTCACCAGGACCTTGGTCGCCAACATGGTGACGGGGGTGACCGCTGGCTTCGCCAAGGAGCTCGAGATCGTGGGTGTCGGCTATCGGGCCACCGCTCAGGGAACGGCCATCGAGCTCAGTCTGGGGTTCTCCCACCCGGTGCGGGTGGAAGCCCCCGAGGGGATCAGCTTCGAGGTCCCCATGCCGACCCGGATCGTCGTGCGGGGGATCGACAAGGAGAAGGTCGGCCAGGTTGCCGCGGAGATCCGCGCCATCCGCAAGCCCGAGCCCTACAAGGGCAAGGGGGTGCGGTACGCCGGTGAACGAGTGGTACGCAAGGCCGGGAAGGCGGCGAAGTGAGCTCTGGAGCAGCCACCATGCGGCGCCTTCGTATCCGCAGGCACGCCCGGGTCCGGGACAAGGTCGTGGGCACCGCCGAGCGGCCGCGCCTGGCCGTCAGCCGCTCGCATCGCCACATCTCGGCCCAGATCATCGATGACGACGCCGCCCGTACGCTGGTCGCGGCTTCGAGCGTCGAGGCGGACCTGCGCCGGGCGCTCGGTGCCGGGGGTGGCGGCAACGTCGCCGGCGCCGAAGCCGTCGGCAAGCTGCTGGCCGACCGGGCCAAGCAGGTCGGGATCAACCGGGTCGTGTTCGACCGGGGCGGCTTCGCCTACCACGGGCGGGTGGCCGCGCTGGCCGACGCCGCCCGAGCCGAGGGACTGGAGTTCTGAGTGCCGGAGACCCAATACGAGGAACGCACCATCAGAGTGAACCGGGTGGCCAAGGTGGTCAAAGGCGGCCGGCGGTTCTCCTTCACGGCGCTCATGGTGGTCGGGGATGGCAACGGCCGGGTCGGGCTGGGCTACGGCAAGGCCAAAGAGGCCGGCCTGGCCGTCCAGAAGGGGATCGAAGAGGCTCGCAAGAACGTCTTTGAGGTCGCGCTGGCCGGGTCCACCATCATGCACCCGGTCATCGGCGAGAGCGGGGCCGGCCGGGTCATGCTCAAGCCGGCTGCGCCCGGAACCGGGGTGATCGCCGGGGGCGCGGCGCGCCACATCCTCGAGATGGCCGGCATCCGTGACGTCCTGGCCAAGTCGCTGGGCTCCTCCAACGGCATCAACGTGGCCCATGCGACCATCGCCGGCCTGCGGAGTCTCCGCCGGCCCGACGAGATCGCCAGCCTGCGCGGCAAGCAACCCGACGAGGTCGTCCCCGGCGGCGTGCTGCAGTCCTTCCGTGAGCGCCGTCGCGAGAGCGAGCTTCTGGCGGAGGGAGGCTGAGGATGCCCCCGCGCACAAGCCCGGCGCCGGGTGACCGGACGCTGCGGGTGAGACAGGTCCGATCGGCCATCGGGGCCAAGCCCAAGCACCGTGGGACACTGCGCGCCCTCGGGCTCCGCGGGATCGGCCAGGTGAACGATCTTCCCGACCGTCCTGAGATCCGCGGGATGCTGGCTCGGGTCCCGCACCTGGTGCAGGTCGAGGAGGTAACGCGATGAAGCTGCACGAGATCTCGTCACCGTCGGGATCCCGGCGCGCCCGCCAGCGGGTGGGCCGCGGCATCGCCGGCCGGCGCGGGAAAACGGCCGGCCGGGGGATGAAGGGCCAGGGGGCCCGGGACACCATCCCGCTCGGCTTCGAGGGGGGTCAGCTCCCCCTCATGCAACGGATCCCCAAGTTGCGAGGGTTCAAGAACCCGTTCCGGGTGGCCTACACCCCGGTCAACCTGGACGCGATCGAGGCACTGGCCGTCGACGAGGTGACTCCGGAGGTCCTGGTGGCGGCCGGACACCTGCGCAAGGGGGCCATGGTCAAGGTGCTGGGCCGAGGGCAGCTCTCGCGGGCGGTCCGGGTCAGCGCGCATGCCTTTTCGAAGAGCGCGCAGGACGCGATCGTGGCTGCCGGAGGTAGCGTCGAGCAGGTTCGGCCGCCGTTTGGAGGCGGCAGGCCGCCGGCCCGAGGCAATGCCCTGACCAACCGGTAGGCATCGGCCGCCGCCGAAGCGAAGGGAACCATGCTCAGCAGACTCGGCAACATCTTCCGGGTACCGGACCTGCGCAACAAGGTGGTGTTCACCTTGTTCATCATCGCCCTCTACCAGTTGGGGGCAAACGTCCCGGTGCCCGGGGTCAGCTTCTCCGCCGTCCAGCAGCTCCAGCACCAGGCCGGCTCCTCGGGCGTGCTCGGGTTCCTCAACCTGTTCTCGGGCGGCGCCCTCGTGCGGCTGGCCATCTTCGGTCTGGGCGTCATGCCCTACATCACCGCCTCGATCATCATCCAGCTGCTGACCACGGTGATCCCCAAGCTCGAGGAGTGGCGGGACCAGGGGGCGGTCGGCCAGAAGAAGATCACCCAGACGACCCGGTACCTGACCGTCGCCCTGGCACTGATGCAGTCGACCGGCCTGGTCTACGCCTTCCACGGACACGACCAGAGCCTGCTCGGCGTGTCCATCGACCTCATCCCGAGGTTCAGCGTGCCCCTCGCCGCTTTCATGGTCCTGTGCCTGACGGCGGGGACCGCCTTCGTCATGTGGTTGGCCGAGCTCATCACCCAGCGGGGCATCGGCCAGGGGATGTCAATCCTCATCTTCGCCAACGTGGTGGCCTCCATCCCCGCCGGGGGCAAGGCCATCTACCAGGAGGGCGGGGCAGGCAAGTTCATCACCATCCTGGCCGTCTCGATCATCCTGCTCGTCGTCATCGTCTTCATGGACCAGGGCCAGCGGCGGATACCGGTCACCTTCGCCAAGCGCGTGGTCGGGCGGCGCATGTACGGCGGGTCGAGCACCTACATCCCGCTCAAGGTGAACCAGTCGGGCGTGATCCCGATCATCTTCGCCAGCTCGGTTCTCTACATCCCGGTGCTGTTCTCCAACGTCATCCCCTGGCACGGGTTCCAGAATTTCGTCCGCACCAACATCCAGCCGACGGCCACGATCTACATCGGCCTGTACTTCCTCCTGATCCTGGCCTTCACCTTCTTCTACGTCTACGTCGCTTTCGACCCGCACCAGCAGGCCGACATCATCCGAAAGCAGGGCGGATTCGTGCCGGGGATCCGCCCCGGGCCCCCGACCGAGCGGTACTTCGCCCACATCCTGAGCCGGATCACCGTGGTCGGGGCGGCCTTCCTCGGGATCGTGGCGGTGGTCCCCTCCTTGCTCATGTCCCTATGGCACCTGAACGCGTTCCCCTTCTACGGCACGACGCTGCTCATCGCGGTCGGCGTGGCCCTGGAGACCATGCGCCAGATCGACAGCCAGCTGATGATGCGGAACTACGAGGGCTTCCTCAAGTAGACGCGTGGTCTCCGGCATCCGACTCGTGGTCCTCGGCAAGCAGGGGGCCGGCAAGGGAACCCAGGCGACGCGGCTCTCCCACCACTACGTGGTGCCGCAGGTCTCCACCGGTGACATGTTGCGGGCCGCGGTGAAGTCGCGCACCGACCTGGGCCGGCGGGCCCAGGAGCTGATGGACCAGGGCGAGCTGGTCCCCGACGAGCTCATCATGGAGATGGTGGGGGAGCGCCTGGCCCGGGCCGACGCCCGGTCCCGGGGGTTCGTCCTCGATGGGGCGCCCCGCACCCTGCCCCAGGCCAAGAGGCTCGACGAGATCCTGGCCCCCGGCACCCTGGACCTGGTCATCGACCTCGACGTGCCCACCCAGGTGGTCATGCGTCGCCTGGCCTCCCGTCGGGTGTGCGTGGACTGCGGGACCAACTACTCGGTGTCCCAGCCCCCGCTCATTCGGGGCATCTGCGACATCTGCGGTGGCGAGGTGATCCAACGGGAGGACGACACCGAGGACGCCATCCAGCGGCGCCTCGAGCTCTACCAGCGCCAGACCAAGCCCCTCCTCGACTTCTATACCCAGGCCAACCTGCTGGCGCGGGTGAGCGGCTCGGGTTCGCCCGACGTGGTGACCAATCGGGCCATTCGGGTCGTCGACGCTGCCTTGGCGGGCCGGGGCCGGCCGCCGTCGGCGGGGCTCTGATGCGACGCAATGCCGCCGAGCTGGCCAAGATGCGCCGGGCCGGCCGCGTCGTGGCCGAGATGCACGCGGTGGCTCGGGAGATCGCCAAGCCCGGGGTGACCACGGCCGAGATCGACGCCGCCGCCCGGGCGGTGCTCGAGCGCCGCGGAGCGAGGTCCAACTTCTTGCACTACGGGCATCCCCCTTTCCCGGCGGTGATCTGCACCTCGCGCAACGCCAAGATCGTCCACGGCATCCCCGGCGGAGAGGTCCTCGAGGACGGCGACATCCTCTCGGTCGACTGTGGCGCGATCGTCGAGGGCTACCACGGGGACGCAGCCTTCACCATGGGCATCGGGCAAGTCTCGGCCGAGGCGATGCGCCTGATCGAGGTGACCGAGGCATCGCTGTGGGCCGGCATCGAGCAGATGACCGCCGGCAACCGCCTGCACGAGATCGGCCGGGCCGTGCAGAAGCGGGCCGAGGCGGCCGGCTTCTCGGTGGTGCGCGAGTACGTCGGCCACGCCATCGGCACGGCCATGCACGAGCAGCCGCAGGTGCCCAACTACTGGCCGGGGACCCCGGGGCCGACGCTCAAGTCGGGCATGGTCTACGCGGTGGAGCCGATGGTCAACGCCGGCGGGCCCGAGACCCGGCTGCTCGAGGACCAGTGGACGGTGGTGACCGCCGACGGCTCGCTCTCCGCCCATTTCGAGCACACGATCGCGGTGACCGCCGATGGGCCGGAGGTGTTCACGGTCCCCTGATCCCGCCCCGGGCGGGCGGGGTCGGCCGCAGGGGGCCATACTCGGACGATGGATGATCACGTCCGTTACGAGCTCGACGGCCACGTCGCTACCATCACCTACGACCGCCCCGAAGCACTCAACGCCGTCAACGCCGAGGTCCGCCGGGGACTGAACGATGCCTTCACCCGGTTCCGGGAGGAGGAGGAGGCCTGGGTGGCCATCGTGACCGGAGCCGGCCGGGCCTTCTGCGGCGGCGCCGACCTGCGCGGCGGCGGCGGGTCCACCGGCGAGTTCAAGGGGACCTTCTGGGAGAAGCCGACCGCCAACTCGTTCGAGAGCGGCTGGGAGATCTTCAAGCCGGTGATCGCCGCGGTCAACGGGCTGTGCCTCGGGTACGGGCTCACCTTGGTGACGTGGTGCGACTTCGTCATCGCCAGTGACCGGGCCGAGTTCGGCTTCCCCGAGGTCCGGCTGGGCGTGCCGACGATCGTCGGCGCCATCCGCCTGCCCCAGCGGATCAACTGGCAGTACGCGATGGAGCTCTTGCTCACCGGAGAGCGGATCAGCGCCGAACGTGCCCACGAGATCGGCTTGGTGGGCTGGGTGGTCGAGCACGATCGGTTGCTCGGCGAGGCCCGGGCCCTGGCCGACCGGCTCCTGGCGGCTGCACCGCTGGCTGCTCGGACGGTGAAAGAGATGGCGGTGCGATCCCGCTCCCTCGCCGACACCGAGGCCATCCGGTTCGGCGAGACCATGCGCAAGGTCACCGGCGCGACCGAGGACGCGCGGGAAGGCGGGCGCGCCTTCGCCGAGGGGCGGCCGCCGGAGTGGAAGGGACGCTGAGGATCGCTTAGAGGCCGAGCGACAGACCGAGACTGCCTTCGAAGTAGCCCACCGAGGCGGCCTCGTAGGCGAAGGGGAAGTCGGCCCCGGTCTGCTCGGCCAACCGGTGGGCCCGCGGCAGGAAGGCCCGGGCGAGGGCGACGTAGCCGTCGATGACCGAGTCGATGGTCGCCTCGAGTGGTGGAAGCGACGTCAGCAGGGCCAGCTGTTCCTCGGTGAGGTACCCGCGCAGCCGCTTGGTGAACGGGAACGGGTTGCCGGCGATGTGCTCGGTGGTGGTGGTCCAGCCCTGCTCGGCCAGCAGCAGCCCGACCAGATCGATGTCCCGGACCACGATGACCCCGTTGGAGCCGGGGATGACCTCGTCCCGGCCGACCACCGAGACCATGTTGCCCAGCATGTACAAGAAGTGCTCCACCCGGGCCAGCGGGAAGAACGGGTCCTGCCTGCGGCTCGGCCGGGGCACCGGAGCATCGGGCAGGATCCCGGCTTTGTCGACCAACGGGATCATGCCCTCGACTCGCCCCGGGTCGACGTCGGCGGCAGGGTGAAAGACGACGTCGAAGTGCAGCCACTCCGGGGTGATGCACACCCCCCCGATCCCGAAGCCGAACGGCTGGACGTGGGCGAGCGGAGCGATGGCGTCGACGACCCTCCTCCAGCCGGCCCGGAGGTCGTCCACTGCGGCGTCGTCGACGACGCACTGCAGATCGACGTCGCTCCAGGGGTCACCGGTCCCGAGCGCGAATCCGCCGACCAGGTAGGCCGCCAGGATGCGCGGGTCGGTGGCGAAGACCTCGGTGGCCCGGGCGATCAGCCGCTCCTGCGGCGCCGTCGTCGCCCGGCCGATCCCCGTGAGCGGGTACCGAGCATCGTCGTCCTGTTGCTCAAGCCCCAAGCGTCGGCCGGCCACTCTCGTCGTTCTATCCAGAAGCCGGCGAGGGCGTCGAATCGCGGACGCCGGCAGCGGGTCGCCGTGCGCCGGTTGGATCGCCCGGCCTGAGCCGGCCCCCAGGGGGGTGAGGACCGGCTCAGGCTGACCGGGCGAGCTTCTCCAGCTCTCCCCGGACGAGGAGCTCGTGCTGCTGGGCGTCCTGGTGGGCCCGTCTTGGTCGCCAACGCCCGGCCATGACGAAGATGAGCGGCACGAAGATCACCTCGCCGCCGACGCACACCCACCACCAGTTTCGCCACTGCCCAGGAGTCTGTTGTTTGGCCGCCAACACGGCCGGGCCGTGCTCCTCGAGGAACTGGAACTGTGGCTCGTTCGTTGCGGTCTTCAAGGCGTCCAGACGGGCGATGGCGTCGGTCGACGAGACCCCGAGCTTGGCCGAGACCTCGCTGGCGGCCTTGAGCCCGGCGGACACGTCGTTGGGGTTGGCGGTGAGCTGATCGCGGGTGGCCGGGTCGATGGCTGCGAGCGTGGTCAACTCGGACGCGTACTTCGTCTGGTAGATCCCGACCTGCGTTCCGTAGTCGACGAGCGGGGTCATGGAGCTGACCACGAACGGGAGGACGAAGATCGAGATGGCGACGACCGCCCGAACGATCCAGCCCCACACGGCCAGCCCGGTGGCGGTCAGCGCCGGGTTCCTCCGCTCCACGGTCTCGGTGAAGCTGGCCATCCAGGGGGCATAGGTGATGCCCAAGAACACGGCCAGCATCGAGATGATCAGCGCGAACGTCCCGTAGCTGGTGTGGGGGTCGCTGGTGCGCAGGAGAAACGCGATGGTGAAGGCGATGGCGCCGAGCGCTCCGACCACCATGAACGGCTTGCGCACCCCAGCCAGGTCAGAGAGCACCCCGATCACGATCAGGGCGCCGGCGTCGAAGGCCCAGAACCAGTTCCCGATGCCGTTGGCCTGGGCGAGGGTGAACCCGAAGATCGAAGTGAAGTAGATCGTGAAGAAGGCGACCGCGGTGTAGTAGATGATCAGGAACACGGCGATGGCGAAGCCCGACGCGACGATGTCGGTCTTCAGCATCTGGCGCCACGGGTGGACGAGGGCCCGGGCCGGGTTGATCCCGTGCGCCCGGGCCTCGATGAGCGCCCGGTCCTTCAAGCTCACCATGAGCTGCCCCCGCAGCTGGGGGGACAGCTCGCGCAGGCCGACGAGGGCGATCACGAAGATGCCCAGACCGGCCAGACCACAGATGACGAACTGGTCCTGCCACGCGTGCAGGTGGGTCAGGGTGTGGCTCGAAACCTCGGACACCAGCAGGCTTCCGATCACCGGTCCGAGAGTCCAGAACCCCATGGCCGATGCCCGGCCGAGCTGCGGGCTGAAGTCCCGCACGAGGGCAGGGGTCCCCACCAGGATGATGCCCTCGACGAAACCGACCGCGGCCACCAGTGCCCCGAAGGCGAACGCGCTGGGCGCGTTGGGGATGCCGAACAGCACGAGCAGGCCGACCACCCCGAGCCCGTAGGTGACCATGTTGGCCCGGCCCCATCGGTCGCCGAGGCCGGCCAGGATCGAGGCAAAAGCGCCGACGGCGTTGGACACCACCGTGATGTTCACGTAGTAGCGGAAGCTCATGTGGAAGTGGGCCAGGATGGCGGGGGCCACCGCTCCGGCTACGTAGAGCTGGTAGTAGAGGAGGATCGTGCTGACGACCACGATCCCGAGGAACAGGATCCGGGGCCCGGTCCGCGGATAGTGGTCCAGCTGCCGGTACCACAGGGGTCGCAGCACCCTCAGGGCGCCCCGCCGGCGCCCGGCGGGAGCGGTCCCGATCTCCCGGCCGGGGGTCTCCACCGTCGCCACGTCCGGCCGGCCGGGGCTCGAGCGGGTGAGATCGTGGGGCAGGGGATGCGGTGTCGATTCCGTAGATCCACGCTAATTGGCCCCTTTACGTTGACGACCGCTGCGCCGGCCAGGGCGTTCGCGTATCCGGGGCTCGTATGTGAGCGTTGCCCGAGGGGGTGGGCACCCCGTTCCCTCTCGCGATTCGCGTTTCCCGGCAGAGCGGATTCCACCCATGCGCCGAGTGTGGCAACTGGGCGCTTCTGCGCTAAAATCTCAGGTCGGTCCGTCGCGCCCCGGGGCTTCCCGAGGTTTCGGCGCCGCCACCCACCGCCGACCCTGCGGGCTCCTGCTCCGCCGTGCCGGACCCTGGGAGCCAGAGGAGAGACACCTGCCCAACGCCAACGACGACGCCATCGTGCTCGACGGCACTGTGGTGGAGCCCCTGCCCAACGCCATGTTCAGGGTCGAGCTCGAGAACGGGCACAAGGTGCTGGCCCACAGCTCCGGGCGGATGCGGATGCACCGGATCCGGATCCTGCCCGGCGACAAGGTTCAGGTGGAGATCACGCCGTACGACCTGAGTCGTGGGCGGATCACCTACCGCTACAAGTAGCCACCACGGTGGCCAAGACAATGAAGGACAAGACGTGAAGGTCCGACCGAGCGTCAAGCGGATCTGTGAGAAGTGCAAAGTCATCCGGCGCCATGGCCGGGTGGTGGTCATCTGCGACAACCCGCGGCACAAGCAGCGTCAGGGCTGAGAGAGAGGCTGGGAGAAGCGTGGCTCGAATCGCCGGAGTGGACATCCCAAGAGAGAAGCGGGTCGAGGTCGCCCTCACCTACATCTACGGCATCGGCGACACCCTCGCCAAGCAGGTGCTCACGTCGACCGACGTGGATCCCAACACCCGGGTCCGGGAGCTGACCGACGAAGAGGTGACCCGGCTCCGCAACTACATCGACAACAGCCTGCGGGTCGAAGGGGACCTGCGCCGCGACGTCGCCCAGGACGTCAAGCGCAAGCAAGAGATCAACTGCTACCAGGGCATCCGCCACCGGCGTGGCCTCCCGGTGCACGGCCAGCGCACCCACACCAACGCCCGCACGCGCAAGGGGCCCAAGAAGACCGTCGCCGGCAAGAAGAAGGTGCGCAAGTAGATGCCCCCCCGCACGAGCAAGCAGCAGGGTCGTCGCCCGCGGCGCCGCGAGCGCAAGAACATCGCCTACGGCGTGGCCCACATCAAGAGCTCGTTCAACAACACGGTGGTCACCATCGCCGACCCCGAGGGGAACGTGCTTGCGTGGGCCTCGGCCGGCAACGTCGGCTTCAAGGGGTCGCGCAAGTCGACCCCGTTCGCCGCGCAGCTGGCCGCCGAGGCCTGCGCCCGGCGCGCCATGGAGCACGGCGTGCGCAAGGTCGATGTCCTCGTGCGCGGTCCCGGCTCGGGCCGAGAGACCGCCATCCGCTCGCTGGCCGCGACCGGGATCGAGGTGGTCGGGATCAAGGACGTCACCCCCATTCCCCACAACGGCTGCCGGCCGAAGAAGCGCCGGCGGGTCTGAGGGGGGAGGACCGAGCATGGCCCGATACACAGGTCCGGTGTGCCGGCTCTGCCGGCGTGAGCGCACCAAGCTGTTCTTGAAGGGGGAGCGGTGCTACTCCCTCAAGTGCCCGGTGTCCGAGGCGGTCACCGACCGGCACAGCCGTGCCTACCCCCCGGGGGAGCACGGCCGGGACCGGATGCGGCAGGGCTCCGAGTACCTGAACCAGCTGCGGGAGAAGCAGAAGGCCCGGCGCATCTACGGCGTCTTGGAGAAGCAGTTCCGCAACCTCTACGAGGAGGCCAACCGGGAGTCGGGGATCACCGGCGAGAACCTGCTCCGGATGCTCGAGATGCGGCTCGACAACGTGGTCTTCCGGGCCGGGTGGGGGGCGAGCCGGGCCCAGGCCAGGCAGTTCGTCCGTCACGGCCATGTCCGGGTGAACGGCCGCCGGGTGACCATCCCGAGCTACCGGGTTCGCAAGGGGGACGTGGTCACCCTGAAGGAGTCGTCTCGCCAGATGTTCGCGGTGCGCAGGAACATGGACACCCTTGACCGGCAACGCCCGCCCTGGCTCGAGGCGGCCGACGCCGGCTTCGCCGTCTCGGTGCTGAACCCGCCGCTGCGGGAGCACATCGACGAGCCGGTCCACGAGCAACTCATCGTCGAGCTCTACTCGAAGTAAGAACCACCTGAGGAGCCTGATCCATGCTCATCATCCAGCGACCCACCGTCGAAGCCCTCGGCGAGGAGGAGAACCACACACAGCGCTTCGCCATGGGCCCGCTCGACCCCGGTTTCGGACACACGCTCGGGAACTCGCTGCGGCGCACCCTGCTGTCCTCCATCCCGGGCGCAGCCGTCACCCAGGTGCGCTTCGACGAGGCCCTCCATGAATTCACCACCTTGAGCGGGATCAAGGAGGACGTCACCGACATCATCCTCAACCTGAAGGACCTCCTGGTCCGGACCGACGATGAAGAACCGGTGACCATGCGGATCGACAAGCGGGGGCCGGGCGAGGCCACCGCCGCGGACATCCAGGCCCGTACCGGGGTGGAGATCCTGAACCCCGAGCTGCACCTGGCCGACCTCAACCAGCGGGGCCGGCTGGCCCTCGACGTCACGATCGAGCGGGGGCGGGGCTACGTGTCGGCCGACCGCAACAAGCGCTCCTCGACCATCGGGGTCATCCCGGTCGACTCCATCTTCTCGCCGGTACGGCGGGTCACCTTCGACATCGAGCCGGTCCGGGTCGAGCAGTCCACCGACTTCGACCGCCTGGTGCTCGAGATCGAGACCGACGGCACCATCAGCCCGCGCGAGGCCCTGGCGTCGGCCGGCGACACCCTGCGCACTCTGGTCTCGCTGGTCGCCGAGCTGGAAGACGCTCCTCGGGGGCTCGAGCTCGGCGAGACCGGGACCCTGTCCAGCGGTTCCCCCGACCTCGACCTGCGCATCGAGGAGCTCGACCTCTCGGAGCGCCCGCGCAACTGCCTGAAGCGGGCCCAGATCAACACCATCGGCGAGCTCGTCTCCCGGACCTACGACGATCTGCTCGGCATCACCAACTTCGGCCAGAAGTCGCTCGACGAGGTCGTTCAGCGCCTCGACGAGCGAGGCCTGTCGCTGCGTACGAAGGACTAGGCCGGTGCGTGGAACGCCGAGGCGAGGTCGCCGGCTGGGTGGCGACGCCGCTCACGAGAAGGCCATGCTCGGCAACCTGGTCGCCTCGCTCATCGCAGCCGAGGCCCTGGTCACCACCGAGGCCAAGGCCAAAGCGATGCGGCCGGTCGCCGAGAAGTGCGTCACCGCCGCCCGCAAGGGCGGGGTGCATCAGCACCGGCGGGTGGTCGCCCTCCTCCGGGACAAGGACATGGCTCACAAGCTGTTCCAGGAGATCGGGCCCCGCTATGTCGACCGGCCAGGCGGCTACACCCGGATCCTCAAGCTCGGCCCGCGTCCCGGGGACAACGCGCCGATGGCGCGCATCGAGTTCGTCTAGGCCGTGGCGCCGAGGGGCGCAGCCCCAGGGGCAGGCGGCCCCGAGGACCCCAAATCTAGGGGAGGCGCCGCCCTGCCCACGGCGCGGTGGCGCCTGCTCCTCGCCTACGAGGGCGGCGCCTACCGCGGGTTCGCCGCTCAGCCCAGGCAGCCGACGGTCGCCGGCTCGCTGGCCGCGGCGCTCGCCCGCACGCTCCGGTTGCCCAGCCCGCCGGCGATCACCTGCGCCGGCCGGACCGACGCCGGCGTCCACGCCCGGGGCCAGGTGGTCCACGTCGACCTCCCGGCCGAGCTGCCCCCGATCCGGCGCGGCCGGGCTTCGCGACCGATGGCCCCCGACGACCTGCTCGGGGCACTGAACCGCCAGCTGGCGCCGTCGATCGTGGTTCGGGAGGCGGAGCTCGTGCCCAGTGGCTTCGACGCCCGGCGTTCGGCGCTCGCCCGGCGCTACCGCTACCTAGTGTGGAACGCCCCGGTCCCAGACCCGCTCCTCGCCCCGACGTCCTGGCACGTTCGAGCGCAACTGGACGTGGGCGTCATGGCGGCCGCCGCCGACGCGTTGGTGGGTGAGCACGACTTCGCCGCCTTCTGCCGCCGCCCCCCCGGGGGGCGACCGGACGAGCCGATCGTCCGTCGAGTGCGACGGGCCAGTTGGCGCGTGGCGGCAGGCGCCGAGGTCGACGACGCCGCCGGGACGGGGGACCACCAGGCTGGCCGGCTCCTTCGCTTCGAGATCGAGGCCGACTCGTTCTGCCACCAGATGGTCCGATCGCTCGTGGCCGAGCTGGTCGAGGTGGGCAAGGGAGGGCCGAGCACGGCCGACGTGGTGGCCGCCCTCGCCTCCGGAGAGCGCACCGGGCTCCCCGCCCCGGCGCCGGCCCAGGGCCTGTGCCTGGTCGCCGTGGACTACGGGCCGTGAGGGCTCCTGGCACCAACTGGTCCGATGGCCTATCCTGGAGCCTCGCTTCTCGCCCCCACGCTGGCTGTATCGGCCGCCCGGGAAGCCCTGAGGAACTTTCCGTGCCCACCTACGTCCCCAAGCCAGCCGAGATTGAGCGCTCATGGCACCTCGTCGACGCCGACGGGTTGGTCCTCGGGCGGCTGGCCACCGAGGTGGCCAGGATCTTGCGGGGCAAACACCGGCCTTTCTTTGCTCCCCACACCGACACCGGGGACCATGTCGTGGTGGTGAACGCGGCGAAGGTCGTGCTCACAGCGGACAAAGGGGAGGGCAAGTTCGCCTACCGCCACAGCGGGTATCCGGGCGGGCTGAAGCGCCGCAGCTACAGCTGGCTCCATGAGAACCGGCCCGAGGAGCTGGTCCGGCGAGCGGTGCGCGGCATGCTGCCCAAGACCACCCTCGGGCGGCAGCAGCTGGGCAAGCTCAAGGTCTACGCCGGCGCCGATCATCCCCACGGCGCCCAGCGCCCGACACCGCTGGAGATCCCCGGGGCCCGCCGGGCCTGAGGACACCTCAAGGAGAGAAATCGCCGATGCCAGTCCCGCTCAGCCAGACCACCGGCCGCCGGAAGGAGGCGGTCGCCCGGGTTCGGTTCCGTCCGGGCAGCGGGCAGATCGTGGTCAACCGGCGGGCCTTCGAGGAGTACTTCACCTCGGCCAGTCACCGCATGGCGGTGACCGACCCCCTTCGGTTGACCAACACCGCTGAGTCCTACGACATCGACGCCACCATCGACGGCGGCGGCGTGTCGGGCCAGGCCCGGGCCCTTCGCTTGGGGATTGCCCGGGGGCTGTGCGTGCTCGATCCCGAAAATCGGCCGACGCTGAAGCGCTCGGGTCTCCTCACGCGCAACGCCCGGGAGAAGGAGTCCAAGAAGTACGGACTGAAAAAGGCGCGCAAGGCACCGCAGTACTCCAAGCGGTAAGGGCGTGGACCGAGCGCGCTTCGGCACCGATGGTGTGCGGGGAGTCGCCAACGTCGACCTGACGGCCGAGTTCGCTGTGGCCCTCGGCCGGGCGACCGCCCGGGTTCTCGGTGCACCCGAGTACGTGGTCGGCCGGGACACCCGCCGGTCGGGGCCGCTGCTCCAGAGCGCCTTCTGCGCCGGGCTGGCGGCCGAAGGCGCTTGCGTAGCCGACGTGGCGGTCCTGCCCACCCCGGCGCTGGCCTGGCTGGCTCGCGACCGGATGGTCCCGGCCGCGGTGATCTCCGCCTCGCACAACCCTTTCGAGGACAACGGGATCAAGCTGTTCAGCCCGCTTGGCACCAAGCTCCCCATCGACACCGAGCAAGCCATCGAGAAGGAGCTCGACGCCATACTCGACCTCCCACCCCGGCCAGGGGCGGGGGTGGGCGACATTGTCAACGACCCCCGGGCGGCCGAGGAGTACCGCCAGGGGGTGACCTCGGCCCTGAAGGGCCGGCGCCTCGAGGGCCTGCACGTGGTGCTCGATTGCGCCAACGGTGCGGCCAGCGCGGTCGCACCGGCGATCTTCGAGTCGCTCGGGGCGCGGGTGGAGAGCGTCTTCGACCACCCTGACGGGACCAACATCAACGATGGGTGTGGCTCCACCCACCCCGAGGCGGTGGCCGAGGCGGTGACCGAGCGGGGTGCGGCACTGGGCCTCGCCTTCGACGGGGACGCCGACCGTCTGGTGGCCGTCGACCATCAGGGGGTGATCGCCGACGGCGACACACTGCTCGCCCTGTTCGCCATCGACCTGGCCGACCAAGGACTGCTTCCCGGGAACTCGGTGGTGGTGACGGTGATGTCCAACCTCGGCCTGCGTCTGGCGATGGCGGAGCGCGACATCAACGTGGTCGAGACGCCGGTCGGAGACCGGGCGGTGCTCGATGCCCTGGACGCGGGCGGGTTCAATCTCGGCGGCGAGCAGTCCGGCCACATCGTGTTCCGTCACTTGGCGACGACCGGGGACGGCATTTTGACCGGGCTGCTCCTGAGCGAACTGGTGATGCGATCGGCGAGCTCCCTGGCGGCCCGCTCGGCCGGCCTCATCGACCGGGTCCCCCAGGTGCTTCGCAACGTCGTGGTCCTCGAGCCTCCCCACCGGTTGGCCGGGGCGAGCGATGTGTGGCGGACGGTGCAGGAGGTGGAGCTCGCCTTGGGCCCGACGGGCCGGGTCCTCCTGCGGGCCTCGGGGACCGAGCCCGTGGTCCGGGTGATGGTCGAGACGCCCGACCCGGAGATGGCGGAGTCAGCGGTGGCGCGGATCTGCGCCGCCGTTGAAGCGGCCCTGGGGCGGCCGGCCGGCTCGTAACGGCGGCAGATCGAGCACCGTCTCTGGTCTGTCACGGTCCGGGGGGTCCGATCCCCATTAGCCTCGGATCCCATGTGCGGCATCGTCGGTGCCACCGGCCGCCCGGACGTGGCCGAGCTGGTGGTGGAGGGGTTGGAGCGCCTCGAATACCGCGGCTACGACTCCGCTGGGATGGTGCTGGCCGGCTCGGGCGAGCTGTGGCGCGTCCGGGCGGCTGATGGCACCCGGTCGGTGGCCGCGCTGCGGGAGATGGTCGGGTCGGCTCCGCCGGCTGCGGTCACCGGGGTCGGGCACACCCGGTGGGCCACCCACGGGCACCCCTCGGTCGACAACGCCCATCCGCTCTACGACTGCTCGGGCAAGGTCGCCGTCGTGCACAACGGGATCATCGAGAACCACAGTGAGCTCCAGGTCGGCCTGGAGCGGGCCGGCCACGTCATGGTCTCGGCTACCGACACCGAGGTCATCGCGCACCTCGTCGAGGAGCAGATGGCCGAGGGCCTGGACCTGACCGAGGCGGTCCGCCGGACCCTCGGCGTCCTCCGGGGCTCGTTCTCGATCGCGGTCGTCTCGACCGAGGACCCAGAGCTCGTGGTGGCGGCTCGCCGCAACACCCCGCTCGTGCTCGGGCGGAGCGACGGCGCTTCCCTGCTCGCTTCGGACATTCCGGCCCTGCTCGACCGGGCCGAGCACCTGTTCGTGCTGGCCGACGACCAGCTGGCCGAGCTGCGCCCGGGCGCGATCCGGGTCACCACCCTGGCCGGTCGTGAGGTGCACCCGCCGGCGCTCAGCATCGACTGGGATCTCGCCGCCGCCCAGAAGGGCGGCTTCGAGGACTTCATGAGCAAGGAGATCCGGGAACAGCCACGGGCCGTGGCCGACACCCTCCTCGACCGGCGGGGAGCGGACGGCTCACTCGTCCTCGACGAGGAGCGTCTGACCGACGACGAGCTGGCCGGCGTCACCCGGGTGTACCTGATCGCGTGCGGCTCGAGCTACCACGCCGCGCTGGTGGCCAAGTTCGCCATCGAGGAGTGGGCCGTCGTTCCGGCCGAGGTCGACATCGCCAGCGAGTTCCGCTACCGCAACCCGGTGCTCGACCCCAGGGCCCTGGCCATCGGGGTCAGCCAGTCCGGCGAGTCGCTCGACACGCTGCTCGCGCTGCGAGAGGCCCGGGCGCGCGGGGCGAAGGTGCTCGGGGTGACCAACGTGGTCGACTCCTCGATCGCCCGGGAAGCCGACGCGGTGCTGTACACCCGGGCCGGACCCGAGGTCTGCGTGGCCGCAACCAAGACTCTCTTGGCTCAGATCGTGGCGCTGGAGCTGTTCGCGCTGACCCTCGCCCAGGTCCGCGGCGTCCGCTCGCCGGTCGAGATCGCGGCGAAGGTGGACGCCCTCCAGCGGCTGCCGAGCGGCATCGACGAGGTCATCACGCGGGCCAAGGAGGTCGATCAGGTGGCCGAGGCGCTGGCCGAGGCACAGGACTTCTTCTACCTCGGGCGCAATCTGGGGTACCCCGTCGCCCTCGAAGGCGCGCTCAAGCTGAAGGAGCTGTCCTACCTCCACGCCGAGGGGTATCCGGCGGGCGAGCTCAAGCACGGGCCGATCGCGCTTATCGAGCCGGGGACGGTGGCCGTGGGGGTCGCCACCCGTAACCCGCTGTGGGAGAAGTTCCGGTCCAACATCGCCGAGGTGAAGAGCCGGGGGGCGACGGTCGTCCTCGTGGCCAACGACGGCGACGAGGCGGCCGCGGCGCTGGCCGACCACGTGCTGTGGGTGCCCGAGTCCGAGCCCCTCTTGGCTCCGGTGCTCGACATCGTCCCCTTGCAGCTGCTCGCCTACCGACTGGCCCGGCTTCGCGGGCTGGATGTCGACCGCCCCCGCAACCTGGCCAAGACGGTGACGGTCGAGTGATCGCGCCCGCGGCGGGCCCGGTGGCCGGGATCGGGATCGACGCCGTCGACATCGCCCGGTTCCGGCGGGTGCTCGCCCGGCGGCCAGGCCTGAGAGAACGAGTCTTCACGGTGGCCGAGCGGGCCGAAGCCGATGCCCGAGCCGACCCGGCCCCCCACCTGGCGGCGCGCTTCGCCGCCAAGGAGGCGGTGATGAAGGCGCTCGGCACGGGTATCGGCGGCTTTGCGCTGAGTCACGTGGAGGTGGTGCGCGAGCCACGCCGGGACGCTCCGGCCGGCCCGCCGACCGTTCGACTCCTCGAGAAGGCGCTGATCATGGCCGAGGACCACGGCGTGGCTCGCTGGCACGTCTCGTTGACCCACACCGACGCGCTGGCGGTCGCGGTCGTCCTGGCCGAGGGCGCCGGAGCGGACTGAGGTCGACACCGTGCGCCCCGTGCTCACGGTGGCCGAGATGCGGGCGGCTGACGCAGCCGCCTTGTCGTCGGCGACCGAGGCCGAGTTGGTTCGTCGGGCCGGCCGGGCGGTGGCGGCCGAGGCCCTCGACATGCTGGGTGGCGCCTACGGCCGCCGGGTGGTGGTCGTGGCCGGCAAGGGGAACAACGGCAATGACGGCCGGGTTGCGGCCGGGGTGCTCGCCCGCCGGGGGACGGTGGTCGAGGTCCTCGACGCCGCCGATTGCCCGGGCCGGATCGATCGGGCCGACCTGGTGGTCGACGCCGCCTACGGGACCGGGTTCACCGGCACCTATGAGGCCCCCGAGCTCGCCCCGGGGATCCGGGTCCTGGCCGTCGACATCCCCTCGGGCGTCCAGGGCGACACCGGGGTGGTCTCGGGCCGGGCCCTGGCGGCCGAGCGCACGGTGGCATTGGCCGCGTTGAAGCCGGGGTTGCTCATGGGGGAAGGCCCCGCGCTCGCCGGCGAGCTCACCGTCGCCGACATCGGCATCGCGGCCACCGACGTGACGATCGGGCTGGTCGAGGACACCGACCTCGGCGCACTGGCCCCGAGGGACCACGAGGCCCACAAGTGGCAGAGTGCGCTCGCCGTGGTGGCCGGGTCGCCCGGAATGGAGGGGGCCGCCTTCCTCTGCTCGCGCGGCGCGTCGCGGTCGGGGGCGGGGATGGTCCGCCTCGGGGTGCCCGGGTCGGGACAAGGTCCCTGGCCGCTCGAGGCGGTCCGGGTGCGACTCGGCGCGGCCGGGTGGGCCGACGAGGTCCTTGAGGTACTCGAGCGGTGCCAGGCGCTCGTGATCGGGCCGGGGCTTGGTCGAGACGAGCCGACGCTGGTCGCGGTGCGCGAGGTGATCGGACGGGCGGAGGTGCCGGTGGTGGCCGACGCCGACGCGCTCTTCGCCCTGGGCGGGGCGGTCGAGGCCAAGGCGGTCATCGGCGGGCGCGACCGGCCGGTCGTGCTCACGCCGCACGACGGCGAGTACCACCGACTCATGGGCGAGGTGCCCGGCCCCGACCGGGTCGCCGCCGCCCGCCGGCTGGCCGGTGCGACCGGCGCGGTCGCCCTGGTGAAGGGCTCGCTCACCGCCGTCGCCGCTCCGGAGTCGGCTGAGGCGAGGCCCTCGGTGCTGCTCGCGGCGGCCGGCGGCCCGATGCTCGCCACGGCCGGCACCGGCGACGTGTTGAGCGGGATCATCGGCGCCTTCCTGGCCCGTGGCCTCGACGCGCTCGAGGCAGCGGCGTTTGCCGCCCACGTCCACGGGTCCGCCGCCCACTTCGGGCGCCGCGAGGGCCTGGTCTCGCCGGACCTGCCCGACCTGGTGTCCGACTGGCTCTCTTCGGGGAAGGGCCGTGGCTGAGAGCTACGTGCGCCCCACCCGGGCGGAGATCGACATCGGGGCGTTTGCGGCCAACGTGGCCCTGCTCCGCCAGATCGCGCACCCGGCCGCCGTTTGCGCCGTGATCAAAGCCGACGCGTACGGTCACCGGGCCCGGTTGTTGGCCGGTGCCGCCCTGGAAGCCGGCGCGGCCGGCCTGGCCGTCGCCCTTGTCGAAGAGGGTGTCGAGCTGCGCGAGGCCGGGGTCGCCGGCCCCATCCTCCTGCTCGCCGAGGCGCCGCCCGACGCGGCCGAGGTCGTTTTCGAGCACCGCCTCACGCCGACGCTCTACAGCCGCCCCGGGTTGGTCGCCCTCGAGCGAGCGGCCGTCAGGGTCGGCCGCAAGGGCGGTGTGCACGTGAAGGTGGACACCGGGATGCACCGGGTCGGCCTGGAGCCCGCCGCGGTGCTCGACTTCGCCGCCGCGCTGGGCGCGGCGCGGCTCGATCTCGAGGGCTTCTGGACCCACTTGGCCGTGGCCGACGCACCCGGGGCCGAGGACCGCAGCTTCACCGAGCTCCAGCTCGAGCGCTTCGCCGGGCATTTGCGCGAACTCGAAGCGGTCGGGGTCAGACCATCGGTGCGGCACGCGGCCAACTCTGGTGGAGCGATCGCCCACCCGCGTGCCCGCCTGGACATGGTCCGTGCCGGGATCGCCCTCTACGGTGAGCTGCCCAACCCGGGGCTCGCCCCCGCCCTCGAGGCCGCGGCACCGGGTGCTGCGCTGACGCCGGTCCTCTCCTTCGTCTCGCGCGTCGTGGCCGTGCGCCGGCTCGACGCCGGCGAGCGCCCCTCCTACGGCCGTCTCCGGCCGCTGCCGGTGTCCTCGGACGTCGCCACTGTGCCGGTCGGCTATGCCGACGGCGTCCCCCGCCGGCTGTTCGAGGCCGGCGGCGAGGTCCTGATCGGCGGGCGGCGCCGGCCGATCGCGGGGGTGGTGACCATGGACCAACTGATGGTCGATTGCGGGCCATCGGGGGACGTCTCGGTCGGTGACGAGGTCGTCCTGATCGGCGGGCAGGGGGACGAGCGGATCAGCGCTTCGGAGTGGGCCCGTCTGCTGGGCACGATCCCCTACGAGGTGCTGACCGGCATCGGGGCACGGGTGCCTCGGGTGCCTCGTGGCGGGGGCGCCTCCGCCGTCCCGGCCTCCGGCTGGCGGCGATGGCTCGGGGCGGCCACCGGGCCGGTGCCGTCCCCACCATGAGGCGCTCGCTGCCGCTGGCCATGCTCAGCCTGGCGGCTGCCGGCGCCGGGGCTGTCGGCGCGTACGTTCTCGAGCGCTCACTCGTCGGGCGATGGCAGGTCGGCCCCAAGGCGCTGGCCGAGGCCGGCTTGTTGATGCCGGCCGATGTCGAGCACCACTTCGTCACCGCCACCGATGGCGGGCGTCTCCATCTGGTGGAGATGGGCAACGGCCCGCCGGTGGTGTTGGTGCACGGCATCACCCTGGGGGTGGGGATCTGGGTGCGCCAGTTCCGGAGCCTGGCCGCCCGCCACCGGGTCCTCGCGCTCGACCAGCGCGGCCATGGGCAGTCCATCGCCGGGACCGACGGGTACAGCTTCGACCGGCTGGCCGATGATGTGCTCGAGGTGCTGGCCGATCGGGACGTTGCGCATGCGGTGGTGGTCGGGCACTCGCTCGGCGGCATGGTCATGCAGGTGGCGGCCCTGCGGCGGCCGGCCGAGTTGGCCCGGCGGGTCTCCGGGCTGGCGCTGGTGGCCACCGACGCCGGCCCGGTCGTCCCTGGCCCGCTCGGGCGCCCGGTGGGGCGGGTCTCGGCCCGGGTCGCGGCGCGCTTCGCCCGCCTCGCCGGCCACCGGGGCAAGGGCGTCTACCCGGGCTCGGACCTGGCCACCTGGGGGACGAGGTTGTCGTTTGGGGCCCGGCCCCGCCCGGCCGACGTCGAGCTGGTGCGGTCGATCTCGAGCGCCGCGTCGCCCCGGGCCGTGGCCAAGCTCCTGCCCGAGCTGGTCGCGTTCGATACCCGCAGCAAGCTCGGCCGGATCGAGCTGCCGACGCTGATCGTGGTCGGCACCCGGGACCTCCTCACCCCGTCCCGCCGGGCCCGGGCCATGGCCGACTGCATCCCCGGGGCCCGCCTCGAGCTGCTGGCCGATTGCGGTCACCTAGTGATGCTGGAGCGCGCCGAGGTCCTCAACGGGCTGCTCGAGCGGTTTGCGGCCGAACTCGTCCCCAGCCGTTGAGCGCTCCGGCGGGGTGAGCGAGGTCGGGGCCCCAGGTACGATCCGGTCTCAGTGTCCGACCCGGCCGCGAAGCCGTCCACCGCCTTCGAAGCTCTGCGGCTCGAGGCCCTGAGCTGCGTCCGCTGTCCGCTGGCGTCGTCGCGGACCCAGGTGGTCTTCGGGGTGGGCGATCCCGAAGCGGACCTCATGTTCGTGGGTGAGGGACCCGGGCGCGAGGAGGACCTGGCCGGGGAGCCGTTCGTGGGGCGTTCGGGCAAGCTGCTCGACCGCCTGGTGCACGAGGAGCTCGGGCTCGACCGGAGCCGCATCTACATCGCCAACGTGGTCAAGTGTCGACCGCCCGAGAACCGGGATCCGGCCCCGGCCGAGATCGAGGCCTGCCGCCCGTATCTGGAGGCCCAGATCGAGCTCATCGACCCGGCGGTGGTGGTGACCCTGGGCAACTTCGCCGCCCGCCTCCTCCTCGGCACCACCGAGGGGATCCGGTCTTTGCGGGGACGGCCCTACCCCTACCGCCGGGGACAGCTGGTCCCGACCTATCACCCAGCCTTCGCGCTGCGCTCCGGCGGCCAGGTGGTGGCCGAGATGCGAGCCGACCTGGTTCGGGCCAAGCGCTTGCTGGCGGCAGCCCCGCCGCGGCGCGCCCGTTCGGTGGCCGAGCTCGAGTCGGGGTGAGCGAGGCCTGGGCCATCAGCGCCCAAACCCAGAACGAGGGGTCGACGCGCGCCCTGGCCGGGGCACTCGCGGCCGCCACCCGGCCGGGGGACCTCATCCTCTTGATAGGGGGCCTGGGCGCGGGGAAGACGACCTTCGCCCAGGGCTTCGCGGCCGCCCTGGGTGTGGAGGGCCCGGTGACCAGCCCGACCTTCGTCTTGGTGCGGCATTACCCCTGCGCCCGCCCCGGCCCGGTCCGCCTCTTGGTCCACGCCGACCTGTACCGCCTCGACCACCTGGTCGAGGTCGTCGACCTGGCCCTGCCCGAGCTCCTGGCCGAGGGGGCGGTGGCCCTCGTGGAGTGGGGTGACGCCGGCGCCCCGGTGCTCGGGGAGAGCGCCCTCGAGGTGAGCGTGGCCCCCGGGGCCGACGGCCCCTGCGTCCGGTCGATCACCCTGGCCGGGCGGGGGCCGGCCTGGGTCGGTCGCCGGGACGAGGTCGAGAGCTCACTCGAACGGTTGGCCCCGCTCTGGAAGCCGGGACACCGATGATCCTGCTCGGCATCGAGTCGGCCACCGCGCCGGTCGGGGCGGCGGTAGCGATCGACGGCCGCGTCGCCGCCGCGCTCAGTGTTTCCGGAGAGCGGCGCCACGCCGAGACCCTGGCCCCGGCGGTGGCTCGGGTGCTCGAGCTGGTGGGCCTGGAGCCGGCCGATCTCAATGCGGTCGCGGTGGACCTCGGCCCTGGGCTCTTCACCGGGCTCCGGGTCGGGGTGGCCACCGCCAAGGGCCTGGCCCAAGGGCTGGGCGTCGGGATCATCGGGGCCACCAGCCTGGAGATCCTGGCCGCTGGCGCGTTCGGTGGCGGTTGGCCGGGGGAGATCGCCGCCGTCGTCGACGGCCGCCGGAGCGAGCTGTTCGTCGCCCGGTTCGGCCGGGGCATCGCCGGCGAGCCGGTCGAGCTTTCACCGCCGGCCCGGGTCCGGCCGCCTGAGCTGGCCGGCGCCGTGGGCGTGCCCGGGCGCCCGACCTTGGTGTGCGGCGACGGGGCGCTGCGCTACCGCGAGCTGCTCGAGGGTGCCGAAGGGGTGGTCGTGGCCGACACGCCGGCGGCGCCGGACCCCGCGGCCCTGGTTCGCCTGGCGACAGCCCGGCTCTCCGCAGGCTGCCGGCTGCTCGAGGCCGCGCAGGTGATCCCGGTGTACCTGCGCGAGGCGGACGCCCGCATCAGCTGGACGCAGCGGACAATGGTCGGCGATGGCTGAGAACGCGACCGCGCTGGCCGGGGTGGTTCTCGCCCCCATGCACCGCCGGGACTTGAAGGCCGTCCTCGAGATCGAGCGGCGCGTTTTCCCCGAGCCCTGGAGCCACAGCATCTTCGCCTCCGAGTTGGCCCTGCGGCACGGGCGGTCCTACAAGGTGGCCCGGCTCGGTCGGCGGGTGGTCGGCTACCGCGGCGTCATGTTCAGCGGAGAGGAGGCCCACATCACCACGATCGCGGTGGCGCGCGAGCACCAGCGGCATGGTGTGGCCACCGTGCTCCTGCTCGACGCGGTGGCGAGCTCGATCGAGTCCGGCGCGAACCAACTCTCTTTGGAGGTCGCGTTCTCCAACCACGGCGCCCAGACCCTCTATCGCAGCTTCGGGTTCGCCCCGGTGGGCATCCGCAAGGGCTACTACCAGATGACCGGCGAGGACGCCTACGTGATGTTCGTCTACGAGATCGACTCGCCGGCCTACGCGGCCCGGCTCGCGGCCATCGAGGACGCGGTGCGGGCCCGCCCGGCGCTGGCCCGATGAGCGCCGACGGCGGGGAGGCGATTGTTCTCGGCATCGAGACCTCCTGTGACGAGACGGCCGCCGCGGTGCTGGGCCCCGGGTCGACGATCCTGTCCTCGGTCGTCTCCAGCCAGGTCGACGTGCACGCCCGCTTCGGCGGCGTGGTCCCCGAGCTGGCCGGCCGGGCTCATGTCGAGCTGCTCACTCCGGTCGTCGCCGAGGCGCTCGAGCAGGCCGGGGCCGAAGGGCGGCCCCCGGTGGCCGCCATCGCCGTCACCTCGGGTCCCGGGCTCATGGGCTCGCTGCTCGTCGGGCTGTCCCACGCCAAGGCCCTGGCCATGGCGTGGAGCGTGCCCTTCGTCGGCGTGAACCACCTGGAGGGCCACCTCTTCGCCTCGCTCCTCGACCATCCCGATCTCGAGTGGCCCGTCGTCGTCCTCTTGGTCTCGGGCGGCCACACGATGCTCGTGGTCGTCGAGGGGCTCGGTCGCTACCGTCTCTTGGGCCAGACCCTCGACGACGCCGCCGGGGAGGCCTTCGACAAGGTGGCCCGGTTCCTCGGGCTCGGCTACCCCGGTGGTCCGGCCATCGACCGGGTGGCCCGGCTGGGCGACCCGGCCACCTTCGCCTTTCCCCGGGCCCAGCTCGAGGGATACGACTTCTCGTTCTCCGGGCTCAAGACCGCCGTCGTCCGTGCCGTGGAGCGGGCACCCGAGGCTTCGAGCGCCGATGTGGCCGCATCGTTCCAGGAGGCCGTCGTCGACGTGCTCGTGGAGCGGACCCGCCGGGCCGTGGCGGCCACCGGCGCCGCCGGGGTCTGCCTCGCCGGGGGGGTGGCCGCCAACTCCCTCCTGCGGGCCCGCGTCGAGGCGGCCTGCGCCGAACAGGGGGTCGTCGCGCTGGTGCCGTCGCTCGCCATGTGCACCGACAACGCGGCGATGATCGCCGCCGCCGGCCAGTGGCGCCTGGCCAACGGGCCTCCGAGCCCGCTCTCCCTCGGTGCCGACCCCAACCTGCACCTGGCCTTCTCGGCCGGGGCGGACTCGTCGCCCGCCTGACCCCGCACATCGTCCTGCCCTCGAGCGGCGACCGCCGGGAGGAGGACATCCGGGACGGGTCCGCCGGGCGCAGATCCGCGGTTTCCTCGGGCCGCCGACCGCGCCCGGCAATAAGGGAAGAAGAACCTGCGTTAAATGAGGCAGAATGCGGTGAGAGGAGGGGCGATGGGGGTTGCACTGATCACCGGCGGCTCACGGGGCCTCGGGCGGGCACTGGCCGCCGAACTGCTGGCCCGGGGCTGGTCGGTGGTGATCGATGGCCGGGACCCGGTCGTGCTGGCCGAGACCGAGCGGCGGCTCCGGGACGCCGACGGCGGGACGCTGCTGGCGCTGCCCGGGGACGTGACCGATGCCGTCCATCGCCGAGCCCTGCTCGACGCAGTGGAGCGACTCGGCGGGCTGGACCTCCTGGTCAACAACGCAAGCACCCTTGGGGTGACCCCGCTCCCGGCGCTGGCCGACTACCCACTGGACGTCTTGCGCCAGACCTACGAGGTCAATGTGGTTTCGCCGCTCGCCCTCGTCCAGGAGGCGCTCCCGCTGCTGCGGCGGTCGGCGGACCCGAGGATCGTGAACGTGACCTCGGACGCGTCGGTCGAGCCCTACCCGGGTTGGGGTGGCTACGGCTCGTCGAAGGCCGCCCTCGACCAGCTGAGCGCGGTCCTCTCGGCCGAGGAGCCCACCATCCGGGTGCTGGCGCTCGATCCGGGCGACATGCGGACCCAGATGCACCAGGACGCGTTCCCCGGAGAGGACATCAGCGACCGGCCCACTCCCGAGGCGGTCGCGCCGTCGATCGTGGCTGCGCTGGAGGGCCCGACCCCCGCCGGCCGGCACCGGGCGGCCGAGTTGGGGACGGCGTCGTGATCAGCGCGGTCCCCGAGGCCCCCCGGCTCGCCCCCGGCCTCGCCTTCGAGCTCCCGCCGGGCCTGGAGGCGAACGCCCCGCCGGAGGCCCGCGGGCTTTCCCGTGACGGGGTCCGGATGCTCGTCGCCCACACCGGCGACGGCTCGATCGTGCACGCCAACTTCTTCGACCTGCCCGCGTTCTTGGCCGAAGGCGACCTGGTCGTGGTGAACACCTCGGGCACGCTGGCGGCCGAGGTCGAGGCCAGAGGCCCAGGCGGCCGGTTCGCCCTTCATCTCTCGACGCGGCTCCCGGCCGAGTTGTGGACGGTCGAGCTCCGCCGTGACGGTCGGGCCTACTTCGCCGGTCGGGCCGGCGACGAGCTCGAGCTACCGGGCGGCGGCCGGGCCACGCTGCTCGCCCCCTACGCCACCCACCCCGAAGGGGTCCGACTGTGGATCGCGTCGCTGTCGTTGCCCGAGCCGCTCCCTGGCTACCTCGCGGCCCACGGCGCCCCCATCCGCTACGGCTACGTCCGAGGAGACTGGCCGATCTCCATGTACCAGAACGTCTACGCGACCGAGCCCGGCTCGGCCGAGATGCCGAGCGCCGGGCGGCCCTTCACCGCCGAGGTGGTGACCAGGCTGGTGGCTCGGGGAGTCGGAGTGGCCCCGGTGCTCCTGCACACCGGCGTCGCCTCGCTGGAGTCGACCGAGCCGCCGTATCCGGAGTACTTCCGGGTCAGCCCGGCGACCGCCCGCCGGGTCAACGACACCCGGCGCGCCGGGGGGTCGGTCATCGCCGTCGGGACCACGGTCGTCCGCGCGCTCGAGACGGTGGTGGACGAACGCGGCTCGGTCAGCGCCGGGCAGGGGTGGACCGAGACCGTGGTCACGCCCGAGCGCCCGGTGCGGGCGATCGACGGCATGCTGACCGGTTGGCACGAGCCCGAGGCTTCCCACCTGGCGATGCTGGAGGCGGTGGCCGGCCGCTCGCTGCTCGAGCGCTCGTACGCTGAGGCGGTGGCCGAGGGATATCTCTGGCACGAGTTCGGCGACGTCCACCTGATCCTGCCGTGAGCGACGAGCCCGAGGCGGCACCGTTCGCCGCCCTGCCGCCCACCCGCCGGGCTCTCCTCACTGCCCTCAAACGGGGCGGTCCGGCCACCGCGGCCGAGCTTGCCAAGCCGCTCGGCCTGGGGGTGGCGGCCGTCCGCCAGCAACTCGGGCGGCTGGCCGAGGACGGATTGGTCGGTCGGCGGCCCGAGCCTGAGGGCCGCGGCCGGCCCCGGCACCGCTACCAGCTCACCGGGGCGGCCGAGGCCCTGTTCCCCAAGCGCTATGGCGACCTCACGACCGAGCTCCTCGGCTATCTGGGTGGTCCCGCCGGTCCCGAGGTCGACCGGCTCTTCGACGAGCGTCGGCGCCGCCGGCTGCGGGGGGCGGCGCCCCGGCTGGCCGGCCGGTCCCTCGCGGCGCAGGTGGCCGAGCTCACCCGGGTCCTCGACGAGGACGGCTACCTGGCCGACGTCGAGGAGCTCGAGGGCGGGGGCTGGCGCATCGTCGAGCACAACTGCGCCATCCTCACCGTGGCCACCGGCTACCGCCAGGCCTGCTCGAGCGAGCTCGAGTTCATCCGGGCGGCCCTGCCCGGCGCACGGGTCGAACGGGTGGCCCACCTCATGGACGGCGCCCATGTGTGCGCCTACGAGGTCCGCCCGACCGGACCCGGGGCAGAAGCGGACCCCGCTCGCTCGGCGCCCTGCCCTACAGTCGGGCCGAGCGGCCAGTAGGAGACGCCGATGCCCGACGAGGACCCCGACCAGGCCGGCGCAGCGGGGTTGCCGCGCTACCCCGGCAGCGGAGTGCCCCCGCGGCCCGGGCCGTCGACCGACCGGCCCGGCGACCCGTGGTCCACCCAACCGACGACCCCCGGCGGCTACTACCCGCCGGGGACGACCCCGCCGCCGCGCTGGGGCGGTTCGCCCGGCCCGTACCCGGACGAGCGGGGCGTGGCCCAAACGGGTGCGCCGCTCGCCAACTACTGGGCCCGCGCGGCCGGGCTGCTCATCGACGGGGTGATCATCGCCATCGTCTCGCTCGTCTACCTCGTGCCCGCCCACGCCCTCAGGGGGATGCAATCCGCCGGCACCGGCCAACCCCGCTTCGGGGTCTCCAACGGCGGCGTGCTCGTCCTTCTCGCGATCGGTGCCCTCTACGCCGGGTTGCTCATCGGGCTGCGGGGCCAGACCCTCGGGATGATGGCGCTCAAGATCAAGGCCGTCGATGCGAGGACCGGGGAGCTCATCGGGTTCCCCCGGGCTCTCGGGCGGGACCTGTTCATGCGGCTGCTGGCCGCGTTGTTCTTCATCCCGCTCGTCATCGACCTGCTCTTCCCGGCCTGGGACCAAAGAAGGCAGACACTGCACGACAAGGTGGTCAGCTCCGTCGTGATCCGCGTCTGAGCGCGGCGCTTCGTCGGCGTTCAGCGCCGGCGCCCGACCACCCAGGCGAGCGCCACCCAGGCGGCGAGTGTCCAGGCAGCCAGCACGGCGTAGGCGCCGCCGACCCCGGTGACCAGGCTGGGATCGAGGCCCGAACGCACCACCTCGGCCATCGGATAGAGCGGCAGCACCTCGTGGATCCGGACCAGCCAATCCGGGTACTGATCGGCCGGGAAGGCGATCGGTGTGAAGAGGATGACGAAGAAGATGAGCACGTTGGTCACCAGGTTGGTGACGACCGGGCTGACGATGAGGTGGGCCACGCCGTAGCCGACGGAGGCGCACATGAGCGAGACCAGGAGCACGGCCGGGATGAGAGCCGGTGTGGGCGACAGGGTCACGTGGTAGCGCCAGGCGCTGAGCCCGAGCGTCAGGGCCGCGCCGGGGATCGCCATCCCGGTGAACAGTGTGAGCAGCGAGGCCACCGCCGCGGTGCGAGGTACCGGGAGCGACCACACGAAGTCGTAGCTCCCCATGGACCGCTGCTGGCTGACGAGACCCGGCAGGAAGACCAGCCCCACCGGGATGATGGCGAGCGTGGGCGTCCCGGTCACGATGTAGACCGCGATCTCGTGCGGGACCGATCCCAAGAAGAAGCCGTAGGTCATGGCGATCCCGGCGCCGATCAGGGTCTGGAAGAAGGCGGTCTGGCCGAGCATGAGTCGGTTCGACGCGAAGTCGTAGGCGAGCAGCGCGCGGTAGGAGGCCAGCCAGTAGAGCGGTCCGCGGCGGACGAGGGCGATCCCGGCCGTGCTCACCGCCGGCGCCCCATCGCCCATGCCGCGACCCCGACCGACACCACCGTCCACAACGCCACCACCACGTAGGCCCGGCCGACGTCCGTGACGAGCCCCGAGGTCAGCCCGGCTCGGACGAGGATGCCCATGGACTCGAATGGGAGGACCGAGTTGAGCCTGGCCAGCCACTCGGGCAGGTGGGCGGCCGGGAACATGATCGGGCAGAACCCGAAGATGGCGAAAACGAGCAGCTGGGTGACGCTCTGGGTCAGCGTGGGCCGGTCGATGGCGTGCCCGAGGGCGAGACCGAGGGTGGTCCCGGAGAGGGCCACGAACAGCAATGCCGGAACGACCTGGACGCTCACGTCCAGGTGGAGGTGGTAGTGGGCCACGGCGACCAGGAGCGTCGCCACCACCGCCGGCAGCCCGATGATCAGGGTGACCACATAGGTGGAGGCGATCCGGACCACCCGGCGGACGGGCAGCGCGGCGAGGTAGTCGTAGGTCTGGGCCAGCTTGTGCTGGGCCACGTCCTGGGGAAAGACCACCAACCCGAAGGTGATCAGGTTGATCACCGGCACACCGGTGGCGACGTAGAGGGCCAAGTGTTGGGGGAGCTGCCTGAAGAACAGGCCGAACCCGAGCACGAACCCGATGCCCCCGAGGAGCTGCACGGCCACGAGCACGGGCAGCTGGAGACGGAGGGCTCCAAGGTCCCAGGCCAGCATGGCCCGGAGGGAAGGGAACCGGCCGAGGGGGGAAGCGGACGCGTCGACGGCGTCGGCGAGCGTCGCCCCCTCGATCACCGACCGGGCTCCTCACCGTCGGCGAAGCTCGCCGACAGCTCGCCGGTCAGCCGGATGTAGACGTCCTCCAGCGAGGTCGCGCCGAGGGAGTACTCCTCGGCGACGCCCGAGGCCACGAGGCGCTGGGCCCACTCGATCCCTGAGGCGGCATCTCGCTCGGCGATGGTGGTGATGAGGTTGTGGCCGACCGCCATCTGCGAGATGACGAAACCCGGGAGCTCGGGTGCGGCCCGTCCCGGGGCCAGCATCAGCTGGAGGCGGAGCCGCTCCCGGTCGCGGGCCTTCAGCGCCGAAGGAGTGCCCTCGGCGATCACCCGACCATGGTCGATGAGGGCCAACCGGTCGACCGCTTTCTCCGCCTCGAGCACGTTGTGGGTCACCAGCAGCACCGCCGTGCCGGTTTCGCCGAGGCGCCGGATCTCCTGCCACAAGAGGCGCCGGCGGAGGGGGTCCACGTCGTTGGTCGGCTCGTCCAAGATGACCACCCGACCGGGCCAGACGGCGACCATGGCGAAGCCGACGAGGCGCTTCACTCCCCCCGACAGCCTGACCCCGAGCGTCCGCCGCCACTCGCCGATGTCGAGGGCATCGATCATGCGGTCGGCCCGCGCTCGCACGGTTGACCGGTCCCCGCCCCGGATCGCGCCGGTGAGCCGCACCGCCTCCTCGGCCCGGAACGAGTCGATCGGCAGCTGGGCTTGAGGGAGATACGAACAGAGTTGGCGGGCGGCCGACGGGTCCTCGATCAGGTCGTGGGGGCCGAGGGCGATCGTCCCCGACGTCGGCTTGAGCAACCCCACCAGCTGTTTGACCAACGTCGTCTTGCCGGCCCCGTTCGGGCCGAGCAGCCCGAACACTTCGCCGGGCTCGACGGTCAAGGTGATGCGGTCGTTGGCCAGGACCTTGTCGTAGGCCTTGGTGAGCCCGTCGATCCGCAGCGTCCAATCCAGGGCGACGCCGGCTCGAGTTACCGATCCCGCTTGGAGCACGTTTGGAGTATATTTAGGGCATGAACGGAGTACAAGATGGGAGTTCCAGCGCCAGCCGGACCGGCCGATCCCTTCGCCGGTGGCCAGGAGAGCGGTCGGGGTCGCATGGAGACTGAGAAGCTCTGCGTCAATCTGTCAGCGGCCGAGATCGGCAAGATCGACGTCCTCGTCGCCCGAGGGCTGTACATGAACCGCAGTGACGTGGTGCGCGGCGGACTGGCCAGGGTCTTCGCCGAGCACGATCGGGAGATCGAGGGGGTTCGCCATCGGCTGGTCGCCACCCTCGGCTACAACCGCATGAGCCGTGAGCAGCTGGAGAACGCCGTGGCCGCCGGGCAGACGCTCAACTTCAAGGTGATCGGGATCCTCGAGGTCGCCCCCGACGTGACCCCCGAGCTGGCCCTGAAGGGGGTCCACGAGATCTTCCTCTTGGGGTCGTTCCGCGGGCCGCGGCCGGTGCTCGATGCCTTGGCCGACCGGGTGACGAGGCGGGTGATCTAGCGCGTCGTGCCCCAGCCAGGCCGGTTGCCGAGGCCGCCCGGGACCGCTATCGTTTGGCACTCACAAGGTTCGAGTGCTAACGAGCGCCAAGGAGGCCCTCACCGATGAATCTGCAACCGCTCGAGGACCGCATCGTCGTCCGCCCCGGCGAATCGGAGGAAACCACGGCATCGGGCCTCGTCATCCCGGACACCGCCAAGGAGAAGCCCCAGCAGGGCGAGGTGCTCGCCGTCGGACCCGGCCGGCGGGCCGAAAACACCGGTGAGCTGATCGCCCTGGACGTGGCGGTGGGCGACTCGGTCGTCTACTCCAAGTACGGCGGCACCGAGATCACCGTCGAGGGTGAGGACCTGCTCATCCTCTCGGCCCGAGACGTGCTGGCCAAGGTCGTCAAGAAGTAGCCCCAAGCGGTAGTCCAGCGCTGCCGCGGCCCTCCCATTCGAGAAGCAACAAGGAGACCGACCAACCATGCCCAAGATCTTGAAGTTCGACGAGTCCGCCAGGCGGGGACTCGAGGTCGGCGTCAACAAGCTTGCCGACACCGTGAAGGTGACGCTCGGTCCCAAGGGCCGCAACGTGGTCATCGACAAGAAGTTCGGCGCTCCGACCATCACCAACGACGGCGTCTCCATCGCCCGCGAGGTGGAGCTCGAGGACCCGTTCGAGAACATGGGCGCGCAGATGGTGAAAGAGGTGGCCACCAAGACCAACGACGTGGCCGGCGACGGCACCACCACGGCCACCGTGCTCGCCCAGAGCCTGATCTCCGAGGGCCTGCGCAACGTGGCAGCCGGGGCGGGCCCGGCCGCGCTCAAGCGCGGGATGGAGAAGGGGGTGGCGGCCGCGGTCGAGGCCATCGCCTCCCAGGCCAAGGAGATCGACTCGAGGAGCGAGATCGCCCAGGTTGCGGCCAACTCGGCCGCCGATGCGGCCATCGGCGACGTGCTGGCCGAGGCCATCGACAAGGTGGGCAAGGACGGCACGGTGACCGTCGAGGAGTCCAACACCTTTGGCATCGAGCTCGAGCTGACCGAGGGCATGCAGTTCGACAAGGGCTACCTGTCGCCGTATTTCGTCACCGACCAGGACCGTCAGGAGACGGTGCTCGACGACCCGGTCATCCTCTTTTACAACCAGAAGATCAGCGCGGTGCACGACCTCGTGCCGGTGCTCGAGAAGGTCATGGGCACGGGCAAGCCGCTGCTCATCGTGGCCGAGGATGTCGAGGGCGAAGCGCTGGCGACCCTCGTGGTCAACAAGATCCGGGGGACCTTCACGTCGGCCGCGGTGAAGGCGCCCGGCTTCGGCGACCGCCGCAAGGCGATGCTCCAGGACATGGCCGTGCTGACCGGCGCCGAGGTGATCTCCGAGGAGATCGGCCTCAAGCTGGAGAACACCACCCTGGACCTGTTGGGCGGGGCCCGTCGGGTGATCATCACCAAGGACGACACCACCATCGTCGAGGGTGCCGGCGACGAGGCCGAGGTGCAGGGCCGGATCGCGCAGATCAAGCGGGAGATCGACGACACCGACTCGGACTGGGACCGCGAGAAGCTGCAGGAGCGTCTGGCCAAGCTGGCCGGCGGTGTCGCAGTGGTGAAGGTCGGCGCGGCCACCGAGGTCGAGCTGAAGGAGAAGAAGCACCGGATCGAAGACGCGTTGTCGGCCACCCGGGCCGCCATCGAGGAGGGAATCGTTGCCGGCGGCGGCACGGTGCTCCTCCGCAGCCGGCCCGCGGTGAACAAGGTGGTCTCGTCGCTCTCCGGTGACGAGGCGACCGGGGCGAACATCGTGGCCAAGAGCCTCGAGGCTCCGCTGCGCTGGATCGCCTCCAATGCGGGCTACGAGGGCGCGGTGCTCGTCCGGTCGGTCGAGGGCGCCAGCGGCAACGTCGGTTTCAACGCCATGACCGGCGACTTGGAGGACCTGCTCAAGGCCGGGATCATCGACCCGGCCAAGGTGGCCCGCTCCGCGTTGCAGAACGCGGCGTCGGTGGCCGGACTCCTGCTCACGACCGAGGCTCTCGTGGCCGACAAGCCCGAGCCGCCCGCCCCTGCTCCCGCCCCCGGAGGCGGCATGGGCGGGATGGGCGGCATGGGCGGGATGGGGATGATGTAGTCGTCCCCATCCCCGGGGCCGTAGCTTGAGGTTGATGTCGAACATCCCGCCGGGCGACCCGGCCCGTCCGGAGGCACGGAACTCGCCGGTTGGCGGCCCCGCACCGTGGTCCACGCTCTCGCCCGAGCGGCGCAGGCCGATCCCGCTCTCGACCGTGCTCGGCGCGCTGGAGCGGGCCGGCCAGGTTGGCCCCGGCCCCACGCCGAGCGGCCCCGGCTCAACCCCGGGACGACTCGGTGTCGCGCCCGGTGACGCCGGCGGCGACTCCGTACCCGCCGCTGTCCTGGTCCCCCTGTTCGAGGAACACGGCGAGGCGCGGGTCCTCCTCACCCATCGCTCCGAGGACCTGCGTACCCACCGTGGTCAGGTCAGCTTCCCGGGCGGCCGCTTGGAAGCCGGAGAGGACGCCCCGGCGGCCGCCTTGCGCGAGGCCGAGGAAGAGGTCGGGATCGAGCCCTCGACGGTGCGAGTGGTCGGGTGGCTGCACCCGCTCTTTACCATGCAGGCCACCCTGGTGCTGCCGGTGGTGGGGGTGATCGACGAGCGCCCGTCGGTGCGGGCCAACCCCTCCGAGGTGGCTCGGGTCTTCGACGTCGAACTGGCCGAGCTGGCCGGTGACGGCGTCTACCGGATGGCCGAGTGGGACCCGTATGGGGCCTGGTCCCCAGACGGCCCCCGACCGCGCGCGATTTGGTTCTTCGACGTCGACGGCGAGCGCGTCTGGGGGGCCACCGCCCGGGTGCTCCAGGAGCTCGTGTTGCTCTCCCTGGGCCTGCCGAGCTGAGCGCCTCCGGCCCGGGGCCGGGCACCGCGGCGCCGTGGGTGGCACCATGGGCCACACTGACCGAGCACGCGAGCCCGAGCGGACCTGCCGCGTCGGGCGAGGAGGTGGGTGATGCCTTACGTCGAAGGGCGCGTGGTCCACGACGCCGACTCCCACATCTTCGAACCGCCCGGCACCGCCGAGGCCCACGCCGATCCCAACGTGCGTGAGGCGCTGACCGAGGCGCTCGGCACCGGCCAGACCCCGTCGTTCGTCGCCTCGGCACTGGCCAAACAGCGCGATCCCGAGTTCCGGGCCAAGGACTCGGCCGAGATCATGCTGCGGAAGAACCACATCGCGCTTGGCGCGATGGTGCGCGAGGACCGCCCGGTCGCCCTGGACCTCCTCGGCTTTGCCAGCCAGCTGGTGTTCACGACCACCTATCTGGGTGACCTGCGCTCCTTCGACCTCCACCGGGGCCCGGAGCTGGCCCATGCCCTGGCCCGGGCGCACAACCGGACGATCGTCGAGTTCTGTTCGATCGACCCCCGGCTCTTGCCGGTCTGCTACGTCCCGTTCTGCGACATCGACGCGGCGGGGGCCGCGACGGCCGACGCCATCGAGCTCGGGGCGAGAGCCCTCATGATCTCCTCGAGCCCGCCGAAGGAGCACTCCCCGAGCCACGTGGGCTTCGACCGGGTGTGGGCCCAGGCGCAAGAGGCCGGCCTGCCGGTGGTCTTCCACGTCGGCGGCGAGCAGCCGATGAACCCGGTGTACAAGAACAACGGCTTGCCGCCGGTACCCGACTTCCACGGCGGCGACGCCAACTTCACCTCCGTCTCCTACATGGCCATCCCCTACGCCCCGATGCAGACCCTCGCCACGCTTATCATCGACGGCGTGTTCGAGCGGTTCCCCGAGCTCAAGTTCGGGGCCATCGAGCTCGGAGCGAGCTGGCTGCCGGGTTGGATGCGGGCGATGGACTCAGCGGCCGAGGCGTTCTCCAGGAACGAGGAGCGGCTGCAGCGGGCGAGCCTCAAGCCCTCCGAGTACGTCCGCCGGCAGCTCCGGGTGACGCCGTACCCGCACGAGGACGCCGGCTGGATCGTCGAGCAGGCCGGGAGCGAAGTCGCGCTGTTTTCTTCGGACTACCCCCACGTCGAAGGCGGGCGGAACCCCATGAAGCGGTTCACCACATCGCTCGCCGCGTGCACCGAGACCGAGCGCTCGGCCTTCTTCCGGGGCAACTTCACCGACCTCATGGGCCCGGCGCTCGGCGACCTGGACACCGCACCGGCGGCGTGAGCATTCAAAGCTCCCGCCACATCCGGATGTGCTCGGCCCCCTCGGCCATGAA